>NZ_JBQERC010000005.1:0-210918 GCF_056534665.1 Ruegeria sp. P8
ATTGACACTTTTGGTCAACTGATACGGCCAATTGAATGTCTTTTGGGAGTATTTTGCGAGGCTCTGCCTCGCGCTCCGGGATATTTAGAGCCAGATGAATAAAGGATCCCTGCTTCATCTGGCCGGAAATATCCCGGGGGAGGCGCCCGGAACGGGCGGCGGGGGCAGAGCCCCCGGGGTAACCCTGGTTGTCAGCTTTTCATGCCGTCCCAGAAGGATTTGACGGATGAGAAAAAGCTTTTTGATTCCGGGTGGTTGTCTTCGCCCAGATCATCAAACTCGCGCAGCAGTTCTTTTTGGCGGCTGGTCAGGTTGACCGGGGTTTCGACGGCCAGTTCGATGAACATGTCGCCAACACCGCCGCCGCGCAGCGCGGGCATACCTTTGCCGCGCAGGCGCATTTGCCGGCCCGACTGGCTGCCTGCCGGGATCTGCACCCGCCCACGGCCGCCATCGATTGTCGGAACCTCGATCGATCCGCCCAGCGCGGCCTTGGCCATGCTGACCGGTACACGGCAATAGAGGTTCACGCTGTCGCGTTCGAACAGTTTGTGATCAGACACTTCCACAAAGATGTAGAGGTCGCCCGGAGGGCCACCGCGCATTCCGGCCTCGCCTTCACCTGCCAGACGAATACGGGTACCGGTTTCGACACCAGCGGGGATGTTGACCGACAAGGCGCGATCTTTTTCGACGCGGCCTGCACCTTTACAGGATTTGCAGGGGTTCTTGATGATCTGACCCAGACCCGAGCAGGTGGGGCAGGTTCGTTCGACCGTAAAGAAACCCTGTTGCGCCCGTACCTTGCCCATGCCGGAACAGGTGGGGCAGGTTGTCGGCTCGACCCCGCCTTCTGCACCGGTTCCTTCGCAGGAGGAACAGGCCACGGCTGTCGGTACATTGATGGTTTTCTGCTGACCCGAATACGCCTCTTCCAGCGATACGCGCAGGTTATAGCGCAGGTCCGAGCCGCGCGCGGCGCGTCGACCGCCACCGCCACGTTGCCCACCCATGAAATCGCCGAACAGGTCGTCGAACACATCCGAGAACGCGCTGGAGAAATCGCCCTGCCCAAAGCCGCCGCCAGGTCGGCCACCACCGCCCATGCCGTTTTCGAACGCCGCATGGCCAAAGCGGTCATAGGCCGCCTTTTTGTCGGCATCGCGCAGCACGTCATAAGCCTCGTTGGCTTCCTTGAACTGCGCCTCGGCATCCGGGTTGTCCTTGTTGCGGTCCGGATGCAGCTCTTTGGCTTTCGTGCGAAAGCCTTTCTTGATCTCATCCGCCGAAGCGCCCTTGGACACGCCGAGCACTTCGTAATAGTCGCGTTTTGACATCAGTATTTCCTTCTGCCTCAACGTAAATAGGCCGGCCCGGCATCCGGACCGGCCTACATTGGCCCGGTTACCCGTTAGTTACGCTTGTCGTCGTCCAGATCTTCGAACTCGGCATCGACGATATCGTCATCACCATGTGCGGCATCTGCCGCGGCAGGCTCGTCCTCGGCCTCTTCGGACTGCGCCTTGTAGATGGCCTCACCCAGCTTCATCGCTGCTTCGGTGACGTTCTGGATGCCAGACTTGATCTTGTCGGCATTGTCGGTTTCCAGCTCGTCCTTGAGTGCGGCGATCGCCAGTTCGATAGCTTCGATCGTGGTCGGGTCGACCTTGTCGGCATGCTCTTCCATCGACTTTTCGGTCGAGTGGATGAGGCTTTCCGCCTGGTTCTTGGCGTCGACCAGCTCGCGGCGTTCCTTGTCGGCTTCCGCGTTCTCTTCGGCGTCCTTGACCATCTTTTCGATGTCTTCGTCGGACAGACCGCCCGATGCCTGGATGGTGATCTTCTGTTCCTTGCCGGTGCCTTTGTCTTTGGCCGAAACCGAGACAATGCCGTTGGCGTCGATGTCGAAGGTCACCTCGATCTGGGGCATGCCACGCGGTGCGGGCGGGATGTCTTCGAGGTTGAACTGACCGAGGATTTTGTTGTCCGCAGCCATTTCACGCTCGCCCTGGAACACGCGGATGGTCACGGCGTTCTGGTTGTCCTCGGCGGTCGAGAAGACCTGAGACTTTTTCGTCGGGATCGTGGTGTTGCGGTCGATCAGGCGGGTGAACACGCCACCCAGCGTCTCGATGCCCAGCGACAGCGGGGTTACGTCCAGCAGAACCACGTCCTTGACGTCGCCCTGAAGAACACCGGCCTGAATGGCGGCACCCATGGCAACCACTTCGTCCGGGTTCACGCCTTTGTGCGGCTCTTTGCCGAAGAACTTCGTGACCTCTTCGATCACTTTCGGCATCCGGGTCATACCACCGACCAGAACAACTTCGTCCACGTCAGCGGCCGACAGACCGGCATCTTTCAGAGCAGCCTGGCACGGCTTCATCGACTTCTTGATCAGGTCACCGACCAGGGATTCCAGCTTGGCACGGGTCAGTTTCATGACCATGTGCAGCGGCTGACCGTTCGAACCCATCGAGATGAACGGCTGGTTGATCTCGGTCTGCGAGGTCGAGCTGAGTTCGATCTTGGCTTTTTCCGCGGCTTCTTTCAGACGCTGCAGGGCCATCTTGTCAGCAGACAGATCGACACCGTGTTCCTTTTTGAACTCATCCGCCAGGTAGTTGACGATGCGCATGTCAAAGTCTTCACCACCCAGGAAGGTGTCGCCGTTGGTCGATTTGACCTCGAACAGGCCGTCGTCAATTTCCAGAATGGTCACGTCGAAGGTACCGCCACCAAGGTCATAGACTGCGATGGTTTGGGTTTCCTGCTTGTCCAGACCATAGGCCAGAGCGGCAGCTGTCGGTTCGTTAATGATCCGCAGCACTTCCAGACCGGCGATTTTACCGGCGTCTTTGGTGGCCTGACGCTGTGCGTCGTTGAAGTATGCGGGAACGGTGATGACCGCCTGCGTGACTTCCTCACCCAGATAGCTTTCCGCTGTTTCCTTCATCTTACCCAGAGTGAAGGCCGAGATCTGGCTTGGGGAGTATTTTTCACCGCGGGCCTGAACCCACGCGTCGCCATTGCCACCATCAACGATGGTATAAGGCACCATTTTCTTGTCTTTTTCGACTTCGGCATCATCCACACGACGGCCGATCAGGCGCTTGACGCCAAAGATCGTGTTGTCGGGGTTGGTGACCGCCTGACGCTTTGCAGGCTGACCGACCAGTCGCTCATCTTCAGTGAAGGCGACGATCGAGGGCGTGGTCCGCGCCCCTTCGGCGTTTTCGATAACCTTCGGCTGCGAACCGTCCATGATGGCCACGCACGAGTTTGTGGTCCCGAGGTCAATCCCGATTACTTTTCCCATTTTTGCAATCCCTTTCTCTTCAAGGCGATGTCTCGACGACAGGACCCGTTACGGCATCCCGCCCCCGATCTGATGTGCGCGACAGCACTACCATCGCGCGTCCCGGCGTATATAAGGGCGAGACCTGAGGCCTGCAAGCACCGTAGAACGCAGGTTTTAGGGATTCTGATGCCTTTTTTGGCAAGGAATTGGAAAGGATTGGGGTTTCCGGAATGGCGCGATTGGTTTTGCGGGGGTTCGATATCAGGAAAGGTTATCTTGATCCTGCGGCCCAGTCGCGGGTGATCGCGGATTTGCGCCCGATTCTGAAAGCTGCGCCCCTGTTCCGGCCTGTTACCCCCTCGGGCAAGGAGATGTCGGTTCGGATGACCTCGGCCGGTGATCTGGGTTGGGTGACCGACAAGGCAGGATACCGATATCAGGATCAGCACCCCAAAGGTGGAATATGGCCGGAAATCCCCGCCACCATTCTGGATATCTGGCGTGATCTGGTCAGCACCGAGCGGGCCCCCGATTGCTGTTTGGTCAACTATTACGGGGAAGGCGCAAAAATGGGCCTGCACCAGGACAAGGACGAGGCAGATTTTTCATGGCCCGTCCTGTCGGTTTCGCTGGGCGACGATGCCTTGTTTCGGATTGGCAGCACGACGCGCGGCGGCAAGACCGAGTCGATCTGGCTGAGCTCGGGGGATGTTGTTGTCATGGGCGGTCCGGCGCGGCTTGCCTATCATGGTGTGGATCGGATCAGGTTCGGATCCTCGCGCCTGCTGCCCAAAGGCGGGCGCATAAATCTTACGCTGCGGGTGGCGCGTTAGCGGCGCGCATTCCAGCTTTTCGACACGTGCTGACGGGTAAAGAACTCACCCATAAGACCGATCATCAACAGGGCGATTCCAACCCAGGCCGCGTATTCCCAGCTGGTGTTTCTTGGATAATAGTTGCGGAACACGAACCCGCGGGTCTGGTCGATGATGTGAAACAGCGGGTTCCAGGCAAACATCATCAACAGCCCGCCACCCAATGCGTTCGCAATGAACATCTTGCCGGAAAACACCATGTTCAGACGGCGATATATATTGGTTAGCATCGAAACGGTCGTCGGGGCCCACGGTTTCAACGCCATGAACACAAGCCCCACCGCGCAGCCGGTAAACCAAGCCAGCACCAGCATTGCGAAGGCGCCGCCGGGGTTCTGCACCTCAAGCGGAGCAACCGCGACACTGTAGACGAACAGGATGATGAACATGGCCAGCAGAAACTTATAGAATGTGCTGAAGGCCGCCGCGAGAATCGTGACCATTACGTTCATCGGCGAATGCAGCATCATCGGGTTATTGGATGACCCAACCCCGGAAATCGCGCCAATCGATTGTATGTGCAACATGAACGGGAACACGCCCGACAGGACATACAGCAGAAATTCGCCCCTGATCCTGGCGACCCCGCCCCGGCCCATCAGCGACATGAGCAGATAGAACGTGACCATCATCACCAGCAATTGCACAACGTTGAGCAGGATCGCGATCACCGCATTCGGATGCTGCGCGCGCACGTTCCGCACCACCGCGTGGAACACCAGTTCCGCAGTCGTCAGTGCACCGCCCAGCAGCGTTTGATTGCGCTTGTAATAGAACACTTAAAGGGTCTTTCCTGCCTCGTCGTCCCTAACCTGGCATGAATATCTTGCCGTTCGGTAACCGTCGCATCATAAGTCGGTCACGAGTTTGGATCAACAAACCACAGGAACGGAGCATTTTTGTGACCTACGACGCGCTTATTCCCGTCATCCGGCGTCTGGCCCTTGAGGCAGGCGACAGGATCATGGAAATCTACGAGGCAGACGATTTCGACGTCAAAGTCAAATCAGACTCCAGCCCTGTGACCGAGGCGGATGAGGCAGCCGATGCGCTGATTTCAGCCGGGTTGCGTCAGGCGTTCCCCGATATCCTGCTAATCACCGAAGAACAGGCCGCCTCGCATTCCGAAAAGGGGGATACCTTTTTGATTGTCGATCCGCTGGATGGCACCAAGGAATTCATCAACCGCCGTGGCGATTTCACCGTCAACATCGCACTGGTCGAGAACGGAACGCCGACACGGGGCGTGGTCTATGCCCCAGCGCGGGGTCGCATGTTCTATACGCAGCCCGATGGTCAGGCGGTCGAGGAAACGGGCGCGTTTGACAAGGGTGCACCCGGCACCCTGACCCCAATATCAGTCTCTAACCCTGACAATTCCGCGCTTTTGGTCGTGGCGTCAAAGTCGCACCGGGATCAGGCCACCGAGGATTACATCAACAAGTATCAGGTCAGGGACAGCAAAAGCGCGGGATCGTCTCTCAAGTTCTGTTTGGTTGCGACGGGCGAGGCGGATCTTTATCCGCGGGTCGGGCGCACGATGGAGTGGGACACGGCGGCAGGGCACGCGGTACTGGCCGGGGCCGGAGGCCGGATTGTTCGGTTTGACGATCACGCGCCGCTTGTCTATGGCAAAGAGGGCTATGCGAACCCGTTTTTTGTCGCGTACGCTCCGGGTGTTAAGCTGAAGGAGGCCTGATGTCAGTTCTGATCGCCATCCCCGCGCGCTATGCCTCGACCCGGTATCCGGGCAAGCCTTTGGTGCCGCTGACCGGCGCGACCGGCGTTTCGATGACACTGATCGAACGGTCCTGGCGGGCAGCCACTTCTGTTGCGGGCGTGGACCGGGTTGTGGTCGCAACCGATGACGACCGCATCCGCGAACTGTCCGAAGGCTTTGGCGCCGAGGTGGTGATGACCTCGGAAAATTGCCAGAACGGCACCGAACGCTGCGCCGAGACGCACAAGGTTCTGGGCAGCGGATATGACATCGTGGTCAACCTTCAGGGCGATGCACCCCTGACACCGCATTGGTTTGTCGAAGACCTGATCACAGGGCTGCGCGCGGCACCCGACGCTGGCGTAGCCACACCCGTCCTGCGTTGCGACGGGGACGCTTTGAACAGCCTGCTGAACGACCGAAAACATGGCCGTGTTGGCGGAACAACCGCCGTGTTCGGGCGCGACAACAGCGCGATGTATTTCTCGAAAGAGGTCGTGCCCTTCACGTCAGAAACCTTTGGCGGGGATGAACCCACGCCGGTGTTTCACCATGTCGGCGTCTATGCCTATAGGCCTGATGCGTTGGCGGCCTATCCGGGCTGGCCAACAGGCCCTCTGGAAAAGCTGGAAGGTCTTGAACAGCTCAGATTCATGGAAAATGGCCGCAAGGTTCTGTGCGTCGAGGTTGACGCCAAGGGCCGTCAATTCTGGGAGCTGAACAACCCGCAGGACGTGCCCAAGATCGAAGAGATGATGGCCGCGATGGGGCTGGAATAGCCGGTTTTTGCCCATGACGCCCCGCGGTTTCCATATCTCGATGACAGGCAATCTGGTTCCAAAGGACGTTTCATGAAACCAATCCTCGTGACCGGTGGTGCCGGATATATCGGGTCGCATGCCTGCAAGGCGCTTGCGCAGGCGGGTTATGTTCCGGTGACCTACGACAATCTGGTCACCGGGTGGCAGGAGGCGGTGAAATACGGGCCGTTTGAACAGGGCGACCTGTTGGACCGGGCACGCCTGGACGAGGTATTTGCCAAGCATAAGCCGGTTGCGGTGATGCATTTTGCGGCGCTCAGCCAGGTGGGCGACGCGATGCGGCAGCCCGGGTTGTACTGGTCGAACAATGTCACCGGATCGTTGACGCTGATCGAGGCTGCGGTTGCGGCGGGCTGTCTGGATTTCGTGTTCTCGTCCACATGCGCCACCTATGGCGAGCATGACAATGTGGTGCTGGACGAGGCCACCGCCCAACACCCGCTGAATGCCTATGGTGCATCAAAGCGCGCGATCGAGGACATCCTGAGGGATTTCGAAGCGGCCCATGGGCTGCGCCATGTCATTTTCCGGTATTTCAACGTTGCTGGTGCCGATCCCGAAGGCGAAGTGGGCGAGTTTCACCGGCCTGAAACCCATCTGATCCCCCTGATGCTGGATGCGATTGATGGCAAGCGCGAGGGTTTGACCGTTTTTGGCACCGATTACGAAACGCCCGACGGCACATGTATTCGCGATTATGTCCATGTCTGTGATCTGGTCGACGCACATGTTCTGGGGCTGGGCTGGTTGGAACAGGGTAAAGAAAGCCGTGTTTTCAATCTGGGCACCGGCTCGGGGTTTTCCGTGCTTGAGGTGATCGAGCATTCCAAATCCGTCACCAACCGCCCTGTGCCATATTCGGTCGGCGCCCGACGGGCGGGCGATTGCACCAAGCTGGTGTCCGGTTCCGTCCGCGCCCAAACCGAACTGGGATGGAAGCCGAAAAGGTCAACGTTAGAGACGATGATTGCGGATGCCTGGCGCTGGCATCAGAACGGCCACTACGAGAAATGAGGCCCCTGTGACGTCCAATACGGTTCAGACACTTCCTGATATCGGTTGGCGACAGGAATACCGGTTGCGCTGGAAACGGCGACGCCTTCTTTGGCGCTCGATGCGCAGCCGCCATCAACTGACCTGCCTGAAAGATCAGACAAGCAGAATACGGGGCGGCGACGTGCTGGCCTTTACCACCTTGCGCAATGAAATCGCCCGCCTGCCCTGGTTCTTCCACCACTATCGCCAGCTGGGCGTGAGCCATTTTCTGATCGTCGACAACGGCAGCGATGACGGCTCGGCTGAATTTCTGCAGGATCAACCGGATGTGTCCCTTTGGCAGACCCGGTCCAGCTATAGCGGATCACGCTTTGGGCTGGACTGGCTCAGCTGGCTACAGATGCGTTACGGCCATGGCCACTGGTGCCTGATGGTCGACGCGGATGAGTTGCTGGTTTATGCCCGGCACGACCGCCATTCCCTGCATGAGCTCACAGAATGGCTGGACCGGCAGGGGCGGGCCGGGTTTGGCGCATTGATGCTGGATCTGTATCCAAAAGGGCCGTTGGGCAGACAAACCTATGACCCGGAAACGGACCCGACCAAGGTGCTGAACTGGTTTGACGCAGGACCGTATCGCGCGCAGCGGCAAAGCCCGATGGGAAACCTGTGGGTTCAGGGCGGCGCACGCGAGCGGGTGTTTTTTGCCCAGACACAGCAGCGATCCCCGACGCTGAACAAGATCCCGCTGATGCGCTGGTCGCGGCGATATGCCTATGTAAACTCGTGCCATTCCGCCCTGCCCCGCCGCCTGAACGCATTGTATGACGGGCCAGCCGGCGACACCCCGTCCGGCGTTCTGCTGCACACGAAATTTCTGCCGGACATTATTGAAAAATCCAAAACTGAAAAGCTGCGCCGCCAGCATTTTCATGACCCGAACCAGTTCGGCGCGTATTACGATCAGATACTCAATCAACCAGACATGTGGACCCCGCAATCGGTGCGCTATGCCGGCTGGTCGCAGTTGCTGGAGCTGGGGCTGATGCGTGACGGCGGCTGGTGTTGAAAACAAATCCAAAGGGATCAACGGCACCTTTACCACTTCCGGGGTTTAAAAAAGTTGCCTCAGAAGAGGTAGAAGTGGCATAAACCGACAATGCCCTGTCGCAACCAACGGTCGCGGCGGGTTCGGGGAAAGCTCGCGTTATAATAAAGGTTGGGCAGTCGCGTGAGCCTGTTTGATTCATACAAGATGAGATTGCGGCGCAAGCGCCGTATTCTGCGCTGCCTCAGACGTCGGCGCGAACTTAAGCCCGCCAGCAACAACACGTCTGCCATCCGCCGCGACGATATCCTGTTGATGAGCGTTGTGCGAAACGAGAAAATTCGGCTGCCCTATTTTATGGAATATTACCGCAAACTGGGCATCGACCATTTTCTGTTCATCGACAATGACAGCGATGACGGCAGTTTCGAATTCCTGAAACAGCAGTCCGATGTATCGGTCTGGCGGACGACTACCAGCTACAAACGTGCCAGCTATGGTCTGGACTGGTCAAATTACATTCTGCGCAAATACGCGCATGGACATTGGGTTCTGAGCGTCGACCCGGATGAGTTTTTCATCTACCCCTTCTGCGACACCCGCCCGATCCGCGCCCTGACAGACTGGCTGGACGGAAGTGCCGTACGCAGCTTCGGCACCATGCTGATCGACATGTACCCCGAAGGACCCGTGGATGCCGAAACCTATCGCGAGGGGCAGGATCCCTTTGAGATTGCGCGGTGGTTCGATCCGGGGAATTACACGATCACCAAGAACCCGGATTACAAGAACCTGTGGATTCAGGGGGGTGCGCGGGCGCGTGTGTTCTTTCGCGACAAGCCATCCAAAGCCCCGGCACTGAACAAGATCCCGCTGGTCAAATGGGATCGCCGGTATGTCTATGTCAGCTCGACCCACTCGCTTTTGCCGCGCGGGCTGAATCAGGTGTACGACGAATGGGGTGGGGAAAAGGCCAGCGGCTCGTTGCTTCATGCCAAGCTGATTGACACCCTTGGCGACAAGGCGCGTGAAGAATTGCAACGCCGCCAGCATTATAGCGGTTCGGGCGAATACGAGGCCTATGCCGCACAGCTTGAAGACAAGCCCGTATTCTGGTGCGAGTGGTCCGAGGCCTATATCAACTGGCGGCAGCTTGAGATTCTGGGCCTGATGTCAAAGGGAAACTGGGCATGAGCGGTCTGGGCGTCGTCATGCTGGTTCATACCTCGCTGGACCGGGCCGAACAGGTCGCGCGCCATTGGACCGCTGCGGGATGCCCTGTTGTGATCCATGTGGATCGCAAAGTACCGGGTGAAGAATACGCGCGATGTGTTGCGTCCTGTTCAGACAATCCCCGGATCGCATTTTCCGACCGGCATCAATGCGACTGGGGCGGGTGGGGCATCGTTGCCGCCTCACAAAGCGCGTCCGAACTGATGCTGGAGCAATTTCCCGAAACGCGCCACGTCTTCCTGTCGTCCGGGGCCTGCCTGCCGCTGCGCCCGGTTCAGGAGCTGATTGATTACCTGGACGACCGGCCTCGTGTCGATTTCATCGAAAGCGCGACAACGTCTGATGTCAGTTGGACAATCGGCGGATTGGATCATGAACGGTTCACGCTGCGGTTCCCTTTTTCCTGGCGAAAACAGCGCGGATTGTTCGACGCATATGTAAAGCTTCAGCGCGCGGTCGGGTTTCGCCGGAAAATTCCCGACGGTTTGGTCCCGCATATGGGCAGCCAGTGGTGGTGCCTGACCCGTCAAACACTGTCTGCCATTTTGCAGGACCCCAAGCGCAAACAATATGACAGTTACTTCCGCCATGTGTGGATCCCGGATGAAAGCTATTTCCAGACATTGGCGCGGCTGTATTCCACACATATCGAGAGCCGATCCCTGACCTTGTCCAAGTTCGACTATCAGGGCCGCCCGCACATATTCTACGACGATCACCTGCAATTGCTGCGGCGGTCAGACTGTTTTGTTGCCCGCAAAATCTGGCCTCGTGCGGAACGGCTGTATCAGGCGTTTCTGACCGATCAGGCCAGTGCGATGAAACCGGCCGAACCCAATCCCGGCAAGATTGACCGCGTGTTTTCCAAGGCGGTCGAGCGGCGGACAAGGGGGCGTGACGGGCTGTACATGCAAAGCCGGTTTCCCCGGCACGGCAGTGAAAACGGCCTTACCTCGTCACCCTATTCCGTATTTCAGGGCTTTTCCGAACTGTTTGAAGATTTCGAAGAATGGCTGGCCGCGGCCACTGGCACACGCGTGCACGGGCACCTGTTCGGACCAGAGCGTGCAGAATTTGCAAAGGGTGAAACCATCACAAACGGTGCGCTCAGCGATTGTGCTTTGCTGCGGGATTACAATCCGACGGCCTTTCTGTCGAACCTGATCTGGAACACACGCGGCGAACGCCAGTGTTTCCAGTTCAGCCCCCGCGACACACAGGACATCAACTGGTTTCTGGCGCGGGACAAGAATGCGCAAATCTCGGTCATCACCGGGGCCTGGGCAATTCCGCTGTTCCGGTCGAACCTGAACTTCTCGGACATCCGGAGCGAGGCCGCGCGTCTGCAACAGATCGAAACCAAACAGCTTGAGGTTTTGACCTCGGTCTGGACCAAGGCGCGGATGCGCAGCTGGTCGCTGGCCGATTTCCTTGAAGCACCGATGGAGCCCCTGCAGACAATCCTGGACGAGATTGGCGCGCATCAGTCCAGCCACCTGACAGAAGCGCCCACAATGGTCGATCTGTCCGGCTTCGGGAAGTTCCTGCAAAACCTCAAGAACCAGGGTATGCACCCTTACCTGATGGGCGATTTTCCTTCGGACGATGTGTTCGGCCGTCAGACGAAACCCTATCGCAAACCCTATCTGGTGCAGTAATCACCCATGCCAGCCAATTTTGACTACTTCGTTGTTCTGGCTGCCATGCGCACAGGGTCGAACCTGCTTGAGGCCAATCTGAACGCGCTGGAAGGGGTTTCCTGCCATGGCGAAGCCTTCAACCCGCATTTTGCCGGCAACCTGAAGTCCGATACCCTTCTGGGTCTGTCGCTGGAAGACCGCGACGCAGATCCGATGCGGCTGTTGAAGGCAATCAGGTCGGCACCGGGCGACTTGAACGGTTTTCGGTATTTCCAGGACCATGACCCACGCATTCTGAAGCCAGTGCTGAACGATCCACGCTGTGCCAAGATCATTCTCACACGCAATCCGCTGGACAGTTTTCTGTCCCTGAAAATCGCACGCGCCACGCAGCAATGGCTGCTGAAGAACGTGAAGCGCCGCGTCGATGCCCAGGTTGCATTCGACGGGCTTGAGTTTTCTGAGTATCTCGATCAGGTCCACGGCCACCAACACATGTTGCAGCGGCATTTACAGAAAACCGGTCAGACTGCCTTTTTCATCACCTATGACGACCTGGCCGAGTTGGACGTTCTGAACGGTCTGGCCGCATGGCTGGGGGTTGAGGCGCGGCTGAGCAAGCTGGACGATACTCTGAAACCGCAAAACCCGGCACCTGCCGTATCGAAGGTCACCAACCCCGATGAGATGCAAGACGCTCTGTCCAGGCTGGACAGGTTCGGATTGCACCAGCCCACCCGTTTCGAGCCAAACCGAGGGGCGGCGGTACCGCAATATATTGCCGCAGCCACATCAAATTTGATGTATTTGCCCATTCGCGGCGGAATAGAGCCTGTTATCTCGCAATGGATGGCCGAGCTGGATGGCTGTTCTGCGGACGATCTGGTCACAAACCGGAACCGCAAGGAAATCCGCGCCTGGATGCAAGACCACCCCGGACACCGGAAGTTCACCGTGTTGCGCCACCCGCTGGCACGGGCGCATTCGGCGTTTTGCCAGTACATTCTGGATACCGGGCCTGGCAGTTACAAGATGGTTCGCAATTACCTGCGCAACCGCCTTGACCTGCCGATCCCCGGGCAGGTGCGCGACACCAATTACTCGGTCGAACAGCATCGGGATGCGTTTCTGGCGTTCCTCGGGTTCCTGCGCATGAACCTCAACGGTCAGACGCCGATCCGCGTTGACGGGACGTGGTGCAGCCAGTCCCGCACGCTGGATGGTATTGCCAGCTTTTTGATGCCGGACCTGATTCTGCGGGAAGAAGAGCTGACCACGGCTCTGCCGGATCTGGCCCGCTCAACAGGCCACCCCAATCCGCCGGTTCCCGGCCCGTGCGCGCAAGATGTTCCGTTTACGCTGGATCAGATCTATGACGAACAGCTTGAAGCGCTGGCATCCGAGGTCTACCAGCACGACTATGAAACATTCGGGATTGCAGCGTGGGCGCCTGTGCCCCCTAAGGGCGCAGGGTGATCAGCGTCCCTCGGTTGACCATCGCATAGATTTCTTCGATCTCGTCATTCTTGACCGCGATGCATCCCGCGGTCCAATCCGGAGTTTTCTTGGCGCGTTTGAACTCGGATCGTAGATTTGGCTGCCCGTGAATGAAGATGTCCCCACCGGGATCAACTCCCGCAGCCTTAGCCTTGGCGATGTCCTGAGAGTTGGGATACGATATCCCGATAGACAGGTGATACCGGCTGTTGGGGTTGTGCCGATCGATCAGGTAACTTCCTTCGGGCGTGCGGCCGTCTCCGCGTTTGGTTTTTGTGCCCTGCGGCGCAAATCCCAGATCCACATCATATTCCTTGAGGACTTTTTCGTGGTGCAACAAATAAAGTTTGCGCGCGCCCTTGTTGACCACCAGCGAGGTGACCTCGGGCCCATCATAAGTCAGAAAATTTGGTCGGGCTGATGCACAAGCCGATAGGCCCAGCGTTGCTACCGCCCCCAATCCGAATGCTCGACGATCCATGTTTCACTGCCTGCTTTGTTTTTTTGGGGCTTATTATGCCAAAAAACGCGAAAACTGAAATCACTTTTTGATGTTCAAGTTTTCGGTCAGATGCCGCTCGATGCTCTCCAAGCGTTCCAGAACCTCATCACGATACGCATCAGTTTTGACCTCATCCTCTGCATGGTGCGCGTCCTGCATGGAATTTACGATCAGACCCACCAATAGGTTCACCACCGCAAAGGTTGTGACCATAATGAAGGGGACGAAGAACAGCCAGGCATAGGGATAAACCTCCATCACCGGGCGGACGATCCCCATCGACCAGCTTTCAAGCGTCATGATCTGAAACAGTGTATAGGCCGACAGGCCAAGATCGCCGAACCAATCCGGGAAGGTTGCCGAGAACAGCTTGGTCGAGATCACGGCACCGATATAAAACAGAATTGCCATCAGCAGGAAAACACTGGCCATTCCCGGTAGGGCCGAGATGAACCCTTCAACCACCCGGCGCAGTCTTGGCGCAACGGAAATCACGCGCAATACCCGCAGGATTCGCAGGGCTCGCAGAACGGAAAGACCTCCGGCGCTGGGAACAAGCGCAATGCCGACGATCAGGAAATCGAAATTGTTCCAGCCGTTTGTGAAAAACCTGCGTCCGGTCGCGGTCAGCTTCATGGCGATTTCCGCCACAAAGATCGCAAGGCACAGCTTGTCCAGCATCACGATCAGCGGCCCGGCGGCTTCCATCAGGGTCGGCGACGTCTCCATCCCCAAAAGCACTGCGTTAAAGATGATGACAGCCGTTATGAATTGCCCGAATGCAGGCGCTTCGATGATGTTCAGCAGACGCTGTCTGAAACCCATGGGTCGCTTTCTCCTGTCTGATCAAGATGCGGCGTTCAGGGTAAACCGCGCAGCAAGTTCCGTATGTGACGACCATCGAAACTGGTCAACGACCTGCACCCATTCAAGGGTATAGCCAGCGTTAACCAATATTTTTGCATCGCGCGCGAAGGTGACGGGGTTGCACGAGACATAGGCAATCACCGGGCGTCTGGCCTGTTCCAGCTCGGCCACCTGTGCCTCGGCACCAGCGCGGGGCGGGTCCAGAACGACTGCGTCAAACGATTTCAGTTCATCCGGCATCAATGGACGACGGAACAGGTCGCGGGCCTCGGTCGTCACGCGTTTCAGACCTTGCGCCCTGCGCCAGCCCTGATCCAGCGCCTGCACCATGTCCGCGGCACCTTCGACCGCGTGAACCTCGGCTTTTTCTGCCAGAGGCAATGAGAATGTGCCGCTGCCCGCAAACAGGTCAACAATTCGTTTCGCACCCCGTGTTGCCTCGGAAACGGCCTGTAATAGAGCCTGTTCTCCGTCCTTGGTCGCCTGAAGGAAGGCACCGGGTGGTGGCGTGACGGCGGCGGCCCCAAAGCGCTGAACCGGAGCGTGGCGCATGGCGATCACTTCACCATCCCAGCTGAGCCGCGCCAGACCATGTTTTTCGGTTTCCTGCGCGAGTGCCAGTTCCAGCGGCCCATCCAGGGGCTTGCCGCCCTTGACGGCCACATCCAGCCCGCCTTCGGACAGGGTGAGCGTGACGGCCAAGACGCCCTTGCGGCTGCCGCCCAGAACCGCCAGCGCCTCGGCCACGGGAATTGCGGCGATCAGGGCCGGGTCAAGCAATAGGCAATCCGGGATTTCGGTGATCGTATCCGATGCACGTCCATGGAACCCGGCCAATGTACCTTTCTTGGTCCGCCTGACGGCAATCGTGGCGCGTCGGCGTGAGTGTTCGGGAGATGTGTGTGTCGGACGCATCGGCGCCTCAAGCCCCTGCGCGAACAGGGCGTTGCGGACAATGCTCAGCTTCCAGTCGGCGACAAACGCGTCGGAGGCGTGTTGCAGCTGACAGCCGCCGCAGGCTTTGTAATGGCGGCACGGGGCTTTCACCCGGACATCAGACGGTACTTCGACGCGGATATCGGTCAGCACCTGATCAACAAGGGTGCCGCTGACAACCTCACCCGGAAGGGTGCGCGGAGCGTAAATGGGCCCATCAGCGATGCCGTCGCCCTGATGGCCGAGCCGGGTGATTGTGTATTTCTGCGTCATGAGGGGCCTGATAGCCGGGCTTTGGGTTCAACAAAACCCTTATTCGGCAGCTTCCGCCTGAATGAAACCACCAGATTGCCGATGCCAGAACCGGGCATAAAGCCCGCCCTGATCCAAAAGATCCTCGTGCGTTCCGGTTTCCACGATTTGCCCCTGATCCAGAACGATGATCCGGTCCATCTCGCTGAGCGTCGACAATCTGTGGGCGATGGCCAGAACGGTTTTGCCCTGCATCACCCGATGAAGCGCCGATTGAATCGACGCCTCGACCTCGGAATCAAGGGCTGAGGTTGCTTCGTCCAGAACCAGAATTGGCGCATCCTTGAGAATGGCGCGTGCAAGGGCGATCCGTTGCCTTTGGCCACCGCTGAGCTTTACGCCACGCTCGCCCAGATGAGCGTCATAGCCGGTGCGGCCATGGCCATCCTTGAGGCTCAGGATGAAGTCATGCGCTTCGGCCTTGATTGCTGCTTCGATCAACTCGGCCTCGGACGCGTCCGGGCGACCATAGAGGATGTTTTCGCGGGCGGACCGGTTGAACATCGCCGTTTCCTGCGTGACCATGCCGATCTGGCGGCGCAAACTGTCCTGCGTGACCTGCGACACGTCCTGCCCATCGATGCAAATAGCGCCATTTTCCCTGTCATAGAGCCGAAGAAGCAGCGAAACGAGCGTTGATTTACCCGCCCCTGAGGCGCCGACAATCCCCAGCTTCTCGCCCGGTTTCACAGTCAGCGTCAGGTCCGTAACACCGCCCACATCCCGGCCGTATGCAAAACTGACATCTTCAAACGAGATGGATCCTTCGGTCACATCAAGATCCTTCGCGCTGCGCGCATCTTCGACCCTGTCCCGTCTGGCCAGCGTCTTCATCCCATTTTCAATCTCACCCACATTGGCATAGAGGCCCATCAACGTGAAGCTGACCCATCCGGTCATCTGCGAAATCCGGACCGACACCGCGCCAGCGGCAACGATGTCACCTGCGGTTGCCATTCCGAACTGCCATAACCACAGCGTCGCCCCCAGCAGGAGAACAGGCAGAATGCCGGCAAGCGCCATCAGGACGAACCGGAAACTGGCCGACAGCTTGCCGAACGCCAGTGATTTTTTCCGCAGCTCGACCATTGAATGCCGCGCGGCCTGATCTTCGAAATCCGAGTGTGCAAAAAGCTTGACGGTTTTGATGTTGGTGATCGTGTCAACCACCTGCCCCGAAACCATCGCCCGCGCCCCGGCGCGTGCGGCCGAGCGCATGCGAATACGCGGCAGGTACCAGCGCACAAGCAGGAAATAGACCACCAACCAGGCCGCAAAAGGCAGCATCACCAAAGGATGAATAGACCCTAACAAAAGCAAAGAGCCCACCAGCGACGCCAATGCAAACACTATCGCACTGATCGTTTCGGACACGACCGAGGCCATGGCGTT
Source organism: Ruegeria sp. P8 (assembly GCF_056534665.1). Taxonomy (NCBI): domain Bacteria; kingdom Pseudomonadati; phylum Pseudomonadota; class Alphaproteobacteria; order Rhodobacterales; family Roseobacteraceae; genus Ruegeria; species Ruegeria sp. P8. The sequence goes on from NZ_JBQERC010000005.1 coordinate 17,141, forward strand.
CGACGTCTGCATCTGTTTCTGGGCGATGCGCCCGGCGAAATCATCGTCGAAATAGGTGACAGACTGGCCCAGCGTCCAGCGGTTCAGCTTGGCCAGCACCAAAGGCGTGATGTTTGGCATCACGATATAGTTGTTCGAAATTGAAGACAGCCCAAACAGGATCGGGCGCAGCAGCATGAAAAACACCACCGCCCCAAAGATCATCCACATATTCCCGGCGGTCATGAAATGCTCGGGCCCGCTGGATGTTGCCACATCGATCACACGCCCCAGAATCCACGCTGTTCCAGCCTCCATCGCGCCAGCCAGCGCCGAAAAGAAAGCGGCGACAAACAGCATAGGCCAGGCGCCCGAAAGGCTCCAGCGAATAAACGCCCCCAATGTCTGTGGCGGGGGCGTTTCAGTGGTCCTGAACGGATAGATGAGATCGGCGATCTTCATTCAGCGGCCTCCGGGTTCATGAAGCCGCCAGATTGCCGCGCCCAGAACTGCGCGTAAAGGCCGCCTTGTGCCAACAGATCAGAATGCGCGCCCTCTTCGACGATGCGGCCACCATCCATCACCAGAATGCGGTCCATTTGCGCAATGGTGCTGAGCCGGTGCGCGATGGCAATCACGGTCTTGCCCAGCATCATTCCGTAGAGCGTTTCCTGAATTGACGCTTCGACCTCGGAATCCAGCGCCGATGTCGCCTCGTCCAGCAAAAGGATTGGTGCGTCCTTCAGGATTACGCGGGCCAGCGTTACCCGCTGCCGCTGACCACCGGACAACTTTACGCCCCGCTCACCCACATGCGCGTCATACCCGGTGCGCCCCTGCGGGTCTTGCAGGTCAAGGATGAACGCATGCGCTTCGGCCTGTTTGGCTGCGGCAATCATCTGCGCCTCGGTCGCATCCGGGCGACCGTAAAGGATGTTGTCACGCACAGACCGGTGCAGCAGCGCACTGTCTTGCTGGACCATGCCGATATGGCTGCGCAGGCTGTCCTGCGTGACGCCCGCAATGTTCTGATCATCGATCAGAATGGCACCGCGTTCGACGTCGTAAAACCGCAAAAGCAGTTTTACCAGAGTCGATTTCCCGGCACCCGACCGCCCAATGAGACCGACCTTTTCACCGGGCTGAATGGTCAGGTTGATGTGGTCAAGCCCACCAGCCTCGCGCCCGTAATGGTGCGAGAGATCCCGGATCTGAATTTCTCCTCTGGTCAACCGCAGGGGTTTGGCTTCGCGCGCGTCAAGCAGGTCGATGGGCTGGGCAATGGTCTCCATCCCCTCGGCCACGATACCAAGCTGGCGGAAGAAGCTGGTCAGCGCCCACATGATCCATCCGGTCATGGCGTTCAGGCGCAGGGTCAGTGCGGTTGCTGCCGCGACGACACCAACCGAAGCGGAACCCTGCATCCACAAGGCAATTGCCCAGCCCACGACACCCACGATCAGCACCCCGTTTAGGGTGACCAGAACCGCATCCATGATGGTGAAGATCCGCATCTCGATCTGGAATGTCCGGCGGGTTTCCTCGATCGCTTCGCGGGCATAGTCCAGCTCTTGCGGGCCGTGCGCGAACATCTTGACGGAATGAATGTTTGTATAGCTGTCCACGACGCGGCCCGTAACGGTTGACCGCGCATCGGATGCCGCCTTGGACGCCGGCCCGACACGGTGAACCGTCCAGCGCACCAGCATCGCGTAGAACGCAAACCAGATCAGCAGCGGGATTAGCAGACGCGCATCCGCCGCATAAAGCAGGATTGCCGCCCCGATCAGGTAGGCCAATGAAAAGGAAATCGCATCAAAGACCTGAAAGATCACCTCACCCGCCGCGGGCGGTGTCTGCATGATCCGGTTCGCAATCCGTCCGGCAAAATCATTCTCGAACCAGCCAACCGACTGACGCAGTACGTGCTTATGGGCGCGCCAGCGGATCAGAGTGCCAAAGTTCGGCAGAATCGTGTTGTTCAGGATCAGTACGTCGACCAGATGCAACAAAGGGCGCAGAAACAGGACAAAGGCCGCGATCAACAGCAGCTCGGTCCCGTGGTTCTGCCACACCTCGGTTGGTGTGCCGCCCAACAGGTCAACGACACGACCCATATAATAGATCAACCCAATCTCGACACCGGCGACGATAATGGAAATCAGCGCAGCCCAGACAAACACCCGATAGAACGGGCGCGAATAGTCCAGCAGAAACGGCCACAGCCGGGTCGGCGGCGCGTCAGCCTCATGATAGGCGACAAAAGGGTCAACAAGGTTTTCGAAATAGCGAAACATGGAGTGTGCTCCGATTGAGCAAAGAAAAAGACGTGCGAAGACAGATGGCGCCTGAACACCACCCTTTACGGGGCAAGTGTCCCGGCTTTAGCCGAACCAGATCCCGTAATACATTCGCATTCCTCCATCCATGTGACGGGCGCACCTAACCACAATGGACCAAAGTTGTCATCCCCTTTTGAGACTAAGCATTAACTTGCAAGCAAGTCCTCGCGCGACAGCGCAAAACCCGACGCGATCCACCGGCTTTCAAGCTCGGCCAGCTTTTGGCCCAGCGCCGGGCCGGTAAACCCGGGGATCAGGTCTTTGGCTTGTATCGGGAAACGCGCGGCTGCGCCTGCGTGCAGGTCCTGTCTGAAGCTTTCGGACCAGGGCTGTTCGAAAAACGCGCACCGCAAAAGGGTTTTGTTCAACCCGCCTTCGTCACCATACCGATAGCCCAGTTCAGCCACGCTGGTGGTTGACTGCGCTTCGGTCCGCATTCCGGTCAGGCGTTGCAGTTGCGAACGGCTCAAGCGCAGGGTTGCGGCGTCATCGGGCGTCGCGATGGCCGCCAGACGGCGCAGGGGGTTCGACTCGGCACCTGCCGCATGTTCCAAAGCGACCAGAGGTGCCAGTGACCGGTCATCCGCGCCTGGCAGCAATTGCGCCAATACGCCTGTGCTGCGCATCGTCGCAATGGCCGGGGCCGGATCAGGCGCGCCCAGCAGTTTCAGCAGTTCCGCCCCGACGCGTTCCCGCGACAACGAGGTCAGCCCGTCAAGATTGGCACCAATGGCAGCCAGCGCGTCCGGGTCGAAACCGGCATCCGGGTCGCCATACCATGCGTGAAACCGGAAATAGCGCAGTGACCGCAGATAGTCTTCGCGAATGCGGTCCTCTGCTTCACCGATGAACCGCACCCGCCGGGCCCGAAGGTCGGGAAGCCCGCCAAGCGGGTCTAACACAGTGCCATCGGGCCTTGCATAAAGTGCATTCATGGTAAAATCGCGCCGCGCAGCATCTTCTTCGACGTGATCGGAAAAGGCGATGACAGCGCGGCGACCATCGGTTTCGACGTCACGCCGGAAAGTGGTGATCTCGTGCGGGATACCGGCGCTGACCACTGTAATCGTGCCATGGTCGATACCGGTGGGGATGGCCTTGAGGCCGGCAGCCTGCGCCATCTCGACAACCTGTTCAGGCCGGGCATCAGTGGCAATGTCGATATCCGACACCGGCGCGCCCAGCAGCGCATTGCGCACGCACCCACCCACAAAAAGCGCCTGCGCCCCGGATGAGGTCAGGGCGGCGCATACCTTTTGGGTCGCCGGTTCGCTGACCCAAAGCTCCTCAATCTGCATCATTCATTCACCCGCGCTGCAAGCCCGCGCAATATGCGGGCCGTCGCACCCCATATGTAATAAGGGCCGTACGGAACTGTGTAATATCTGCGTTTTTGTCCGCGCCAACGGCGCGATTCCACCAGATAATTCTTGGGATTCAAGAGATGCGCAAGGGGGGTCGAAAAAACTTCGTCGACTTCGCCGGGTTCCGGAACAGGTTGAAATCCCTTTCGAAGAACGGCCACCACGGGTGTGACCGTGAATGAAGTGACAGTTTCATGCGTCGGCAGGTAACCCAGAATTTCGGGAAGGTCCGCGGGAAGGCCGATCTCTTCCTGTGCTTCGCGCAGGGCCGTTGCCGTGACATCCGCATCCCCTTCGTCCTGTTTGCCACCGGGAAACGCGATCTGACCCGGATGATGCTTGAGGGCCGAGGACCGTTTCGTCAGGATCACCCGAGGGGTGTCATCCGCAAGCGAGATTGCAACCAGAACCCCCGCCGGGCGCAGGCGACGCCCGGGCGGCAGGGAAGTGTCCGGGTTCAGGTCAAAGTCGCTGGACCCGTGACCGGGACGGCGCAGCGCCGTCCGGATCTGTTCAATCGGGTCAAGCACCCTTGCGGTCTTCGGCTTCAAAGCCAACTGTTGACGGATCGAGCACGTAATGTGCGCCGCAGAACTGGCAATCGGCAGTGACCTGACCTTCGGGCGTCGTCATCTTTTCGAGGTCCTTTGCCGAATAGATCGACAGGCTCTGCCGCACCCGGTCTTCGGAGCAGGTGCAGCCAAACTGCACGGACTGCGCATCATAGACCCGTGGCTGTTCTTCGTGGAATAGCCGGACCAACAATTCAGTCGGCGCAATTGAAGGACCGATCAACTCAAGATCCTCGACTGTGTCCAGCAGGATATTGACCCGGCCCCAGTTTTCGCCCTCTTCGCCGTCGACCAGATCGCTGGCGGTCAGAATCTCGCCATTGCCTTCCCCCGAGGCGGCGAATGGCGAGGCTTTGGGCATATGCTGCAACATGATACCACCGGCACGCCAGTGTTCATTCACGCCGGGCTCGGTCGATTTGCCAAAGCTCAGTGAGAACCGGGTTGGCAGCTGTTCGGACTGCGCAAAATAGGCCTCGGCGCAGGCGCTGAGAGAGGCCCCGGTCAGCGGCGTGATACCCTGATAGGGCTGCGTGCCTTTGCCCTGATCTATCATGATGGCAAAGTACCCCTCGCCCACTTGGTCGAAGGGTGCTGAATTGGTTAGACGTTCACGGTCAAAGCTGGCATAGGCCCGGATCTGCGCAGGGTGGCCTTCGGTCTTGGGTGCGTAATAGTCGGTCGCAATCATGCGCACCGGCCCCTTGGACTGCACCTGCAACGACAGCTTCCAGCGCAGCGCAACCGTCTGCCCGATCAATGCGGTCAGCAGGGCCATCTCGGCCACCAGCGCCTCGACCTGTTCGGGGTAGTCATGCTGCTTCAGGATGCCATCCAGCACACCATCCAGACGAGCCACACGGCCACGCATATCCGATACATCGAGTTGAAAGGGCAGGACGGTATCGTCCCACGCGATTTTCGTTCCAAGAGACATGGGGTTTCCTTACGCGCCACAGGTTGGCATACCGGCACCATATAGGTCGAACAGATTAGGTTGTAAGGGGCCATACATGATCAGGCGGTTCGGTGAAACCCCAGAGCCGGGGCGGAAATACACGCGACGGGTCGGTGTTTACGCACTTTTGCCCCGCAGAAGTCACCTTTTGCTGACCTGCCAGACAGAACCCGGACCCGACCTGCAATTGCCCGGCGGAGGTATTGATCCGGGCGAATCACCCGTTACCGCCCTGCATCGCGAAGTCTTTGAAGAAACCGGGTGGCTTATTGCGGCGCCCCGGCGGATTGGTGCCTTTCGGCGCTTCACCTATATGCCGGAATATGACCTGTGGGCCGAGAAGGTCTGCCTGATCTATCGCGCCCGCCCCGTGCGACGCATAGGCCCGCCGACTGAGGCGTTTCACGAAGCGCTGTGGATGGAAACTGCTGACGCCGTCGGTTTACTGGGAAATGACGGTGACCGGCACTTTGCCGAATTGCATCTCGGGTCGCTTTAAAGTCCGTTATATTCAAAAAAGACGGCCGAGACATCATCGCCGATGCCGTCTTTAGGTGACATCACTTGCGTCAAACGCCAGAACATGTCGTCCAGAAACTCTGACCCGCCCCTTTCCGACATGCTCTGTTGGGCCATCTGACGCAAACCGTCTTCTTCCAGCAAGCCACCACCAGCCAGTTGGCATTCGGTAAACCCGTCCGAGTACAACAGCAGCTTGTCGCCGGGCTGCATCTGCGTCTCGATTTGTTGAAAGCGCGCATCTTCGATCAATCCTATGGGCAAGCCTCCGTCACCAAGAAACTCGGCGCGGCCACCCTGCCGCAGCAACAGGGGGTGCGGATGCCCGGCCTGTACCATTTTCAGATGCCCGTTGCGCAGGTCGACGATGGCGTAAACCATGGTAAAATACTCTTCGATACCCTCATCGGCCATCAGGCGGGAATTGAGCGTTTCAGCCACGTATTTCGGTGGAAGAAGTGCGTAAAACTTGTCGAACCTCCGCTCCATCGCGACGTTCTGATCGAAATGCTTGCTGGACAGGTACCCCCCCAATCGCGCCGTCATCATGGCCGAGGTGATACCATGGCCGGATACGTCGATGCTGTAGAACCCAAGCCGGTTCACCCCGGGCGAGAACATCCCCACCAGATCACCGCCGATATGACCACAGGGTTTCAGCAACAGACTGACCCGCGATTTGCCGAATGTCCGGGTCAGTTCGGGAACCAGCGATTCCTGAATTTTCCGCGCCTGCATCAGGTCCTTGTCGATCGCGTCATGCGCAAGCCTGAGTTCCTTGAGCGCGGATTCGATCAGGCGGTTTTTCTGGGAGAGCTCGCGCTGCATGTCCAGAATGCGCGCACCAGCTGAAATCCGGGCGCGCAGTTCGTCCGCCTCAAGCGGCTTGATCAGAAAATCGTCGGCCCCGGCATCCAGACCGCGCGCGACTTCCTGCTTTTCGCTTTTGGATGTCAGAAGGATGAAATAGCTGTATTGATCCGTTTCCAAGGCCCGAAAGGCACAGCAGAATTCAAGGCCGCTCATCCCCGGCATGACCCAGTCGCTCAGCACAAGATCGGGCGGATTATCGACACAAAGCGCCAAAGCGGCATGGCCTGTATCGGCCTCGATCACCTCGAACCCCCATTTCCTGAGCGAGGCCACCAGAATGCGCCGTTGCAGGCGGCTGTCATCCACCACCAGCACCGTGCGGATCGCGCCGAAATCCAGATCAGTTCTGGTTTCCTCAAGACTCGCCCCCGGCACCATTTACCCTCTGCTCTGATGAGTTTCGTCACTTATGGCGAACCTATCGCCGACTGATTTAACATCCGGTGAAGAGTGACGATTGCCGAAGCGTGGCCCCGTTAACCTGCTTTTTACCGGACGCGTCTATTCAGAACCATGACCATTCATTAGCTGGTGTATAGGATGATCCACTGGGCCAGAGTCAGGCAGTTGCGGGATGAAGTCGGCCCCGAGGAATTCGATGAGGTGGTGGAGATATTTCTGGAAGAAGTGCAGGACGTGATCACCCGCCTGCGCCGCGACACCAACCGGGCCGAGCTGGAACAGAACCTGCATTTCCTGAAAGGCAGCGCGTTGAGCCTGGGGTTCGATCAATTCTCGAAACTCTGCCAGGATGGGGAACGGCAGGCCGCAGCAGGGCAAGGGGCCGAGGTTGATCTGCCGGCGCTTTTGGCCGCTTTCGACAGCTCGAAAACCAAGTTTGAGGCTGAGCTGAATGAGAACCTGAGCTAGATCACGAACTGTGCCAGCGTCTCGTCCTCGGTGATGTCGGTATAGGTGAACCCGGCATCGTCCAGATGGGCAAACAGGCGCATAAAGTTTTCGGGCTTGCGGGTTTCGATCCCGATCAGAACCGAGCCGAAATTGCGCGCCGATTTCTTCATGTATTCGAACCGCGCGATATCATCCTCGGGGCCGAGAATATTCAGGAATTCCTTCAGGGCGCCGGGTCGCTGCGGCAGGCGCAGGATGAAGTACTTTTTCACACCGGAATACCGCTGCGCACGTTCCTTGACCTCGGGCAGGCGTTCGAAATCGAAATTGCCACCGGATGTCAGGCAGACCACGGTCTTTCCACGAACAAAGCTTTGGATATCGCCGACTGCCTCGATCGCCAGCGCCCCCGCAGGTTCCAGCACGATGCCTTCGACATTCAGCATCTCGATCATGGTGGTGCAGATACGGTCCTCGGACAGGACCAGAACGTCCGACAGGTGACGTGATTTCAACAACTCGAACGGCTTTTCACCGATCCGCCCGACTGCCGCGCCATCGACAAAGGTATCCACATGGTCCAGCGAAACAGGATGCCCCGCGGCCAGAGCTGCGCGCAGACAGGCCCCTCCGGCCGGCTCGACGAACAGGCAATGGGTGCGGTCCCCGAACCATGTGGCCACGCCGGCGGACATGCCGCCGCCACCCACGGGAAGCACAACGTGATCGGGCGCACCGCCCATCTGCCTTTCGATTTCAACCGCCAGCGAGGCTTGCCCTTCGATCACATCGGCATCGTCAAAAGGCGACAGGAAATACCCGCCCTGCTGCGTGCACCATGCCTGAGCAGCGGCGAGCGTGTCATCGAAATAGTCACCGATCAAATGAATCTCGACGTTATCCCCGCCAAAGATCCGCGTTTTCTGGATCTTCTGCTGAGGCGTCGTGACCGGCATGAAGATCACGCCCCGGACCCCCATATGCTGGCACATATAGGCTACGCCCTGCGCGTGATTGCCCGCGCTGGCACAGACGAACAGGTCCTGTCCCTGTTGCTTGCGCATGGCGTTAAAGGCACCGCGGATTTTGTAGGACCGCACCGGGCTCAGGTCTTCGCGCTTGAGCCAGATATCCGCCCCGTAACGGTCGGACAGGTGGGCATTGCGCTGCAACGGCGTTGCCGGGAAGACAGAGCGCATCGCCTTTTCGGCGGCGCGGGCGCGGGTCATGAAGTCGGTCATTCCCGCCTCCCTGCCCCATCAGCGTGATAAGGGCAAGGAATACATATGTGTACGGGCGTCAGCGTAGTTCGCGCTTCTCGACGACAAAACCGTAAAGGGCCGTCATGATGCTGACGCCCAGCATGAGCAGAAACCATTGCGCAACTAGGAAATAGACAAAGCTGCCTATGATTGGGGCCAGAGGTGTATGTAGCAACAAATTCGGTATTGCTGTAAGAACTCCAACACAAAGTGCGGCAACAAAAATCGGCTTAGAGAACTCTTTGGTTTTGCGCCACGAATCTGGAACTTTCATAAATTCCCCAACTGCCGCAGCCGGTAACACGAGCGAAAGCCTAAACGAAATGTACGAAATGACGACACCAAGCAAAAAACCAAGAAAGGTGCCGTCATCAGTTGACACCCCGCCATCATAAAAAACGGCTGCAGGTACCAGAAAAATAAAAACAGCGACAAGACTCAGTAGAATGCTCAATGGGATAATCCGAAGAAATGCGCCGCCATAGGCCCACATACGGTCTCCGTCCCATACTGGCCACGCGAGATGTGGTTCAACGTTCTGAAGTACGTAACGATGCCAGCCTACGGCCACCCAAACCAGTACGATCAAATAGAGGACTGCGAGTACAAAGCCAGCTTGAGACACGCCCAACATCGGAGAGAGTTTATCGGTCTCCGGCAAACTTTCCGTCTGAAAAATAGTCAAAAAATAGAATGCGGTGCCTAAAACAAGAAACGGAAAAAAGCTTAATCTCAACGCGACTGATATGTTGTCCAAAAGCATTAATACCGCATGCCTAAAAATCTTGTAGCCCAGCATCCTAAAACTGCCCTCTCAACCAATCCTTGTTCTCTTTCCCTCCGTTTCACCTCATTTCCCGGCCTTCGTCAACGCGCACCAACTTGCCCCCGCGTCCAAAACCCGCTAGGGGCCAATCGTTCTACGCATAAAGGGAAGTCAGATGTCCGCGCCCAAGAAAGTTGTTCTGGCCTATTCCGGTGGCCTTGATACCTCGATCATTCTGAAATGGCTGCAGACCGAGTATGGCTGTGAGGTCGTGACCTTCACCGCCGATCTGGGTCAGGGCGAGGAACTGGAGCCCGCACGCCAAAAGGCCGAATTGCTGGGGATCAAGCCCGAGAACATCTATATCGAGGATATCCGCGAGGAGTTTGTCCGCGATTTCGTCTTCCCGATGTTCCGTGCCAATGCGCAATATGAAGGGCTGTACCTGCTGGGTACCTCGATCGCACGGCCGCTGATCTCGAAACGTCTGGTTGAGATTGCCGAGGCCACTGGTGCTGATGCTGTTGCCCACGGCGCAACCGGCAAGGGCAACGATCAGGTGCGGTTCGAACTGGCGGCTTACGCGCTCAACCCAGACATCAAGGTCATTGCACCGTGGCGCGAATGGGATCTGACCAGCCGCACCAAGCTGCTGGAATTCGCCGAGCAGAACCAAATTCCGATTGCCAAGGACAAACGCGGTGAGGCACCGTTCTCGGTTGATGCAAACCTGCTGCACACCTCATCCGAGGGCAAGGTTCTGGAAGACCCCGCCGATATGGCGCCCGACTATGTCTACCAGCGCACCGTCCACCCCGAAGACGCCCCGAATGAGCCCGAATTCATCGAAATCGGTTTTGAAAAAGGCGACGCCGTCAGCATCAACGGTGAGGCGATGAGCCCAGCTACAATCCTGACCAAGCTGAACGAATATGGCGGCAAGCACGGTATTGGCCGTCTGGACCTGGTCGAAGGCCGGTTCGTGGGCATGAAGTCGCGCGGTATCTATGAGACACCCGGTGGCACCATCCTGCTGGAAGCGCATCGTGGCATTGAATCCATCACCATGGACCGCGGCGCGATGCACCTGAAAGACCAGCTGATGCCGCAATATGCGGAACTCATCTATAACGGTTTCTGGTACAGCCCCGAGCGTGAGATGCTGCAAGCCGCCATCGACAGATCGCAAGAGCATGTCACCGGCACCGTTCGTGTGAAACTGTACAAAGGTCTGGCCTCAACCGTGGGCCGCTGGTCGGATCATTCGCTGTACTCTGAGGCACATGTGACCTTCGAAGAGGATGCAGGTGCGTACGATCAGAAAGATGCGGCAGGCTTTATCCAGCTGAATGCGCTGCGTCTGAAACTGCTGGCTGCGCGCAACAAGCGCCTGTCCAAGTGATCGACGACGACGATACCGACGACGAGCTCGATATGTTCATCGAGGCGCAGGACACGGTTTGGGCCGATGTCCTGCGCGAACTTGAACAGGGGCAGAAAACCAGCCACTGGATGTGGTTCGTGTTTCCGCAACTGGCCGAGCTGGGCCAGTCCCATATGGCGCAGCTTTACGGCATTGAAGATCTGGACGAGGCGACACACTATCTGAACCACCCGGAACTGCGCGACCGGCTTAGGCAGACGGCCTCGTTGATGTTGCTGCACACAGGGCGCGATGCCCGCGACATTCTGGGCGGAATTGACGCGAAAAAGCTGCGGTCTTCGATGACATTGTTTTCATCTGTGGCAGATGCTCCGCCCGAGTTTCGTGCTGTTCTGGACGCCTTCTATGGCGGTAAGTCTTGTGACCGGACGGTTCAGATCCTCGGGGCATCGTGATCAGAAGTTCCAGTTGGGTCAGCCTTGCCTGTTCGGCACCTGACGCATTACGCATTCGGAAACCGTGAAAGGACCCCGAATGCTTCAGGACATCGCCGATGGAATTCAAAAAGGGCTGAACGGCAAAAGCTTTGACGGTTCACTGAAGTTCGATTGTGGCGCGGACGGTGTGATTGTTCTGGCGGACAATCAGGCATCGACGCAGGACCGGGACACGGATTGCACAATCCGCATCTCGCAGGAGAACCTGACCAAGCTGTTGACCGGAAAGCTGAACCCGATGACCGGCGTTGCTTTGGGCAAGCTCAAGATCTCGGGCAATATGGGTGTTGCGATGAAGCTGGGGCAATTGCTGGGCTGAGTTTACTGCAAAGCTGGCCTTTGTCCCAGGCCAGCCAGGCCGGTGGTCCCACCCGCGGTGTGCTGCGGTTCCGCTTCGAGATACCAGTCGCGCAGGATCCGTCGCGAATGAACGGTGGTTTCGCCCGCCTTTCAAGTGGGCCGTTTACGCGTGATCGCAGACGATAAACTCGTCTCACCAGCGCGTGACATTGCATGACAGGCAATTGCAAGGGGGTCGAACCCGCGTCAATCTCACCTTAAAAAGGAGACCTGACATGATGCGGACTGCTTATTTTGAAACCGTCAGACCAACCCTTCTGTTTACACTGATTGCATTGGCTGCACTGTTGCGCGCACTGCCCGCCCCGGCTGCGGGAACCGAAACGCTGACGGTGGCTGGCGGGTGTTTCTGGTGCGTGGAATCCGATTTTGAATCCGTGCCCGGCGTAATCGGGGCGGTGTCAGGGTACACCGGTGGCACATCCGCGGATCCGACATATGATCAGGTTTCAAAAGGGGAAACCGGACACTACGAGGCGGTTCAGATCACGTTCGATCCGGCGCGCGTCTCTCGCGCGTCACTTCTGAACATGTTTTTCCGCTCGGTTGATCCGACAGACGCAGGTGGCCAGTTCTGCGACCGGGGCGACAGCTATCGAACTGCGATTTTCGTCTCTAACAAAGGCGAAAAGGTGTTGGCAGAACAAGCCAAAGTAGACGCGCAGCAAGCGCTGGGGCAGACCATTGTCACCCCGGTTCTAAGCGCAGGACCCTTTTACCCCGCCGAGGCGTATCATCAGGATTATTACAAAGGCAACAAACTGGTCCTTACCCGTTTTGGACCAAAGCGCCAGCACAACGCCTATAAGGCGTATCGCAAAGCCTGTGGTCGTGACGCGCGCGTCAAGCAGCTTTGGGGCGGGGAAGCGCCATTTGCAGGGTCCTAGTCAAAGGATGCGTCACGCACTTCTTTCAGATCGGGAATGACATCCGCCGTTCCGTGCCGCATGACCATCAGGGCTGCGGCGCGGTTTGCCTGCAAAATGGCCTGCTCCATTGGCATTCCGCGATCCATGCCCGCCAGCACATAGCCGGTGAAGGTGTCACCTGCCCCTGTGGTATCCACCGCCCGCACCTTATGCGCGGGAAACTCGACCGGATCGTTGCCCTGCTGCAAATACCTTGCGCCTTTAGAGCCGAGGGTAACAATGACATGCCGAACGGGCAGATCGGCGATGCTCAGACCGGTTTCCTGGCGCAGCTGTTCAGCCTCCACCTCATTCAGGATCAGGAAATCCAGATAAGGCAGAACGCCCTGAACGGCCTGAGCCTGAAACGGGGCCGCGGCATAACAGACGGTCAGGCCAAGCTTGCGCCCCAGCTGCGCCGCTTCGACCTGGGCATTGGTTTCATTCTGCAAGATCAGCAGATCACCGGTGTTTGCCGAGGCCAGCGCCTGCCCCAGATGGGCGGGTTCCAATGCGTGATTGGCCCCGGGATACAGGATAATCAGGTTCTCACCCTCGGCATCCACCGCAATGATGGCGTGGCCTGTGGGAACATCCACCTCAGAGATATGGCGTGTATCCACACCATATTCTGTCAGTCGATCCTTGGCCCAGCGCCCATCGGGCCCCACGGCACCTATATGGCTGACGCGTGATCCCGCACGCGCCGCGGCCACCGACATGTTGGCCCCCTTGCCGCCCAGGAACCGATCCAGCCTACGGGCAGCCAGAGTTTCCCCCGGCGCAGGCAGATGCGGCAGGTCATAGACCATATCCGCGTTGATCGAGCCGAGATTCCAGATCGTCATGATTTATCCGATGTCGCAAGAGGCCAGAATGGCCATGTTCAGTATATCGTTCGCGGTCGAGACGGTCGAACAGATCTGGATCGGCTTGTCGATGCCTGACAGGATCGGGCCAATCACGGTCGCACCACCCATTTCCTGCATCAGCTTGGTCGAGATTGATGCCGAATGCCGGGCCGGAACGATCAGGATATTCGCCGGACCGGTCAGGCGCGAGAACGGATAGGCCGCTTGCTGTTCGATGTTCAGGGCGACGTCCACCGTCATTTCACCCTCGTATTCAAAGTCGACGCCGCGCCGATCCAGAACAGCCGGGGCACGGTGCATCTTTTCAGCACGTTCTGACACCGGATAGCCAAAGGTCGAGAAGCTGACAAAAGCCACGCGCGGCTCCAGCCCCATATGCCGGGCAACTGCGGCCGAACGCTCGGCAATATTCGCCAGATCGTTTTCGTCGGGCCATTCATGTACCAACGTGTCGCCAATCAGAACAATCCGGCCTTTATGCAGCAAAGCTGTCACACCGGCGGCACCGTTGGCGGCATCGGCATCAAACACATGGTTGATCCGGTCAAGCACATGCGCGGACTTGCGGGTTGCGCCAGTGACAAGACCATCACCATGCCCATGGGCCAGCATCAGCGAGGAAAACACGTGCCTGTCCCGTGCGGCCAGACGGTGAATATCTTTACGGTCAAACCCCTTACGCTGCAGGCGCTGATACAGGAAGTTCGAATAGGTTTCGAGATGCGTGGTATTGGCCGCATTCACGACCTCGATTTCACGCACAGCGTCGCCCAGGCCCGTTGCTTCCAGTTTGGTCTTCACATCGTCCGGCCGACCCACCACAAGTGCCTTGCCGAAACCAGACCGCTGATACATGACCGCTGCGCGCAATACCCGGGGATCGTCGCCCTCGGCGAAAATCATGCGGCTTTGCGCCTGACGCGCTCGGGCGTTCAGACCGCGCAGGATGCTGGCGGTCGGGTCCATCCGGGATTTCAGACTCAGCTCATACGCGTCCATGTCGATGATCGGACGGCGCGCGGCACCGGTGTCCATCCCCGCCCTGGCAACAGCCGGTGGGATACGGTGGATCAAACGCGGGTCGAACGGGGTGGGGATGATATAATCACGCCCAAAGGTCAGCGACTTGCCATAGGCCATTGCGACCTCATCCGGCACATCCTCGCGCGCCAGATTGGCAAGTGCGTGGGCACAGGCGATCTTCATCTCATCATTAATGGCGCGGGCGTGAATGTCCAACGCACCGCGGAACAGGTAGGGGAAGCCCAGAACGTTATTCACCTGGTTTGGGTAATCGCTGCGTCCGGTGGCAACGATCGCATCTACGCGAACCTCGTGCGCTTCTTCCGGAGTGATCTCGGGATCGGGGTTGGCCATTGCAAAGATGACAGGATTGTCGGCCATGCTGGCAACCATATCCTGCGTGACCGCGCCTTTCACCGAAACGCCCAGGAACACATCGGCGCTCTTCATCGCGTCTTCCAATGTGCGCAGGTCGGTTGTGATCGCGTGGGCCGATTTCCACTGGTTCATGCCCTCGGTCCGGCCCTGATAGATCACGCCCTTTGTATCGCAGATGATGCAGTTTTCATGCCGCGCGCCCATTGCCTTGAGCAGTTCGATACAGGCAATCCCCGCGGCACCTGCGCCATTCAGAACGATTTTCACGTCCTCGATCTTCTTGCCCGAGATATGCAGCGCGTTCAGCAGGCCCGCCGCACAGATCACGGCCGTGCCGTGCTGGTCATCGTGAAAGACGGGGATGTCCATCTCTTCCTTCAGTCGCTGTTCGATGATGAAACACTCGGGCGCCTTGATGTCTTCCAGATTGATGCCGCCAAAGGTTGGCCCCATCAGACGCACTGCACGGCAGAATTCATCCGGGTCTTCGGTGTCCAGCTCGATATCGATCGAGTTCACATCGGCGAACCGTTTGAACAGGACCGATTTGCCTTCCATCACCGGTTTCGAGCCCAGCGCGCCGAGGTTACCAAGGCCCAACACCGCCGTCCCGTTCGAGATTACGGCCACCAGGTTGCCCTTGTTGGTATAATCATAGGCCGTTTCCGGGTTTTCAGCGATGGCCTCGCAGGGAACGGCCACGCCCGGGCTGTAGGCCAGCGACAGGTCACGCTGCGTTGTCATGGGGACGGTGGCCTGCACCTCCCACTTGCCGGGGGTGGGGTCCAGGTGAAAGGCCAATGCCTCTTCTTTGGTGATCTTCGCTTTGGGCATCTTAAATGTCGTTTCCATGACTTCAGGGCTGACGCCTCATAGCGCAGGAGAACGCCCGCCTCAACGAGAATGAGTTTTCGGCTTTTACAGAAGATGCGGGATTTGTAAGGTCGCGCCCGGAATACGCCAAAAGGGGACCGATTTTGTCCACAGTCACGCCAATGATGGCGCAATACCTCGAAATCAAACAGGCCCACGCGGATGCCCTGCTGTTTTATCGCATGGGTGATTTCTATGAGATGTTCTTCGAGGATGCCGTCAACGCTGCCGAAGCGCTGGATATCGCGCTGACCAAGCGTGGCAAGCACAATGACGAAGACATCCCGATGTGCGGCGTGCCGGTGCATTCGGCCGAAGGATACCTTCTGACACTGATCCGCAAGGGCTTTCGCGTTGCGGTCTGCGAACAGATGGAAAGCCCGGCCGAAGCGAAGAAAAGAGGCTCTAAATCGGTCGTGAAGCGTGATGTCGTGCGACTGGTCACACCCGGAACACTGACCGAAGATGCGTTGCTTGAGGCGCGCCGGCACAACTTTCTGGCTGCCTATGCCGAGGTCCGGGACGAGGCCGCGCTTGCCTGGGCCGATATTTCGACGGGCGCGTTTCACGTGATGCCCCTGACCTCGGTCCGGCTCAGCCCCGAGCTTGCCCGGCTTGCGCCCTCTGAACTGATCGTGGCCGATGGGGCGCAGGAAAAGCTGAACGAAACGCTGGTTGATCTGGGGATTTCACTGACCCCGGTCGGGCGCGCCAGTTTCGACAGCACGGCGGCGGAAAAGCGCATCTGCGGGCTGTTTCACGTGGGCGCCTTGGACGCGTTCGGAAATTTCGGCCGCGCCGAAGTGTCCGCGATGGGCGCGCTGATCGACTATCTGGAGATTACGCAAAAGGGCAAACTGCCCCTGTTGCAAACGCCGCTGAAAGAATCTGAGGATCGAGTCGTTCAGATCGACGCTGCAACGCGCCGCAATCTGGAACTGACCCGCTCGCTGTCCGGCGGGCGCGCAGGATCGCTTCTTTCTGTCGTTGACCGGACAGTTACCCCCGGTGGCGCGCGATTGCTGGAACAGCGGCTTTCAAGCCCTTCTCGAAATCTGGATGTGATCCATGCCCGGCTTGACGCAGTCAGTTTCGCCGCTGGTGACAGCCTGATCGCGTCTGATCTGCGCGAAGCCTTGCGCAAAACCCCGGATCTGGACCGCGCCCTGTCGCGTTTGTCATTAGAACGCGGCGGGCCTCGTGACCTGACAGCCATTCGCAATGGCCTGACCCAGGCGGCCACGATTGCCGAAATCTGCACCGGTCAGGATTTACCGGTGTTGCTGGCAACCGCGCTTCAGAACCTTGTTGGTTTCGATGACTTGCTGACCTTGCTGGACGAAGCGTTGGTGGCCGAGCCCCCGCTTCTGACCCGCGACGGAGGCTTTATAGCGCCAGGTTTTGACGCTGAACTGGACGAGGCCCGCACCCTGCGCGACGAAGGCCGGTCCGTCATCGCCGGGTTTCAACGAAATTACGTCGAACACACCGGCATCACCTCGCTGAAAATCAAGCACAACAACGTGCTGGGCTATTTCATCGAAACCACGGCCACCCATGCCGAAAAGATGCTGAACCCACCCTTTAGCGAAACCTATATCCATCGCCAGACGACAGCCAATCAGGTTCGGTTTACAACCGTCGAACTGTCCGAGATCGAAACGCGTATCCTGAACGCCGGAAATCTGGCGCTGGAGATTGAAAAGCGGCTCTACCAAAGGCTTTCCGGCGCTATCTTGGACCTCGCTTCCCGATTGAATCAAGCCGCCCGCGGGCTTGCCGAACTGGACCTGACGACCGCTCTGGCTGATCTTGCGCGGGGTGAAAACTGGTGCCGTCCAAGGGTTGATTCCTCTCGCGCATTCAATGTGCAGGGCGGTCGACACCCGGTTGTGGAACACGCCCTCCGGCGGCAAAGCGGCGATGCATTCATTTCCAATGATTGCGATCTGACCGTCGAAAACGGCGCGGCGATATGGTTACTGACCGGTCCGAACATGGCCGGTAAATCAACCTTTCTGCGCCAGAACGCCTTGATTGCACTGCTTGCCCAAATGGGCAGCTACGTTCCGGCCGAAGAGGCGCATATTGGCGTCGTCAGTCAGCTGTTCAGCCGCGTCGGAGCCTCGGACGATCTGGCGCGGGGGCGGTCGACCTTCATGGTCGAAATGGTCGAAACCGCCGCCATCCTGAATCAGGCCGATGACCGCGCTCTGGTCATTCTGGACGAAATCGGTCGTGGCACCGCCACCTATGATGGCCTGTCCATCGCCTGGGCCACATTGGAACACCTGCACGCGGCCAACAAATGTCGCGCATTGTTTGCCACGCATTATCATGAGCTTACGGCTTTGGCCGGAAAACTCGAAGGTGTAGATAACGCCACCGTAGCGGTCAAAGAGTGGGATGGCGAAGTCATCTTCCTGCACGAGGTTCACAAGGGCGCGGCTGATCGGTCTTATGGGGTGCAGGTTGCGCAGCTGGCCGGTTTACCCGCTTCTGTCGTCGAACGTGCCCGGGTGGTTCTGGACCAGCTTGAAAAAACCGAACGCGAAGGCGGCAAGCAAAAGGCGCTGATTGACGACCTGCCGCTGTTCTCGGCAGCCGCGCCGCCACCCCCGCCCGCACCGAAAACCTCGCCGGTGACCGAGATGCTGGAGGGTGTCCTGCCCGATGAACTGACCCCGCGCGAGGCGCTGGATCTGATTTACAAATTGAAAGAGGCGGCCAGATCCTGACCGCCCTTCATCTTTTTAAAAATACTCTCGCCGAAGGCTTGGCTTTTAGAAGCCAATCAGCTTGCTGGCGTTGAAGAGACCCCGACCTGAGCCGGACGCAACAGGCGGTCGTACAGCATGAAACCCTCGGCAGACACCTGGATGATGTCCCCTGCCCGCGTGCCCGGGACCGGGGCCTCGAACATTGCTTCGTGCACATTCGGATCAAACCGGTCGCCAACCTGGGGTGTAATCACTTCGATCCCGTGTTTCTGGAACACATCCTTCAGGGCACGCATGGTCAGTTCGACGCCTTCCAGCAGTCCAGCGGCAACCTCTTTCTGCTCGTCGGTCGCGGCCTCAAGCGCGCGCTTCATGTTGTCGTAAACAGGCAGCATATCGCGGGCCAGCTTGGAACCGCCATACTGCTCGGCATCGCGGCGCGCCTTGTCACCGCGTTTGCGCGCGTTCTCGGCGTCGGCAAGCGCGCGCATGAATTTGTCTTTATACTCATCCCGCTCAGCGCGCAGCTCGTCCAGCTCCAACGCCTCGTCACTGATCTCAGCAAACTCCTCGGCCAGCTCTTCCGCTTCTGCCGCCATGATATCGTCCAGAAAATCTTCGTTCTTGGGCTCTGCCATCTCTTACCCTCTAGCTCCGGTCGGATATCAGCTTGCCGACCAGTTGCGCCGTATAATCCACGATCGGCACGATCCGTCCATAATTCAGACGCGTGGGTCCGATGACCCCGACCGCACCGATTATCTTTCGATCAGCGTTCATATATGGAGACACCACCAAAGAGGAACCCGAAAGTGAGAAAAGTTTGTTCTCAGACCCAATAAAAATGCGCACACCCTCGCCGTCTTCCGTCAATTCGAGGAAATCCGCGATGTCGCGCTTGCGCTCCAAATCATCGAACAGGCTGCGAATACGCTCCAACTCTCCGGCCTGACCGGGTTCGTTCAACAGATTCGCCCGCCCCCGCACGATCAAACGGGCCGAGTCGGCTCCGTCTCCGTCCCAGGCCGCCAGCCCGCTTTCGACCAGCTCGCGCGCCAGCGCATCTATTTCCTGCTTGCGCGCCTGAATCTGTTTCTGCATCTGACGGCGCACTTCACTGAGTGTGCGCCCCTCAATCAGCGCATTCAGAAAATTCGCAGCCTCGCGCATCGAACTGGGCGTCTGGCCGGGCGGCGGTGTGAACAGGCGGTTTTCAACATGGCCGTCAGAAAAGACCAGCACCACCAAAGCCTTGTCATGCCCTAACGAGACAAACTCGATATGTTTGATTTCGGCTTCATGCTTTGGCGTCAGAACCAGCGACGCACCTTGTGTCACGTGTGACAGAGCTGACCCGACCCGATCCAGCATTCCGCCAACATCACCCGTGTTAGAGCCTAATGTCTCTTCCAGTTTTTGCTTGTCGTCAACGCCCAGATCGCCAACTTCAAGCAAACCGTCCACGAACATACGCAGTCCTTGCTGCGTCGGTACCCGACCCGCGCTGATATGCGGGCTGTCCAAAAGACCCAGAAATTCCAGGTCCTGCATCACGTTGCGCACGGTTGCGGCGCTGACCTTTTCCGACAGGGTGCGCGTCAGGGTGCGGCTTCCAACCGGCTCTCCGCTTTCCAGATAACTTTCAACGATCAACCGGAACACCTCGCGCGACCGGTCGTTCATCTCGTCCAGAATTTTGCTCGCTTCACTCATGCGTTTTCCCCTGCTGGTTCATCATTAAATAGCAGGCAAATGAAAGGTCAATCGGGGTTGCATCGTAACGCTGCGGGGCGGTATCCCCAACCCAGCAAACAAAGGATTTCCCATGCGACCCTCTGGAAGAGACTTAAGTGAAATGCGCGCCGTTTCAATTGAAACGGGGTTCACCAAACATGCCGAAGGTTCCTGCCTGATCAAAATGGGCGATACACATGTTCTGTGTACCGCTACGATCGAAGATCGCGTACCCCCTTTCATCAAGGGTTCGGGGCTAGGCTGGGTCACAGCCGAATACGGTATGCTGCCCCGCGCCACCAATACCCGGATGCGGCGTGAAGCGGCCTCGGGCAAGCAAGGCGGGCGTACGGTGGAAATCCAGCGCCTGATCGGTCGCGCCCTGCGCGCCGGCGTCGACCGGGTTGCACTGGGCGAACGTCAGATCACCGTTGATTGCGATGTGATCCAGGCCGATGGCGGCACCCGCTGTGCCTCGATCACCGGCGGCTGGGTTGCGCTGCGACTGGCCGTCAACAAACTGATGAAAGCAGGTGACGTGATTTCAGATCCGCTGGTTGATCCGGTCGCCGCCGTGTCCTGCGGGATCTATGCGGGCCAGCCTGTGCTGGACCTTGACTATCCGGAAGACAGCGAGGCCGGTGTCGACGGCAACTTTATCATGACCGGGTCAGGCAAACTGATCGAGGTCCAGATGAGCGCCGAAGGTTCTGTTTTCAGCCGCGCCCAGATGGATCAGCTGGTGGATCTGGCGGAAAAAGGCGTTGCCGAGCTGGCCGCAGCCCAGAAAGCCGCCACCGCATGACCCGTAAGTTTGACAGCGACAGGCTGCTGGTCGCGACCCACAACAAAGGCAAGCTTGAGGAGATGGCGCATCTCCTCGAACCTTTCGGCGTGACGGTTGTGGGTGCGGCGGACATGGACCTGCCCGAACCGGAAGAGACCGAGGACACCTTTGTCGGCAACGCCCGGATCAAGGCCCACGCCGCCGCAAAGGCCACCGGGCTGCCTGCCCTGTCAGACGATTCCGGAATCACCATCGACGCGCTGGACGGCGCGCCGGGTGTTTATACCGCGGATTGGGCCGAAACCGCCAATGGGCGCGACTTCCTGATGGCGATGACCCGCGCCCATACAGAGCTAGAGGCAAAGAACGCCCCCCATCCCCGCACAGCGCAATTCCGAAGCACACTGGTGCTGGCCTGGCCTGATGGGCATGATGAAGTGTTTGAAGGCATTGCCCCCGGTCATTTGGTCTGGCCCATCCGCGGCGAAGGTGGATTCGGCTATGACCCGATGTTTGTTCCCGAAGGATACGACATTACCTTTGCCGAGATGGATCGCTGGGAAAAGAACAAGATCAGCCATCGCGGTCGCGCGGTTGAGAAGTTCGTGAAAGGCTGCTTTGGCGGATGATTGGCGCAACGGGGGCTTTGGCCTGTACGTGCATTGGCCCTTTTGCGAGGCCAAATGCCCCTATTGCGACTTCAACAGCCATGTTTCCAAAACTATCGATCAAAAACAATGGCTTGACGCCTATCTGAGCGAATTGCGGCGCTCGGCCGTCGAAACCCCGGATCGGGTGCTGAACACGATCTTTTTCGGTGGTGGAACCCCGTCGCTGATGGACCCGGAAACCGTTGCCGCCGTGATTGAAACCGCCCGCGCCCTGTGGCGCCCCGCCAATGACATGGAAATCTCTCTCGAGGCCAATCCCGGTTCGGTCGAGGCCGGACGGTTCGCGGCCTATCGTGACGCAGGCGTCAACCGGATCTCGATGGGCGTGCAGGCGCTCAACGACGAAGACCTGCGCCGCTTGGGGCGGATTCACACTGTGGCCGAGGCACGCGCCGCCTTTGACATCGCCCGTGATTGTTTTGAACGGGTCAGCTTTGACCTGATCTATGCCAGACAGCACCAAACGCTGGATGCCTGGCGGGCCGAGTTGAACGAAGCGCTGTCCATGGCCGTAGATCACCTGTCCCTGTATCAGCTGACAATCGAAGAAGGCACGGCTTTTGGCGATCGTTATGCTGTCGGAAAGCTGCGCGGCTTGCCTGAAGATGACAGTGCGGCCGACATGTACCTTGCAACACAAGAGATTTGCGAGAAACACGGCCTGCCCGCCTATGAGGTGTCCAACCACGCCCGCCCCGGTGCAGAGTCGCAGCACAATCTGGTCTATTGGCGTTACGGGGACTATGTCGGCATTGGTCCCGGTGCTCATGGGCGAATAACGGTGGGTGGTGAAAGACACGCGACCGAAACCCATCTGAACCCGCAGCGTTGGCTTGACGCCGCCACGAAGGGTGACGGAGAAAAGAAACGCTATGTCCTTTCGCCTGAAGATCAGGCGAACGAATACCTTATGATGGGCATGAGGATCTCAGAAGGACTAGATGTAGATAGGTGGGAGGCCCTGTCAGGCTGTCCACTTTCTGACGAAACCGTGGACCATCTGGTCGGCATTAATATGATTGAACGTGATAACAACAGACTCAGAGCAACACCAGCGGGGCGCGCCGTGCTGAATGCTGTAATCCGGGAATTGATGGGCTAGATATGCAGTATCTTTGGGCGGGGCTGGGATTGCTTTGCGTTGCGATGGCCGCGATTGGGGTTGTTCTGCCTCTTCTTCCAACGGTTCCGTTTTTGTTGCTGGCAGCGTTTTTCTTTGCGCGATCCTCTTCACGGTTGCACAACTGGCTTCTGTCGCACCGGATTTTCGGGCCAATGATACTGGATTGGCAGAGTTCGGGCGCAATACGTCCGGCCGCAAAAAAGGCAGCAACCTTATCGGTCGCCGCCGTTTTAGGGGTGTCTTTGCTCCTATCCGTTCCGCCCTTCGTGCTGATCCTTCAGGTCATTGTTCTGGGCGGCGTCCTGATATTTATCTGGACGCGCCCTAGCGGCTGAGCTTTGCACAAAGATCGTCAAGCTGATCCAGGTTTTCATATGTCAGAACAACCTGACCGGATTCCGTTCCCGCCTTGTGGTTGATTGATACTTTCATTGCCAGAATCGCAGACAGGTCTTTTTCCAGCGCGCGTGTATCAGCATCTTTTCCGGCATCCAGATTCCTGGATCTAGGAGCAGGTCGTGCAGTGTCGCCGTGCTGCTGTTTCTTGACCAGCGCCTCGGTAGCGCGCACAGACAGACCATCCTTGACGATCAGTTTTGCCAATTCCGAGGGATTTTCCGCCGTAATCAGCGCCCGCGCATGACCAGCCGATAATTTCCCTTCAATAACAAGAGTTTGCACGTCAATTGGCAGAGACAAAAGCCGCAACAGGTTCGCAATATGGCTGCGGCTTTTTCCCAAAGCCTCGGCAAGCTTTTCCTGCGTGTGGCCGAAGCGATCCATCAACTGCTTGTATCCGGCAGCCTCTTCCACTGCGTTCAGATCAGCGCGCTGGATGTTTTCGATGATCGCAACTTCCAGTACCTCGGTATCATCGAATTCGCGCACAATCACAGGGATCTCGTGCAGCTGCGCCATCTGAGCAGCCCGCCACCGGCGTTCACCAGCGACGATTTCGTATTCTCCGACCCCTGTTGGACGTACGATCAAGGGTTGGATGATACCTTTTTCCCGAACCGACGCGGCAAGCTCATCCAATTGTTCGGGCTGAAATGTGCGTCGCGGCTGATTTGGGTTTGCCTTCAGCTTTTCAATCGGAACCTTCAGATCAGGTCTGCGCACGTCAGATGGTACTCGGTTGCCCGCCTCTGGATTAACGTCCGCCATGAGTGCGGATAATCCGCGGCCCAACCCTCTGGATTTCGCTTTCCTGGTGCTCATGTCGGCCTCCTCTCCACCGCTCATGCTGCGGTCTTGTTGTTCTTATGCATGATCTCACGGGCCAGATGCCGATACGCCATCGCACCAAGTGATCCCGAGTCATACTGCAATACCGGCAGCGCATAGGATGGCGCCTCGCTGACCCGCACATTCCTGGGTATCTTTGTTTTAAAAACCATCTCGCCCAAATTGTCACGCGCATCCTTTTCGACCTGGCGGGACAAGTTGTTGCGGTTGTCATACATAGTTAACACAACACCTTCGATTCTCAGGTCTGGATTCGCGGTTTGCCGGACCTCCCGAATTGTCAGCATCAATTGCGAAAGACCCTCCAGCGCAAAGAACTCACTTTGCAGCGGTACTAGGACAGAATGGGCGGCAACCATCGCGTTTACCGTCAAGAGGTTCAGTGACGGCGGGCAATCTATCAGGATGAAATCCAGCTCAAACGCGTCCACCGCCGTCTGACGCAGCGCATCATGCAAAAGATAACTGCGTTTTTCGTTGGAAATCAGCTCGATATCCGCCGAGCTCAGGTCGACCGTTGCAGGGACAACCAAAAGGTTCTCGATCTCCGTCTCTTGAACCACTGCCTCCAAAGGCGCGTCGTCCAGAATGAGGTCATAAGTGGTCCAATCCCGATCTTCGACCCCTAATCCGGTGGATGCGTTCCCTTGTGGATCGAGGTCAACCACCAATACCCTGCAACCAGCTTCGGCCAGTCCTGCCGCCAGGTTGATCGCTGTGGTTGTTTTCCCTACTCCGCCCTTCTGATTGGCAACCGCAATTATCCGGGGTCCGGACGGTCGAGACAGATCAACCACGTGATACTCCTTTGATCTTAAGGATAACGGCCTGAGGTTCAGTTAAACTTGTAATGGCCTCAGCATCGAAATTCCATTCCCCACGCGCCTCTTCCAGCTCTTTTTTCCAGTTTGCACCTTTGGGCAACAGCGCGGTCCCGTTTTCACCTAAATGCCTGTCACAAAACGATAACAATGTACGCAAATCCGCCAGCGCGCGCGCCGAAACGATGTTTGCGCCCAGGGGGTCAACCTCCTCGATCCGCTTGGAAATCACTTTACACGACACGCCACATTCACGGGCGACGTTACGAAGAAAAGCCGATTTTCTCTGGTCGCTCTCCACAAGAGAGAAACTGGCGGCCGGAACCTCCTCGGCAGCAATAATGGCGCACACCATTCCGGGGAACCCGCCGCCACTGCCAAGGTCCACCCAGGTTTCAAACGTTTCAGCGCATCGAAAAACTTGGACAGAATCCAGAATATGTCGGTCCCAGATGAATTCCAGACTATTGCGCGAAACAAGATTTATCCTGGGGTTCCAGCGGTTCACCAGATCGACATAGATTTTCAGACGTTCGAATGTTTCACGTGAAACATCCAAGCCATCAAACTTGAAAAAATCAACCGTCATGCCTGGCGTGCTCGTTGATCCCGGCGCAATTTCGCCAGGACAAGGGTCAGCGCAGCAGGAGTAACGCCTTCGACACGGCTTGCTTGCGCTATGTTTGATGGCTTGGCCTGCGACAGTTTTTGCTTCATCTCAGAAGACAGCCCGTCCAAGCCAAAATAGTCAAACTCACGTGGGATAACATAGGATTCATCCCGCTTCATGGCCTCGACATCGCGCTTTTGCCGATCGATATAGTTTGCGTAAAGCGCGTCGCGTTCGATTTGAAGCCGGATCGCCACGTCTACATCTTGTAGATCAGGTATCAGAGGGATCAAGTCTTCGAAGGATGTATCCGGAAATGCCAGAATCGCCATTCCATCTCGGCGGTTTCCATCCTGGTTGACGTTGATCCCGGCTGAAAGAACTTCCTTGGGTGTGTATGTGCGTGCGGTCAGCTTGGATTTCGCCGCATCAAGCTGGCTCATTTTCATCTCAAAATGCGTCTGACGCTTCTCTCCGACGCAGCCAAGTTCCAACCCAATCGTCGTCAACCGTTGATCGGCATTGTCTGCGCGCAAAGACAGTCGGAATTCAGCCCTTGAGGTAAACATTCGATAAGGCTCTGCCACACCACGAGTCGTCAGGTCGTCTATCATCACGCCAATATAGCTGTCTGATCTTGTGAAAAAGACCGGTTCGCGGCCCTGTACGTCCAGCGCCGCGTTGAGACCGGCAACCATCCCTTGTGCCGCTGCCTCCTCATATCCTGTGGTCCCGTTGATCTGCCCTGCCAGATATAGTCCCGGAACGTCGGGTAGTGACAAGGACGCAGTTAAGACACGTGGGTCCACATAATCATATTCAATCGCATAACCCGGTTGCAGAATATCCGCTTTTTCAAGCCCTTTGATCGACCGAACATATTCCAATTGCACGTCCTGAGGCAGTGACGTTGAAATACCGTTGGGATAAATCGTGTGGTCATTAACGCCTTCGGGTTCAAGAAAAACCTGATGCGAGTCCTTATCTGCAAAGCGGACAATCTTGTCTTCGATCGAAGGGCAGTATCTTGGACCTATGCCATCGATATGGCCACCATACATCGCCGATTTTGAGAGGTTTGCTTCGATAATTTCATGCGTCTTTGCATTGGTGTGTGTAATACCACAGGAAATCTGAGGCGCGACAACCGATGTTGACAGGAAAGAAAACAAGGTCGGGTCCTCATCCCCGTCTTGTTTTTCCAAACCCGACCAGTTGATCGTGCGCCCATCCAGACGCGGCGGTGTGCCGGTTTTCAAGCGTCCCAGCGGAAGGTTATAGCTATCCAACCTCTCGGCCAGTTTTATGGACGGGCGATCTCCCATCCGTCCGCCAGCCTGTGACACGTCGCCGATATGGATGACGCCGCGCAGAAAGGTTCCGGAAGTCAGAACAACGGCTTTGGCGTGAATTTCCGACCCATCTCCGAGCACGACACCGGCGACACGGTGTCCGTTCATCAGAAAGTCTACAACCTCCCCAACGATAACGGACAGGTTTTCCTGATTGCTGATTTCGTTTTGCATCGCCGCCCGGTACAAGGCGCGATCAGCCTGCGTTCTGGGACCCTGAACAGCCGGACCTTTTCGCCGGTTTAACAGTCGAAACTGAATACCAGCCTGGTCAGCGACACGGCCCATTACACCATCTAGCGCGTCAATCTCTCGTACCAGATGTCCCTTCCCCAACCCGCCGATGGCCGGGTTGCAGGACATGACCCCGATATCGGTCGCGGATAATGTCACCAAAGCGGTTTTCGCACCCATCCTGGCAGCGGCGTGCGCAGCCTCCGTACCGGCATGACCAGCCCCAACCACGATGACATCAAAGTTTGAATGTTTCACGTGAAACAATCCTTATTTTCCCAAACAAAAGCTGGAGAAGATTTCATCCAACAGTGTTTCGACATCTATTCTGCCAACCAGAGATTCAAGTGCCCGTATGGCGGTTCTTAACTCCTCCGCAGCGATATCATACAGGTCCGGGCCTGATTCCAGAACCGTGATCGCAGCAGCAAGTGAATCCGATGCCTTATTCATCGCAGCGCGGTGGCGTTCACGCGTCGCAATACCATGTGTAGTGGTTCTATCACTCAAGACCCACGAAATCTGGTCTACAAGCGCGTCAATTCCCTGTCCTGTCTTTCCTGAAACACCTTCAGCAGCGCCCTCTCGCAAGTCCGCTTTGGGTAGAACGTGGATATCGCCATCCTGCATGGCCACACCCAGATCTTCCGGTGCTTCAGCCAGGAAAACGCGCAGGTCCGCCGCATCTGCCCGTTTTCGAGCCAGCTCGATCCCAAGATTTTCGACGTGATCTTCAGTATTCCGCAACCCGGCGGTATCCAGCAATGTCACTGGCAAGCCTGCCAAATCCATTCGAACCTCAATCACGTCCCGGGTTGTGCCTGCGTATTCCGAAGTAATCGCAGCCTCACGCCCCGCAAGCGCATTCAGCAGGGTTGATTTTCCTGCATTGGGAAGACCGACAATAGCCACTTCAAATCCGGTACGAATACGCTCGGCGATTTTCACCCCATCAGCTTCTCGACGAAGATCTGCCAGAACTCCGCTTGTCAAACTACGGACTTCCGGCGTGACGTCAGTGGGGACGTCTTCATCAGCGAAATCTATGACCGCTTCCAGCAACGATGCCGCGCGGATCAAATCGCGCCGCCAGCGCTCGGCCAGCGTGCCAAGCTCACCGGCCAGAATGGTTTGGGCCTGCTTACGCTGTGCCTCAGTTTCCGCGTCAATCAGATCTGCCAGGCCTTCGACCTGTGTCAGATCCATCTTGCCATTTTCAAGGGCCCGGCGTGTAAACTCACCCGGGTCCGCCAGTCGCAGCCCATCGGTGTTCGACAAACAGCGCAGAACCGCATTGACCGAGGCCGTGCTGCCGTGGATCTGAAGTTCTGCCACGTCTTCACCGGTGAAACTTGCCGGTGCCTGAAAGGTCAGAACCAGACCATCATCCAGTCGCGATCCATCCTGGTCCCGCAGGGTGCGCAAAACCATTCCCCGCTTGGGCAGTTCCGCGCCGCACAGATATGCGGCTGCGGAATGCGCTTCGGGGCCAGAGAGGCGAATGACCGCCACCCCTGCTTTGCCTTGCGCGCTGGCCAAGGCGAATATCGTATCCATTCGAAGGCCTCGCTGGGGTCTAAGACCTGTGTCAGGTGTTCATCGAATCGAAGAACTCACCGTTTGTCTTCGTCTGTTTCAACTTCGACAACAAGAACTCGATTGCGTCGGTGGTGCCCATCGGGTTGAGGATACGGCGCAGAACGAAGGTCTTGGCCAGATCGCCCTTGTCGACCAGCAGGTCCTCTTTCCGAGTACCGGATTTGAGGATGTCGATCGCCGGGAACACGCGTTTGTCTGCAATCTTGCGGTCCAGAACGATTTCCGAGTTTCCAGTACCTTTGAATTCTTCAAAGATCACCTCGTCCATCCGGCTGCCGGTATCGATCAGCGCGGTGGCGATAATGGTCAGCGATCCGCCCTCTTCAATATTCCGGGCCGCACCGAAGAAACGCTTGGGCCGCTGCAACGCATTCGCATCCACACCACCGGTCAGAACTTTACCCGAGGACGGAACAACGGTGTTAAACGCCCTACCAAGTCTTGTGATCGAGTCGAGAAGAATAACAACATCTCGTTTATGTTCGACCAAACGTTTGGCCTTTTCAATGACCATCTCCGACACGGCCACGTGACGCGTTGCGGGCTCATCAAAGGTTGACGACACAACCTCACCCTTAACCGAGCGCTGCATGTCGGTCACTTCTTCCGGGCGTTCGTCGATCAGCAGGACGATCAGGTAACACTCCGGGTGGTTCTGTTCGATCGAATGCGCGATGTTCTGCAGGATCACGGTTTTACCGGTCCGCGGCGGTGCCACGATCAGCGAACGCTGACCTTTACCGATCGGCGCAACCAGATCGATCACGCGCGCCGACTTATCCTTGATGGTGGGATCTTCAATTTCCATCTTCAGACGCTCATCCGGGTACAGAGGCGTCAGGTTGTCGAACAGGATCTTGTGCTTGGCCTTTTCGGGATCTTCAAAGTTGATCATGGTGACTTTGGTTAGCGCGAAATAACGCTCATTCTCGTCCGGCGCCTTGATCTCGCCTTCGACCGTGTCCCCGGTCCGCAGCGAGTGCAGACGGATCATATCGGGCGAGACATAGATATCATCAGGGCCCGGCAGATAGTTCGCCTCGGGCGAGCGCAGAAAGCCGAACCCGTCCTGTAGCACTTCCAGTACGCCATCACCGCCGACGGTCCAGCCATCATCGGCACGTTCGCGCAGAATCTGGAACATCATTTCGCCCTTGCGCATGGTCGAGGCGTTTTCGATCTCCAGCTCTTCGGCCATGGCCAGAAGGTCTTTGGGACTTTTGGCTTTCAGGTCGGCCAGATTCAGGGATTCATTGGACATGATACATACCTTCACCGCTGAGAACGCGGCTTGAAGTGGAATTTTAGTACGGAAAATACGCCGCCCGGACGGGCGTGTTGTGATCTACATAAGCGCAGCGCCGTTCGGAGTCAAACAGGCGTTCAGAACTTCAGAATGACCGCCAGAACGATGGCAACCATCAGAATGGTCGGAACCTCGTTCATGATGCGATACTGCCGCCCAGTGAGCTTATTCTGGCCTGCCAGAAAATCCTTCCTTCGGGCCATAAGCCAATGGTGGAACCAGGTCATCGCGATCACGCCCGCACCTTTGACCCAGGGCCATGCAAAATCCCATCCGACGATCCCCGGTGTGAACACCATGATCAGCCCGCATACCCAGGTTACAACCATCGCGGGGCGCATGATCACCCGCAGCAGCTTGTCTTCCATTTCAAAGAAGATGTCTTGCGCGCCCTCTACGGCCTGCGCTTTTTCGACGTGATAAACAAACAGTCTGGGTAAATAGAACAAGCCCGCCATCCATGAGATCACGGCCATGATATGTAATGACTTCACCCACGGGTAAATCGTGAAAAGAAGGTCTGTCATACCGGCTCCGAACGTTGTTCGGAACTCTCCCTAATAAAAAAATAAGAAAAGAAAAAGGATGATGGTTTTGTAGGGTGCCAAAAATCCGTGGATTACTTTCTTACCCTAGCGTTTTCCCCAAGGGGGACAGAATATCTGAGATCGCCAGTGATTCTGTTGATATAAGAAAATTTTTATCTAAATCAATAAGTTAATATTGTATTATCGTATCTGATCTGTGGATAACCCGATGGGTATCGCTGGATAGATCTGTTATCCCAAGAGTTGGAGTTATCCTTGTCCCAACAGGATGAGATTTGAGCGACTCGGGGATCTTTGCCACAAAATTCCCGGGGTTGCGTGTCAACCGGAAAACCATACAAAACACCCCAGAACTCTCATCGATTTGCACACGGGGTTTTCCACATGTCTGTCCCCATTCTTCTGGCTTCGGGATCCGTTATTCGCGCGCAGTTGCTCAGGAACGCAGGTGTGCCGTTTGCGGTTCAAACGGCGCGCGTGGATGAAGAGGCGGTCAAAAGGGCGTTGCTGGCGGAAAATGCTTCGCCACGCGATATTGCCGACACGCTGGCTGAGATCAAAGCGCGTAAGGTCAGCGACAAGAACCCCGGCGCCATGGTGATCGGGTGTGATCAGGTGCTGGATTTCGAAGGGCAGCTGCTGTCAAAGCCCGAAACCCCGGAACAGGCGCTGGCCCAACTGAAAGCCATGCGCGGCAAGCGGCACATGCTTTTGTCCGCAGCTGTGATCTATCAGGACGGTGAGCCGATCTGGAGGCATGTAGGGCAAGTGCGTCTGCGGATGCGGGCCAGTTCCGATGCCTATCTGAAAGACTATGTTGCGCGGAACTGGGACAGCATTCGCCATGCCGTCGGAGCCTACAAGCTGGAAGAAGAAGGTGTCCGCCTGTTCGCCACCATTGACGGCGACTATTTTAACGTTTTGGGTATGCCCCTGTTAGAGCTTCTCAATTTTCTGGCTGTCAAAGGGATGATCGAGCAATGACGGACAATCGGGTTCCTTTGGCCGGAGTGATTGGGCATCCCATCGGGCATTCGCGCTCTCCTAAGCTGCACGGGCATTGGTTAAAGACCTATGGGCTTGCCGGGCATTATATCCCGATGGACGTCGCCTCTGCTGATCTGGAGACTGTGCTGCGAACCCTGCCCAAAGCGGGCTTTGTCGGGGCCAACGTGACCGTTCCGCACAAAGAAGCGGCGTTGAAGATCGCAGATCATGTTTCTGACCGTGCAACCGTGATTGGTGCTGCAAATACACTGGTGTTCCGAACTGATGGTTCGATACATGCAGATAACACCGACGGGTACGGGTTTATGGAAAACCTGCGCAGTGGCGCACCTGACTGGAATGCGAAAGATGGCCCGGCGGTTGTGTTTGGTGCCGGGGGTGCTGCCCGTGCCGTTTTGCAGGCCTTGTCTGATGCCGGGGTGCCGGAAATCCTGCTGACCAACCGAACCCGCGCCCGCGCGGATCATCTGAAGGAAGAGTTCGGCCAACGCATTCGCGTGGTCGATTGGGTTCAGGCGGGGAATGTCATCGAAAATGCCGAACTGGTGGTCAATACGACCTCACTGGGGATGCAGGGCCAGCCAGAGCTGCGCGTGCCGCTGGATGGGTTGCAGCCTGGTGCCGTGGTAACGGACCTGGTCTATGCCCCGTTGAAAACCCGCCTGCTGCAAACTGCCGAGGAGGCCGGATGCACCACAGTCGATGGTCTTGGGATGTTGCTGCATCAGGCCGTTCCCGGGTTTGAACGATGGTTTGGGGTCCGCCCCGAAGTAGACGCGGATACGCGCGCGGCGGCCCTGGCATGAGTTTTGCGCTTGGCCTGACAGGCTCAATCGGTATGGGGAAAAGCACCACGGCGCAGATGTTCGTTGAAGAAGGGTGCGCATTGTGGGATGCGGATGCGGC
Organism: Ruegeria sp. P8; assembly: GCF_056534665.1. Taxonomy (NCBI): domain Bacteria; kingdom Pseudomonadati; phylum Pseudomonadota; class Alphaproteobacteria; order Rhodobacterales; family Roseobacteraceae; genus Ruegeria; species Ruegeria sp. P8. The sequence goes on from NZ_JBQERC010000005.1 coordinate 49,590, forward strand.
GGTGCATCGGCTGTATGCCATTGGTGGAGCAGCGGTTGAACCAATGCGGGCAGCCTTTCCCGATGCGATACGTGATGGGGTGGTTAGCCGTGACGCGTTGAAACGGATCATCGCGGATGACCCGGCCACGTTGAAAACGATTGAGGCGATTGTGCATCCACTGGTCGCTGCTGACCGCGCAGAATTTCGCGAAAGCGCTACAAGCGACATCCTGGTGTTCGATATTCCGCTTTTGTTTGAAACGGGCGGTGATGCAGCAATGGATGCGGTGGCCTGTGTTTCTATCCCGGCCGAAGACCAAAAACGGCGCGTGATGGAACGGGGCACGATGACCGAGGCGCAGTTCGAGCAAATCCGCGCCAAGCAGATGCCGAACGATGAAAAATGCGCGCGGTCGGATTTTGTGATCGTGACCGATACTCTGGACCACGCCCGCGCGCAGGTGCAGGATGTGGTCAGGCAGATACGGGCGGGGATGGCACATGCGTGAGATTGTACTGGATACCGAAACCACCGGGTTTGACCCCGAAAGCGGGGATCGGATCGTGGAAATCGGCGCCGTTGAGCTGTGGAACCACGTTGCCACCGGTGAAACCTATCACGTCTATATCAACCCCGAACGCTCGATGCCGGAAGAGGCGTTTGGCGTGCATGGTATTGGTCCCGATCTGCTGGACACCCCGCGCCCGCCGGAAAAGGGCGAAGTGACGCTGAAAGACAAGCCGGTCTTTGCAAAGGTTGGCCATGGGTTTCGCGAATTTGTTGGCGATGCGCGGTTAGTGATCCACAACGCCTCATTCGACATGAAGTTCCTGAATGCCGAGCTGAAATGGATGGGTGCCCCGCTTATCCCGATGGAGCAGGCGTTGGATACACTGGCAATTGCCCGTAAACGGTTCCCCGGTTCGCCAGCGTCACTGGATGCGCTGTGCCGTCGCTTCAATATCGACAACTCGAACCGTGTGCTGCACGGCGCGTTGCTCGACTCGGAAATTCTGGCCGAGGTTTACCTGGAATTGATCGGTGGACGGCAGCCTGATTTTGGTCTGTCGACATCCGCATCTTCTGTGGATGGTGGCAGCGATGATTGGCGAGCCACACCGCGCAGCACACCATTGCCATCCCGGATCACCGAGGATGAGCGCGCTGCACATGAAGCTTTCGTGAAAAAACTGGGCGAGAACGCCTTGTGGACCCGCGCCTGATCCGGACAGGCGCGGGTAAAAACTTACGCGTCGGCTTTTTGGGCCTGTTCGGCCTGACGGCGCATCAATTCATTGCGATAGAGCGCAACGAAATCGATATTGTCCAGGTTGACCGGCGGGAAGCCGCCATCGCGGGTGATGTCGCTGACGATGCGGCGCAGGAACGGGAACAACATGCGCGGGCATTCGATCATCAGGAACGGGTGCAGCTGATCTTCTGGCACACCTTCCACGTGGAACATGCCGCAATAGTCCAGTTCGCACAGGAACAGAATGTCATCCATGCCTTTGGCTTTGGATGTCAGGTTCAGCTTGATCGAAACTTCGAACTGATGGTCCGCCGCGCGCTTCTTGGCGTCCAGGTTCACCTGAACGGCGATTTCGGGTTGTACGTCTCCGGAAACGCCTTTTTGCGCCATCACGTTTTCAAAGGACATATCGCGGATGAACTGCCCCAGAACACGCATCTGAACCTGCGGGGCGGCTTGGGCCGCAGTGTTTTCTGCAGCGTTTTCTTCGGCCATGGATCTACTCCAAAAATGAAATTCGCCACTGCTTAGCAAGTTGGGCGCGGCACCTCAATGCTGGTGGGGGCCTTCCACCCATTTCGAAGGCTTCGAGGGGTCTTTTTTTGGCCGAACTTCGGTGAATTCCCCATCGATGATATCGCCCTGATCGAACGGGTTCCCCCGGGTTTGATATCCGGGGCCCGGCCCCATCTGGAACTGGGTCACGGTAACCTTGGATTTCAGATAGCGGAACACGGCGATGCGGACACCGGGAACTAACAACGCAAAACCAACGGCATCAGTGAAAAAGCCCGGTGTCAGCAACAAAGCACCCGACAACAGGATCATTGCCCCATGGGCCAGCGGTTCGGTCGGATCGTCCAGTTCGGCAAAGGACCGTTGCAGCTGTCCAAGCGCCATGCGACCTTGTGTCCGCACCAAAACCGTGCCCAGAACCGCGGTCAGCACTACGATGGCAAGTGTCGGCCACAACCCAATCAAACCACCAATCTGAATAAACAGCGCGATTTCGATTATGGGCACCAACAAAAATGCCAAGAACAGATACATTTGCGTTATCCTTTCCCTTAGGCCGGGCTGTGGACTTGCCACTCACTGTCACCTACATAGTGGCATGAGGCCGTGTATACAAAGTCGCGGCGTTGAAAAGAGAATGAAATGAGCGACAACCCTATGATCCAGCTCCTGGTCCTGGCCGGAATTGCCATTTTCCTGATCCTGCGCCTCAAAAGCGTATTGGGCACGCGTGAAGGCTTTGAAAAACCGCCTGTGCAGCAACAGCCCGAAGCCCATAAATCGCGCCGCGGTTTCGAGGTGATCGATGGCGGCCCGGATCATGACATTACTGACCATGTCGCCGAAGACAGCGAACAGGCGCAAACACTGGCTGCGATGAAACGGGTCGAGCCCGGTTTTTCGGTCAGTGAGTTCGTTCAGGGTGCGCGCGGTGCGTATGAGATGATCGTGATGGGGTTTGAAAGGGGCAATCTGGATGAAATCCAGCCTTTCCTGTCGGAAGAGGTGTTCGAGACTTTCGTTTCGGTCGTGGCAGCGCGCGAAGATCAGGGCCTGACCATTGAGGCCGAATTCATCGGTGTGCGGGAAACCACCCTGACGGATGTGAAATTCGACAAGGATACGAACCAGGCCGAAATCACGATGAAGTTCGTGGGGGAGCTGACCTCGGTCGTTAGGGATCGCGGAGGCGATATCGTCGAAGGCAACCCGAATACTGTGAAGCGCCAGAAGGACAGCTGGACCTTTGCCCGCGTCATGGGCAAGGACGATCCAAACTGGCTGCTTGTCGCCACGGACGCATGATTGCAACGCTTCGGTCGCTTTTACTGGTGGGTGCAATGACCATCGCCAGCGCTGCCGAAGCCGAGGCAACGCGATCCATACTGTCGTTTGACGATCTGCAGGGCTGGGCCGAGGACGACCACGGCGCGGCCCTTTCCGTATTTCTGAACACGTGCGGTGATCTGGATGACCCGGATTGGCGCGCCTTGTGTGGTGTGGCCAGAACATATGAACCGGATGCCGCCCGCGCCTTTTTCGAGTTATTCTTCCGCCCTGTTCTGGTCGAGGATGACAAAGAGGGCCTGTTTACCGGCTATTTTGAACCCGAGCTTGACGGCGCGCGCACCCGGACAGACCGTTTCAAATACCCGATCTACAAGATGCCGCCCGAAGCCCGTGCCGAAGGACCATGGCTGAGCCGTCGTGACATCCTGACCGGTGATGTGATGCAGGGCCGCGGGCTAGAGATCGCCTGGGTCGACGACCCTGTCGAGCTGTTCTTTCTGCAAATTCAGGGCTCGGGCCGTATTCGATTGTCGGATGGCGGTGCGCTGCGGGTTGGATATGGTGGCGCGAATGGTCACCCCTATCGGTCGATCGGTGTTGAACTGGTGCGACGTGGGGTTCTGGGTGCGCATGAGGTCAGCGCCCAGATGATCCGCGCCTGGGTGCGCAAGAACCCCGAGGCCGGTGCCGAGTTGCTGCTTCACAACCCGTCATACGTTTTCTTTCGCGAAGTCTCACGCGTTGCTCCTGAATTTGGACCTTTGGGGGCAATGAACCGGTCGATCACGACGATGCGCTCGATTGCGGCGGACCCCGCCTATACACCATTGGGCGCACCTGTTTGGGTGGAAAAGGACGGTGAAAAACCGTTGCGACGGCTTATGATTGCGCAGGACACAGGCGCGGCGATCAAAGGTGCGCAACGGGCCGACATCTTTTTCGGAACCGGTGAAGAGGCCGGGCAGGCTGCGGGCAAACTGAAAGATCCGGGTCGGATGGTTCTGTTGCTGCCCATTCAACGCGCCTATGCCTTGTTGCCGGATGAATTCTGATGACCCGGCGCAAACTGACAACCGATGAGATCGAGCTATGGCGCAAGGTCACCAAACAGGCCGAGCGACTGCATCCGGACAGTCCGCAGAGCGTCCATCCGACCACCCTGCCGAAACCCAGACCCAGAAAAACACCAAAACCCCGGTTTGAGGTGTTTGAGCTTGGTCAGAACCTTCAGCCGAAACCAAATCCAAACGATCTGAAGCCATCGGTGACGGATGCGCTGCGCGCCGCGCCTGTTCAGATGGATATCAAAGCTTTTGGCCGGATGAAGCGCGGTAAGCTAAAGCCCGAAGGCAAGCTGGACCTTCACGGTATGCGGGTCGATACGGCCCATCCTGCGTTGATCCGTTTTATCCTGAACGCACAGGCACAAGGTAAGCGACTGGTTCTGGTGGTAACCGGCAAAGGCAAGGACCGCGACGAACCCGGCCCGATCCCTACCCCGCGCGGCGTTCTGCGCAATCAGGTGCCGCACTGGCTGTCCATACCGCCGTTGGCGCAGGCGGTGATGCAGATCACGCCCGCGCATATCAGCCATGGCGGCGACGGCGCCTATTACGTCTATCTCAGGCGAATGCGCTAAAGATCCCGACGGGCGCGGGAAATGCCGGTTCGGACCAGAACGCATACCAGCACGAAGAATACGCCAATCCAGATGAACTGCGTATTCAGCGAAATGCCAAGGTCAATCAGGACGCCAGTCAGGCCGGGGCCTATGGCTGATCCAAGAACCATGACAGCCGCGGCCATCGCCTTGATCGCACCGATATGTCGGCTTCCGTAGAATTCGGCCCAGAATGCGCTGGGCAATGTGCTGTTTGCCCCAACGGTCAAAGCCAGGAAGACCAGCCCTAGGGTTGCGCCGCTGATCGAGTTTGTCATGCCCAGAATGACGAACCCAAGTGCGATCGGAAGCTGGTAGTAAGGCATGATCCGGGCGGTTCCCCATTTATCCAGCGCCCAGCCTGCGACAAACATGGAAAACAGAGATACTCCGGTAAAGATCGGGAACAGAGCCACCAGTTGGATATGCTGCCACCCCTTCACATCAGCCAGATAAACCTGATGGAAGAAAAATGCGGTGATGAATGCGGATGGCCCAAGCACTGATGGCACCATGAACCAGAAAAGAGGATGGAACAGAGCGTCCCGGCGGGTCCAGTGTTTTCCCTGCATTCCCGATGCTGAAAACGCGTTGGCAAGGCTTTGCGGGGTTCTCTCCTCGCGCAGCAGCCGCATCAGGATCGGAATACCCAGCGCCGTGATGCCCGCCGCGGCAACCCACAGCCAACGCCAGTCCAGATAGACCATGGCACCAACAAAGATCAGCGGCAGCAACGCCTCGCCAAGCGCATAGCCGGTGGACGCGATGGAAAGCGCTTTGCCCCGCGTAACCGTGAACCAGCGCGCCATTGCGACCACGGCAAGATGCGTGCTCATCCCCTGCCCAAATAACCGCAGCAGAAAGATCACCAATGGCAACAGCAGCAGCCAGGTGTTCAGCGCCATTGCAATGGCGGCCAATGCAAGCCCCGCCAGCACCATTGGGCCCAAAACCCGTACGCGGAAGATATCCGTCAACCCTCCGGCCCAGATCATCACGATTGCAGACAGGGTCGTGCCCAACGTGTACAGCCCGCCCCATGCGCCGTGGCTGAGGCCAAATTCAGAGCGGATTTCACCAGCAAAGACCGAGATGAAAAAGGTTTGCCCAAAACTGGATAGAAATGTCAGCAGAACGCCGGTCGCAAGCCAGGTCGCGTTGTCCACAAGAAACCGGTGCAGGGAAACCCGCGTCACGGATTGCTCACCTGGGCCTGGCCGGTTTCAGTCAGCACGATTTCTGTTGCGCCAACTGGATTGCGCTGGCTTGGCGGTACGAGGATGTCGATCCCGCGCCGGTCATCGCGCCCAAAGGTTTCGCTGACCCGGCGCACGGAGCGGAGGATAGTCAACAGAGCCGGAGAAGTGGCGGCCACAAAATGGGAAGATTCCGCATCGCTGTTGAAGGCAGTCGTATCCACGATTTCAATCGGATATTCGGACAGTTTCTCGGCCGATCCGATATTGCCCAGCCTTTCACCATCGGCGGTTCCCCTCAGCCGACCTGAAATGTTCAGGATCTTATCTTTCTTGGACACCATCACGACAAAAGGATCAGGAGGATTGTCGATACTGTTCATCTGCGACCGAAAAACATCCACGTCCAGATCGGGAGAGATCAGAATAACACCTTCCAGATTTCGCTTTGCCCAGCCCGGCTGCTTCAGTTCGGTTTGCCGTATCATCTCCATAGCCAGCGCGCCGCCCATTGAATGCGCCACAAGGGCCACCCGCCTGACCCCCATCGACTTGAGAAGACGAATGGTTTCTTCCAGCCCATCACGGGCAAACAACATGCTGTCCAGATCATAGGCATAACCATAGCCTGTCGCGCGGCTGGGCCATGAATAGACAAGGATTTGACCGGGAATACCGATATCATGTGACAGCTGAGCAGCCCTGAACAATGTCTCTGTCTGAGTGGAGTTATAGCCATGCACAAAAATCGTGACTTCGTCGGCCCCACTCAGCCTGTCCTTCAACTGTTGCGGCCCGCTTAGCTGATTTATCTCTGCCAGCACGAACTGCTTTCTCGGGTCAGGGTTTGCGTATGAGAATTTAAGGCTTCCCGGTGAACGTCCCGGTGGTATCGAAACGGTGGTTTCCAGAAACTGCAGGCGTTCTGCGCGGCGGAATCCATACGCGCCATCGGGTTCGCGTGCACGTGTCGTGGCCGCAAAAACCGTTTCGGGAGTTCCGATTTCCAAGGCGGATGGAAGCGTTTCGGATACGGTACGATCAACACATGCCGCCAGCAAGACCGGGCACAGAATGAAGATTAAGAAACGCAACACGGACAGCCCCCGGAACCAATTGCCGACACGCTACTCTATTCTAATCTCGCGTCCAGCGTGGCCATACGCAAAAGCGGCAAAAACCAGCCCGAGCGGTTACAATCTGTAACAGACCGTATCCGTACGAAACCGATCTCTGCCGGTGCTGTTGGACCTAGACCTCCGTATCCTCGTCCTGTTCCTTGTGCGGCATTTCTTCGATCAGGCGGGTTTCCAGCAATTGCCCGTTCCGATACAGGATCGGATAGGCCACTGCGGCGATGTGGCTGTTAAATTCACGGAACGCGCGCAGGGTTTCCAGGTGGATATCGCTGGTCTCAAAGCTTTCCGTACTGCCGTGCTGCAAGCGTTTGAGGTGGCGTTTGCGGCTGTCACGCTCGGCCCGTTTGATTTCGGTTTTCTCAAGGCTCAGCAGACGGGCGCTTTCCAGATCATCCGAGATCAGAACGTTTGAGGCCAGTTTGAGGTTGGCCAGGATGCCTTCGTGCATCTCAACCAGTTCCGACCAGCCCTCTTTCGAAAATGAAGCGCCTTTCTTCCGCATGTCGCCCGCCAGAACAGTCAGCCGCTTGGCAACAACGTCGCCCGCAGTTTCCAGGCGGATTGCGTATTCCATCAGGTCGCGCGCCACTTTTGCGTTCTGCTTTCCGAATGTCTCCTCGGGAATGGCGGCCACGAATTTTCGAATACCCGACAGGCAGTCGTTCACATCTTCGTCCATGTCCCTTACGGCGCGTATCTGGTCCTTGTCGCCGCTGCGGTACAATTCCAGTGACGGGCGGAACATCGACTCGACCAGATCGCTCATCCGCAGCAGTTCACGCTTGAGGCTGGACAGCGCCTGAGACGGGCTGCCGGCGGTGCGCACATCCAGCGCGCTGGCCGGGCGACCAGCCTGGGCCAGCGCGTTCGCAGATTTCGGGTCCGGAAAAAACTGCTCGAACGGCGCGCGCAAACGCCCGCAGAACGGCAGTGCCAGCAACAGCAACGAAGCATTGAATGCCAGATGCGCATTGACCAGCATCTGACCGCCCTGCAAATCCCCCAGAACACCGGCACGCAGTGCCGCAGTCGCTGCGAAAAGGGTGACAATCGCCCAGCTGCCGCGCAAGGCCAGGTTGGCAAAGGGTATGCGCCTGGCAGGCATTTCCATCCCCCTGCTCAGCCAAACAGGTATGAAAGCTGAACCGAAATTGGCCCCCAATACCAGCGACAGCCCGGCAGCAAATGGGATTGCGCCGATCTGGACCAGCGTCACACACATCAGGATCGCCGCGACCGAGGAATGCATAACAAAGGCCAGCGCGCCGCCGACCAGAAACGCTGTAATATAGTCGCGCGCCAAATACTCGGCGACGGCAGGCAAAAAAGCACTGTCCCGGATCGGGTCCATGGCTTCGCGCAAAAAGCGCAATGAGATCAGGATGAACGCAATCCCCATCAGGATGCGCCCCAATTGCCGGGGCTTCTTGGCCTCGGTCTTGACAAACAGATACCCACCAACCGCCAGAAGCAACGGTATCAGCCAACCCAGCTGGAACGACAAAACCTGAATGATCAGCGCCGAACCGAGATCAGCGCCCAGCACGATTGCAAGACCGGTGGGAAAGGTCAGGAACCCCCCAGCAGCAAAACCCGATGTCAAAAGGGCAACCGCTGCCGAGCTTTGCAGAACCACCGCCATTACAATGCCGACCATTGAAGCCTGCGCGTAATGGCTTTGGCCCGTCATGAGGCGCTGGAACGAAGCCCCATAGCTGCGCTCGATCCCTGTGCGGACCATCCGCACTGCGTAAAGCAGCAGCATCGTGGCTCCGGCCAGGCTGATGAGAAAGCTTACAATCGCCATGATCCTACCCGTTCACCAAATCCAGCATTTCCCCGTGTAGTTCGGGTGTTGCCGCTGAAATCACCCGGCCGTCAGAGTTCAGGTCAAGCGGCCGACCCTCCCAATCTGTCATCACCCCACCCGCAGCTTCAACCACGGCCATCACTGGCAGGTAGTCATAGGGCTGAAGGTCATAGTCGATCACAGCATCCACATGGCCCGCCGCCAGCAGGGCATGGGGGTAGCAATCATAGGCGAACCGTCTGGTCTGTCCAGACTGCATCAGCCTGTCGAATAACGCCGGATGATCGCGATAGATCTTGTCCCCTTCGTTTACAAAAAGAATGGACTGATCCAGCCGCGTTTGGGCCGAAGTCGTGATCTCACGGCCATTCAACGTGGCGCCCCGGCCAACAACGCCGGTGAAAATTTCATTTATCGCCGGCATGCCGATCACACCGATATCCGGTTTTCCGTCAACCAGATGCCCCAACAGAAATCCAAACAGCGGATGCCCGGACAGGAATGACCGGGTTCCATCGATCGGGTCGATGATCCAAACCTCGCGACAATCCTGACCCTCGAACCCATGTTCTTCGCCAAAGATGCCGTGATCGGGAAAATGCTGTCCAAGATAGGCGCGAACCTGCGCTTCAACACCCCTGTCGGCCTGTGTCACCGGGCTTTCATCCGACTTGAACTCAACCCCCAGCGCGCCACGAAAATACCCCCGCGCTGCTTCGCTGGCCAAGTCAGCTATCTTTACCGCATGAGACAGCAGGTCGGTGCTTTCATCGGTCTGTGACGTCTTTGGATTCAGCATTTGTTTCTATCCTGTTTAACGATGATTGCGATCCCGGAGCGGTTGCAAATCAGGAACGACCATTTGTCGGTCTCGTCTCGATCTCATCTCAACACATCCCACAATAATCCTAAAAATCAACAAAAACTCAAACAAAAAAACCCAAATATCCACGCTTTCACAAAAGTATGTGGATTTTGAAACATGATTCGATTATCAGAACATGCAGGCAAAGGCTGGCTACACGCAAACAGGCGCACCCAAAGGCCAGAGGGCTGCGACGAAAACAAGAGTGAGCTCCTGTGGACGTCCCGGCCCCTACACACTTGAAGACAAAGATTTAACTTATCCAGTAAACAAGTTTCCGGGCATCGTGCCGCCTTTAGCAGCATTTCGGAGCTGAGCAAAACCGCGACCGCCGAAAGCCGTGATTCCGAAGACCGACTCCAGACAGTTAAATACACTGAAATCTACCTAATGAATTGTCATGGAATACACTTCTAGGTAACGCGATCCAGCTATCTGAATTAAGGTCAGCAGTTCCAGGGTTGGCTAAGGTCTCTACATTTCGCTTATCCAGTGATCACTGTAAAGCGGGCCCAGGTCTCGGAGGGTCAGCGTCTTGCCCGACGACAGATCGATAACAGGCTTATCCAAAATAAGTTCTGCACGATCGAGCCCGCGAAAAAAGGACATTGCCATATTCTCATCCCGCGAGTCCCGGTGCCGGGATGGCCATGCGCGAAATGTATCAAGTTTTGATGTGATATGTGAGGCGAGGTCATCACGTACAAAAAATGCGTTCACGCCGGCCGAGTTTGTTCCGACAAATTGATACCCTTTCGCAGCGGCCAGCATTTTGAACGCACCCAGAGATGCACCATAATACTGGCCTGAATAATGTGCCGAGAAACGTTCGAAGCCCGGATCGTAAGGGACAGTCAGATTATGCAAATCACCAAAGATCGCGTTGTATTCAACAATCAGTATCGCCGGAGATACGGAGCTAATCGCATCCAGCACCCAATAGTCGTTGCCGTCAATATCGACACTAAGAATGCCAATTTCGCCCGACAGATCGTGCTCGATCAGCAGAGTGTCGATATTTTCCGCAGTAATAAAGGCTTCAACGGGCGTTATGTCATTGAAGACGTGGATTGGATCTGCCCGAACATACGCAATATTCGCGGCTGACCCATCCATGATCAGACCGCGCCACCCCCTGTGGCGCACCAAAAAGCGCGTATTCGCTTCGGTATAGTTTTCAACTCCAAACTCAACAAAGACGCGTGGTATGCTTGGCAGTTGCGAGACCAACCATTCGATAATGCCATCTTCCCCGAATTGAGAATGGATGCGGAATTCTGCGTCGGCGATACATTCAAGCCTTTCCATCGCCTGAACCTGCCGGGCAGCAACCTGCCCAGTGGCCAGCAGTAACCGTTCCTGGCGCTCCGCAATTTCAGCGAGATGAGCTGCAGTCATCTGCGGGGCCGGCGCAGACAAAGGCAGCGTTTCGGAAGAATGCAAGAAGCGCGATAAGACCCGACGCAGTTTCACGATAGGTTTCCGTAGTTGAATTGTAACAATGGTATCAAGAGCCTGTAAGATTTGGCATCAGCAAAAGATCAGTATGCGGAGAACCGGCCTTGGACTCGCCTTGCCGCAATGCCTCGTACATCTGATCAAGCGCATCAAGAGACAGCTGGTTTAGGCTATTCGGGTTAGATGTGCCAAGATCAATGACCTGGATATCGTCGCGTGATGCGATTGCGTCGCGTAACATTTTGTAACCCCCGGAACGCTCAAGACCATAGGGCCAAAACTCAAGCACAACCGGGCAACGCATTGTGGCCATTCTTTTTGCACAGGCCAGCACGTGACCTTCATGCCCTTGCGTATCGATCCAAATCAAATCGGGCCCGTCTTCCGGCAGCAGGCCATCCTCGACTAAACTGTCAAAGGTCCGAACCGGCACATCCTGAAGGATCCAATTGCCCTCATCATGTAGATTACTCGCGATGTCGCCTGAGACGCGAAGGCGATGGTCTCCGAAATTGGAAGGCGAGAGCTCCATCTGCATCGTGCCGTTTCTGTCCGATACTGCCATTTGGTGGCAGGACACCTTGTGATCTACGTCATGCAGGAAAGTGTTAGCGCGCAAAAGTCGAAAGTTTTGCGGGTCTGGTTCAAAAGCGATAACGCGGTCAAAACCACGCCGTGCCGCATGGATCGAATGGGAGCCGATATTCGCTCCGATATCCACGAAACATGACGTCGCGATTTCATGCCCATTTTGGGCAAGAATCTGCATTACATCATCAATGGCGTGCTCCTGGAACTGGCCAGTCTGACGAAGAGACCCGCCAATCACGGAATCATTTCGGTGCGTTATCCAGTGCCCTCCTTCGGCACCGCGCGACATGACGAGTTCCGAGTTTTGCACGAAGGGTTCGGGTGAAGCCCATTTTGTTGTCGAGATTTCAGCCCCCCCTGAAAGGAAAGATTCCCCGTTGCCATCGTCTTCTGAGGACTTAGGTGCTGCGTTCAAGCGTTGGCTCGTCGGCCAGTGTAGCGCCAGATATTCCGGGCTGGCCATCCATTGCTGGAATTGGTGCCGTGGAGATCCGTCGTGATTCAATACCCACCTACGAAATATCCCGCGCGGCTTACCGTTCGCGTGGAAGAGCAGCCTCCGCAATGTCCGGACTGGACGCCCGTTCGTTGTGCGGAACAGCTTTTTTTCAAGCGCTCCGCGCTTGGGTTGAACTTGGGTCATTGTGTGCGCTCTTTGCAGTTGCATGATATCACCGCGAAGGCTCGACACTTCCGTGGCGAGAGGTGGAACGTTGCCCAGCGCCCGGTGAATCTCTGATAATGCTCTGTCAAACCGGTAGACACCTTGGATCAGGTCCATCCCAATTCGAAGCGAAAACGCCTCATCCAGAGCACCGATCTCTGGTCCATCAACCTGTGCTACCACTGCATAATCAAGCGAAACATCTGTGAAAAGACTGATCAAATGAGCAGCTGTTTCCTCTCTTGGCTCACTGCCCTGCAAACGAAGAATCACGTTGCGCTCGAACCCGACATGCTCGGTGAGAAAACTGGTTAACCCCGGAGGCAGCGGTCGCAAGTGCGTAGGGTCAAGATGAAAATTGACCAAGCTAACAAGTGGATTTTCCGGATTGGGTGTTTCCAAAATCAAAAGCCCACCAGGGCGCAAAACACGGTGCGCCTCTGTTACCAGTTCGCGAATATCGTCAAAAGGCAGATGCTCGATCAAATGAAATGCGGACACTAGGGCAAGCGCGTTGTCTGGCAGCGCTTTCAACGCCGGCAGAGCCTCCATCTGTTCAACCGCCAGACCTTTTTGGTGAGCGATATCAAGCATCCCTTTGTCGATATCGACGCCACGTGCACTCAGGCCAGCCTCTTCCAGAATTTCCAGCCATTCACCTCGACCGCATCCCAGATCAAGCGCCTGTGCGTCCCCTTTCTGAGCGGCAAGTGGCGACAGGAAGGGTTGGTATACTCGCAAACGCTCTCGAATAAGAGAAGGATCGCCACGAAATCGTGCCTCGAAATCGCGATAGAAGGTGTCAGTCATACTCCGTACTTTCACATTTGCATGGTTTTGTCCGAGATGATCGCGCTTTTCTCGGATATTTACCTGATTGTTAGTACAAGTCAGGACAGAGGTCATCCCGTTTCTGGCTCGGAAATCACGCGTTCCTTCGCGTTACGTATTAGGTCAGAGGATCTGCCAGCTTAGGTGTGATCGGCGAAGGATCAAAACACCCTTAATCTGATATCACTCTGACCCCAAGCCGTTCTGGATCAGAAAATAGACGGCCATAAACGGTGATGTGAATCAGAGATCCAAGCACCTTTTCCTGCAGTTCATATACGATCCCGTTGGCGATGGTATCCGGATGCTACGGCCGATTGTTCTGCCAAGAACCTCTGGCGGCGGCAATCGAGATGCTTCAGGTCACTCCTTCAGCATCCATTTCAGCGTCTCTTCCAGAGTGTGACGGATGCCGATCGGGATCAGGTTTTCCAGAAGTGTGGGATCGCCCATCAGAACCTTGATTTCTTGTGCACGCATAAAGGCAGGATTAGACACCACCTCGATCTCATGGCCGGTTATGGTTCGGCACATGTCCAGAATCTCTGCCAGCGCGGTTGCTTTACCGGAGCAGATATTCACGGTTTCACCTTCGGGCGCGTTTTCCAGAAGCAACCTGTATACTCGCGCAACATCGCGTACATCGGAAAAGTCCCGCGCGACATCCAGGTTTCCCAATTCTATCTGTGGCTGCTTACGCCGGAAATGAGAAACGATCTTGGGAACAAGAAACTTGGGGTCCTGGCCAAGACCGGTATAATTGAATGGTCGGGCAATAACGACAGGAAGACGGTCGTTATACAGCCGGGCCATGTGCTCCATTGCAAGTTTTGAAACCGCGTAATCGTTAACAGGTGCCGGGGGGGTAGATTCCCCTATGGATGGCACGGCGGCGTTACCATAGATATTCGCGCTACTGGCCAGAACGACGGCTTTGCGGCCATGTCCGGTGTTGGCAAGCGCTTCTAGTAAGCACCGCGTCCCCATTAGATTGACCTGATAAAAGCTCTCGGCGGTTCCGTGTGCCACAAATGCGACCCCTGCCAAATGCAGCACCGCGTCCGGAGCGACATGGGTAATGACCTGCTCTAGACCCGATGAATCTGTCAAATCTGCTTCCAGATATTGGGAATCAGGCTTGGGGGCCGGATTTGTTCCGGTGCCCCAAACGTCCCACCCTGCTTCTGCAAGCTCTATTGCGGCATAGTGTCCGGTAAAGCCATAGCGTCCGGTAATCAGAACTCGGGGTGCCGGCATCAAAAGGACACACCCTTTTCGTTACGTGCAAGATCCGCCTCAACCATCATCTGGCAGAGTTCCTCCAAAGATGTTGTCGCCTCCCAACCAAGCTCTTGTTTTGCCTTGCTCGCGTCGCCAATCAGCAAATCCACTTCAGCAGGGCGATAGAATTTGGGGCTAATCCTCACAAAAACACGGCTGCCTTCGGCGTCCACCGCCACTTCTTTCTCACCTTCACCTTCAAAACGCAGCTCGATACCCGCGCTCTTGAAAGCCATGGAGACAAAATCCCGCACTGTCTCGGTGCGACCGGTCGCCAGTACAAATGTATCGGGTTCATCAGCTTGCAGCATACGCCACATGCCATCCACGTAATCCCGGGCAAACCCCCAATCGCGCTTTGCGTCAAGATTGCCCAGCTCAAGGCAATCAAGTTGACCCAGTTTGATTTTGGCAACCGCGTCAGTGATTTTGCGTGTTACGAACTCCAACCCCCGCAAAGGGCTTTCGTGGTTGAACAGAATACCTGAGCTGCCGAATATATCGTAGCTTTCTCGATAATTGATGGTCATCCAATGCGCGTATAGTTTGGCAACACCGTAGGGGCTGCGCGGCCAGAACGGAGTCGTCTCGCGCTGCGGCACTTCCTGAACCTTGCCGAACATTTCGGAAGTGGAAGCCTGGTAGAACCGGATTTTGGGGTTCACTATTCTGATAGCTTCCAGCAAATAAAGTGCGCCAACGCCGGTGATCTGCGCGGTTGTGTGCGGTTGTTCAAACGAGACGCCCACAAAGCTTTGAGCCGCCAAGTTATAGATCTCATCCGGTTCCACCTTCTGAATAAGCCGGATCATTGTCCCCATGTCAGTCAGGTCGAGTTCCGACAGATCCAGATTGGGATGGTTACGAATACCAAGCTCTTCAATGCGCCAGAAATTCGTGGAAACAACCCGGCGGAAGGTCCCCACGACGTTATAACCCTTATTCAGCAACAGCTGAGCGAGATAGGCACCATCCTGTCCTGTGATACCTGTGACGATTGCAGTTTTTGTCACTCTAAATCCCTTTCCGTTTTGTCTCTTGCCTGTCAGAATATCCTCGCCGACATGAGCAATGCTTTTTTGTCTACTTAGTCGTGCGTGCAAGACCGCTTTAGTATTAGTTTGCTTAAACAGGTCAATTCAAAGTTCCGCATTAGAGTTGAAACCTGAGAACCCAAGCACTGGACCATAAGCGCGGATATTTTGACGAAAGACTGGGCCTGCGCTAAGCCTTAACACACATCAATATGCATCGGTTTAGTTAGGTGCGTACATAGCCCGCCCCATATCACGAGCCACATCTGACCAACTGCGCAGTGGCGCAGTTTTGATTTTTTCTTCCAGCTCTGAACGGTGGGCAGCGTTATTGAGCCTTAAGACGGCCTCGCCGATGCTTTGGACGCTCATTGCATCACAATATTCAACAAGATCCATTCCTACTTCGACGAGCGAGCTATTCTGGGCGACTACGGCCGTTTTTCCGTAGGCCAACGCCTCGCCCACGGGCAGGCCCCATCCCTCGTAAACACTCGGCATCAGCACGAACTGGCAGTTCTTGTAAAGGACGCCAAGCTCCTCATCTGTTGGTCCGTCAACCATGCTTACATAGCCGTATATATCGCCTGTCCCCTCCAATAGGTTATCGAACTCGTCCGTAAGCCAGCCTTTGCGGCCGGCAAACACAAGCTTAGGCAGATCAACATGGCCCTGATCAACAAGGTACTTCCACGCCATCGCGGTGCGCCAGATATTCTTGCGTGGTTCGACCGTACCAACACAAAGCGCATAAGGCTCACCAATAATTTTCCGCAGGTGGACACTTAGCTGGCTGGCGTCTTCAAGATGGGGGAAAGCGTCGAACGAAATCCGCGAAGACACGGGCCCTTGTTTCTGGGCATTCTCGTCTTCGAGCCCAATCTTGGACAACCCCGCCTGCGCCAAGGGAACAGCGGTCGCATTTCTCTGGATATCGTGTGCTTGAAAAAAGCGTAAAAGATCCTGCCGGGTCGCCTCAGAGATTGTCATGTAGCGGCTTGTGTACTCCCGACTGTCTAAAAGCCAGTCATAAAATACATAAGGCATGCTTCCAGCTGTAAACTGTGGTGCCACGATAGGGATCAGATCGTACACCAGCGAATGTACTTCCATCCCACTCGCTTTCGCCTTTTTGAACGCCTGAGTGTGGCGCGCCAGCCAACTGCTGTCCAGAAGCACAAGATGGTCACCTTCTATTGCCACATCGAACAAAGGTTGCTCGGTTCGGCGAGACCCCGAGGTTTCGATTGGTGCTTTCTTCCGCCGGGCCGCGCGCCACATCTCTGATGACATGTCCTTTTTTCGAAATACGGACTCTCTTCTGAGAAAGCTCATCACATCCAATTTGGTGCGGTGGAAGAAATACTTTGCAGGGCGGTTCCGGTACCCGTCCAACATTGGAAGATTTGAGCGCGCGGATTTCCAAGGATAGAAAATCTGCCGCAGCTTAGCTGGCGACGTAAGGGTTTCTCGACCCATTTCCTCCAGAAGCAAACAGCGCTGAACACCGGAGTTTGCATCGCACCAACAAAGGTAAACAAGCTTTGGATCGCTTAGTTTAGAAAACTCTGAGATCAACTCAACAACAACACGCTGAATGCCCGAGTAGCGATCAACTTTTTTGATATAGTCGATTAGTCCTGAGATATCGAAGAATACTTTTTTGCCATCTTGGTTAAACGTAGGGGCGTTCATAGCTTACTCTCCATGCAGTCTGCCAGATGAAGTGGTCTCATCTTCTTGGATTGTTTCGCAGTAATACCGAAGTGTACTGATTTTAAGGGCTTTTGCGACTAACTCGACTTCATGAGCAAGTAATCGCGCTTTTCTGGAAAATTGAGGTTCACACAACAGAAGGGCTGACTCTTGACGGCGAGTGTGGCGTCTGCCTGACAGAATGCCGAGTAATGCTGAGACCTGCGCGCAGCGCCGAGGTCGATTGGACCAAAACCACGTGACATTTTAGAGGGGAATTGCCAGGCATGACAGTCCTTTCAAAGTTTATGGGCTCTATTGCCGGGATGGGTAACGGTCCCGTTAGTCCAGTCTTTGCAATACCGCTCGCACGTCCGCTGCAACGTTCGACCAAGTGCGAAGCTGCGGTTTATGCGCAGCAATGCGTGCGCGAAGGTTCTGAGCGAACTCCGGATCTGTCAGCAGCCTTGTGATATGGTTTGCAAGTTGATCAGGCCGATCTGGATCGAAATAGACACCAAGATCTCCGCACACTTCTTTCAGAACCGCCGCAGTAGAGCAAAGCGCTGGTGTACCGAACCACAAGGCTTCACCGGCGGGTAAACCCCAGCCCTCCATTCGGCTAGGCATGACAAGTGCCAAAGCATTCTTGTACAGGTTTACAAGGTCTGTCTGATTGGGGTTCTCGCGGAAGACCACGTGCTCACGGATCGTTGTGCATTCGTCTGATTGCAGATAGGTGCTTGTTTTGTGACGCAACGCCCCTGCCAGAACCAAAGTGGGTACGTCTTTCCCGTCACGCTTCAGAATGCGCAATGCTTCGAATACGACATCCAGGTTCTTGCGGCCCAGCATCGATCCAACTGTCATGATATATGGATTATCCGGAATATCTTGCTCGGATTGCTCGGTTCCCTCGGGGCATTCATGAACCAAGGGGACTGCGTAGACCTCTGGCGCTTCCGGCAGAACACCTTTTTCGGAGAAGTCCAGAACTTCCTGTCGCGTAAATTCGGAGTTTGTTAACAGCGCCTTGGCGCGGGAAACCAGCAGTTGGTTATCCCCTATGAAGTTGCGCGGGAAACTTGCCAGCTGGTGTTCAAAATCGTGCATGGGGATCATGTCATGCAGCAATGGAATGATATCGCAAGACACCCCTTTACGATCCAGAGTGCACAGGATTTCAACGATCAACTTGGGCCGCCCACAACTCACCAACGTCTTTCCAGACATGTCGATGGGCGTCATGTCTGGGGCTATCGCCTCCCAGGCTTTGCGGTTTCTGCGCCCGACCAGCGGTCTGACGGCCGCCAGCACCAGATCCCTCATAATTGACTTGGTGTAGTGGTGACTGCGAACGCGCAATTGCCGGATACCGATTGGAACGTTCAGGTCAACGCCACCATCTGCTCGTATGGTTGGGAATACTTCTAGAAGTTCATTATGACCCTGCGAGAAAACGGCGAATCTGACGGACGCGTCCTGTTTTCTGAGCTCAGCGCCAATCTCGGCAACGACCCTGGCGATCCCGTAATAACGCAGCTTACCGGTCGAGGCTAAAAGCACCTCGGTCAGGTCATAGACAACCTGCCGCTTCTTGGCTGCATTGAGATCGTTTTCCATTTCCGTTTTCCTTCGGCCACCCGGTCAGTCTAAAGCGGTTATCCAACCGTGTCCTAGACCCTGGAATAGACGTCCTCATAGCGGATGATGTCATCTTCGCCCAGATAGCTTCCGGTCTGCACTTCGATCAGCACCATTGGAACCTTGCCTGGGTTTTCCATGCGATGCACAGCGCCA
Source organism: Ruegeria sp. P8 (assembly GCF_056534665.1). Taxonomy (NCBI): domain Bacteria; kingdom Pseudomonadati; phylum Pseudomonadota; class Alphaproteobacteria; order Rhodobacterales; family Roseobacteraceae; genus Ruegeria; species Ruegeria sp. P8. Next base: position 68,654 of record NZ_JBQERC010000005.1, read on the forward strand.
AGCGGAATGTATACGGACTGGTTTTCAGTGACCAGCTTGACGTCGTCATCGACGGTCACCTTCGCGGTTCCCTCAACAACAATCCAGTGTTCGGACCGGTGGTGATGGCTTTGTAGCGATAGTGCTGCGCCGGGGTGTACATGAATACGCTTGACCTGAAAACGTCCGCCAACCACCAGGCTTTCAAACCAACCCCACGGGCGGAAATCCTTGGGAAAAATGGTGGCCTGGCTTGCGCCCTTGACTTTGAGCGCCTCGACAGCCTTCTTCACGTCTTGCGCACGGGATTTGTCCGCCACCAAAACCGCGTCGGATGTAGCCACAGCGATTATGTCCTTCAGGCCGATGCCGACCACTTCCAAATTACCCGCCTCAGAACGCAAAAGCGTGTCATTACAGTCTATTGAGGTCGCATTACCTGTGGCCACAACTCCGTTGTCATCCGGTCCTGCCTCACGCCAAACCGAACCCCAGTCACCCAGGTCAGACCAGCCAGCAGAAAATGGAACAACGCTCAGGTTGTCGGCCTTTTCCATCACCGCATAGTCGATCGAGATATCTTCGGCCTGCTTCCAGGCCTCTGGGTCCAGCCGTAGAAAACCCAAATCCGTTTTGGCAGCTTCGCAAGCGGCCCGGACCGGAGCCATCAGTGTCGGGGCGTGGGTTTCAAAAGCGGCGATGACGTCACACGCCCTGAAAAGGAAAATGCCACCATTCCACAGATGCTTGCCGTCGGCCAGCATCGCAGAGGCGGTTTCAACATCTGGTTTCTCGACAAAGCTGTCGAGTTTGACAGGAGCGGTGCCCTCCGGTGCTCCAGCCAGTTTAAGATAGCCATAGCCGGTCTCGGGCCGATCCGGTGTTATCCCAAAGGTCACCAACTGCCCGGCTTGGGCTGCTGGAACACCTGCAGCCACGGCTGCACGAAAGGCGTCAGCATCAGGTACAACATGGTCGGAGGGCTGAACCAGCAATAGGGCTTCGGGGTCGGACTTTGCCACATGGAGGGCTGCCGCCAGAACCGCCGGCGCGGTGTTGCGCCCCTCAGGTTCAATCAGAATCGTGCCTGGATCAATGCCAGCCGCCTGCAATTGTTCAGTCACGATAAACCGGAAATCAGATCCGGTCACCACTACTGGTGCATCATAGTCCGACCCTGATACGCGCCGGGCCGAGGATTGAAACAGGGCCTCGTCCCCGGTGATCGCTGTAAACTGCTTGGGATAGGATTTCCGGGACAGCGGCCAAAGACGGGTGCCAGAACCACCGCAAAGAAGAACAGGAGTGATGGACACGATCAGATAACCTTTGCCAATAAATGCAAGTGCCTAGTGTCAACTTAAGGGCGCAATTTCAAGGTTGTTCCACTACCACTGGGTACGTTTTGGCGAAAAAACGCTAAACACCTGCCCCCTGAGACCGCATTGTCCAGGCATTTCGGCCTCAATTTCCCAGTTGAGGTTCGATCGCCACGTGCCTCCAACGTGGCGTGCCTCAGACAAACCGCCACGCTTCCAGTTGGCAAAAGGGAAAAGCGGCAGTATCGGACCCGAGCTGCTACAAAACGTAACGGCTCAAATCTGCTGATTTGGTCAATTCACCCAGATTGTCGTCCACGAATTGTGCGTCGACAGTTATTTCTGTTCCGGCCCTGTCTGGTGCAGTGAATGACAGCTCTTCAAAGACCCGCTCCATGACAGTGTAAAGCCGCCGCGCACCAATGTTTTCAATGCTCTGGTTCACCTCGGCTGCGATCCGTGCCAAGGCGGCAATACCATCTTCGGTAAACCCAACCGTGACCTCTTCAGTGGCCATGAGGGCTGTATACTGCCGGGTTAGTGCGTTGTCGGTTTCAGTCAGGATGCGCACGAAGTCTTCCTCGGTCAGCGCACGCAGCTCTACCCGGATGGGCAGGCGGCCTTGCAGCTCGGGCAAAAGGTCTGACGGTTTGGCGATATGGAACGCACCGGATGCGATGAACAGGATGTGGTCGGTTTTCACCGGACCATGCTTTGTCGAGACGGTTGTACCTTCGATCAGGGGCAGCAGGTCGCGCTGCACCCCTTCGCGACTTACATCACCGCCACGCGCTTCTGTGCGGGCACAGACCTTGTCAATCTCGTCCAGAAAAACGATGCCATTCTGTTCCACCGATTCCAATGCGGTGCGGGTGACCGTCTCATCGTCCAGCAGCTTGTCTGCCTCTTCTCCGATCAGTACGTCATAGCTTTCGGCGACAGTCAGACGTTTCCTGACAGTGCGCCCGGCAAACGCCTTGCCAAAGATATCGCCCAGATTCATCATCCCCATCTGACTGCCAGGCTGTCCTGGGATATCGAACATCGGCATTGGGTTTGAACTGTCCGCGACGTCCAGTTCGATGACCGTTTCATCCAGTTCACCCGCCTTGAGCTTTTTGCGGAACATCTCTCGTGTGCCTTCACGGGCATCCGTACCAGCGATGGCGTCAATCACGCGGTCTTCGGCGGCCTGATAGGCTTTGGCCTTGACGTCTTCGCGCATGAATTCCCGTGTTTGCAGAATGGCGGCATCGGCCAGATCGCGGATGATTTGTTCCACGTCGCGGCCGACATAGCCAACCTCGGTGAACTTCGTGGCTTCGACCTTGATAAAGGGTGCGCGCGCCAGCTTGGCCAGACGGCGGCTGATCTCGGTCTTGCCGACACCGGTGGGGCCGATCATCAGGATATTCTTTGGATACACCTCTTCGCGAATATCGTCCGGCAACTGCTTGCGGCGCCAGCGGTTGCGCAGGGCAACGGCCACAGCGCGCTTGGCATCCTTTTGCCCGATAATGAATCGATCCAGTTCCGAAACAATCTCGCGCGGGGTCAGGTCGGTCAAAGGGCAATCCTCTCGGTCGTATTTGCGTGATGCGGTCTAGGTAATCATGGCTTTGACGAAAACAAGCAAACCGCGGGTCTTGGCCGCGTTGGTTAACAATGCCTCATGCGGTTTGCAAATCCTTTGCTTGGGGAAAACACGAACCCTCTGTTACGGTTGCGTCAGGGTTACGAGCGTCAGGAGCATACAGAATGACGAAGATTGCCAAGATTACCCTGTTGTTTGTGGTGTTTGTGGATCTGATTGGGCAAGGTCTGGTCTTTCCCATCATCAATTCGCTGATCATGGAAACGAGCTCGGGTTTTCTGCCGGAAAGCACGCCAGTGGGCCGTAGGCATTTTTACTACGGTCTGGTGATCGGATGCTTTTTCCTGTCGTGGTTTCTGGGTGTTGTTTATGTCTCGAAAGTGTCTGACTCGATCGGGCGAAAGAATGCGTTGCTGGTCTGCCTTGGGGGGGCGTTGGCCGGATATGCGCTGACCATTGTGGCGCTTTATCTCAATAACCTGCTTCTGCTGATCGTCGGCCGTTCGATTACCGGGTTCACTGCGGGCAATCAGCCCATCGCGCAGGCAGCGATGATCGATGGCAGCACTGACGCGTCTGACCGGGACCGAAACATGGGCTACATCGTGACAGGTGTCAGCTTTGGCCTTGTCGGCGGGCCGATCATCGGCGCAGTTTTGTCGGATTCGGCGCTGTTTGGCGGCTTTGCCACGCTGAAAACCCCGTTCTATGGCGCGTTCGTGTTGGTTCTGGTGGCGATATTTCTGGTGCTTCTGTTTTTCAAGGACACCCGAACCAGGCGCGAGCCCTTTGTGTTTCGTCCCCGCGATATTACCGACAGCCTGATCGCAGTTGGCGAACACCCGCTGGTTCTGAAAATCCTGCCGGTTTATTCGTTTTTCATGATCGCCAATGTCACATTCTACGTGTTTGTCGACAATTTCCTGACCAGCGCATTCGGGTATGGGGTCATCGGGGGCAGCGTGGCGATGGTTGTCATCGGTGTGGCGTTGGCCTTTTCCAGTACGTTCCTGGTGAAGCCTGCCCAGGAAAGGTTCAGCAAACACGCGATCATTTACACGTCGCTTGTGGTGATGGTCATTTGCGGGTTTGCCTTTGCCTTCAGCCCAAGCGGTGTATTCAGCTATGTCCCCGTGTTTTTCTTCTATTTCCTGTTCGGCATCGCCTATCCAACGCTGTTGGGCCTGTTCTCCTCAAGCGTGAGCGAGGCGGATCAGGGCTGGGCCATGGGCGTGGCCACCGCCGTGTTCTGTCTTGCGGGGGGGATCATGTCATTGATCGGTGGCGGGTTGATGAGCATCGATATCCGCGTGCCCTATTACATCGTGATCGTAGCGGCGGTCCTGGGGCTGGTCGGCATGCACCGTCGATGGAAAGGCAAAGAGATCAAGGCGCTTTTAGCCTGAGATCGTCTCAACCGTCAGGTTGCCATTGGTGTAGACGCAGATATCTGCTGCGATGGCCATGGATTGCCGGGCGATGTCTTCTGCGGATTTGTCGCTGTCCATCATGGCACGCGCGGCGGCCAGAGCGAAATTGCCTCCCGACCCGATGGCAGCCACATTGTGTTCGGGTTCCAGAACGTCCCCTGCCCCGGTGATGACAAGAAGATCTCTGCCGTCTGTCACGATCAGCATCGCCTCAAGCTTTTGCAGATACTTGTCGGTGCGCCAGTCCTTGGCGAGTTCAACCGAGGCGCGGGCCAGTTGACCGGGCGTAGCCTCAAGCTTGGCTTCGAGCCGTTCCAGCAATGTGAAGGCATCCGCTGTCGATCCGGCAAAACCTGCCACGACCTCGAACCCTCCGGGAGACAGGCGGCGCACCTTGCGCGCAGTGCCCTTGATCACGGTTTGACCCAGACTCACCTGACCGTCGCCGGCAATGACGACATGACCGTCCTTCTTGACGCCAATGATCGTTGTGCCGTGCCAACCGGGAAAGTCGTTATCTGCCATGATCGTCTCCGCTTTTGCTGGCGGTATATATGGGCCGGACCGGTTGTTGGCGCAACCCATTGCCAAACTGCCCAAAAGATATGCAAAAAATGCAATTCGGGGTTACCGGACCAGCAATTGTGAGTCCGGCCAAGCGGTACTAGATGAGGCTCACAACCGACGACGGGTCGGCTGTTTCTTCAATAAGGACTGCGCACATGGCAACTACAGCTAATATTCATGCGCCGCTCGGAGCAGCTACCATCCTGCACGTGGCGGACGTTTTCATCAATGCATTCGACAATGTTGTCGCATGGAATGAAGCCCGTAAAACACGGAACCTTCTGTCGGAACTCAGCGACACGCAGCTGGACGATATCGGTCTGAGCCGCGCGGATATCGCTAAAATCTGATCCAACCGACAGATCGTCAAACCGAACCAGCCGCCCGGATTTCCGAGCGGCTTTTTCGTTGCTCAGCCCTGGGCGTATTTCCCGGCAAGATCGGGTAAAAAGGCCTCGACCGCGGCAGTTGCAATGACGTGCAGAGTGCCAGCTTCTTCATCGGCGATATCCATACCACCTTTAACCGCGCGAACCTCGGCCCGGCCCCGTGGCAAGTCGACAGCAACCAACTCGCAATTCACCTGTTCCGGATTCTGAACGCCGATTGTCACGCGCACGCGCATTTCGTTGTGATCGATCCCCAGTTTTGAAAACAGCGTGATGGATGAATGATGCAGCGCGTCCTGAACCGCGCGGCGGGCTGCTTTGGTATAATCCTGACCATAAAGGTCATTGCCGGTGCCCATTTCCAGGATGATCCGCTTTTCACTCATTGCGCAGGGTCCATGTCGAAAGAAACGATCAGTGCGGCGTTGGCGATGACCGTGTGGCCGTCGCCATGCGGTTTTTCGATGTCCAGCCCACCCTTTGTGACAGTAATGTTGGGCTGGCCATAAGGGAAAACGGCTTTGAGGGCGTCTGTATCCACTTGATCCGGCTGCTGCACGCCGATCTCGGCATCGATGATCATCACCTCTTTCGGGAAACCAAACAGCTCGGCCATATTGACCGAGTTGTGCCACAGCGCGTCTCTGATCGCCCGCAGCGACGCCTCGGTATAGTCCATCCGGCGCAGGGATGTGCCCATCCCGAACTCTACAAGAACGCGCGTTTTTGCCATTGGCTTCCCCGCTGCTTCAACAAAAAAGGCGCCCCGATCTGAGACGCCTTTCGAACAATCTGTTATCGCCAGATCAGATGGATTCGTCGATCCAGCTTTGCAGCGCGGCTTTGGGGGCAGCGCCTGCGCGATTCGATACAACCTGACCGTCCTTGAAGATGAACAGCGCCGGGATGCCGCGCACGCCCATGGCGGCGGCAGAGTTCGGGTTGTTGTCCACGTCCACCTTGGCGATCTTGACCTTGCCGCCATATTCAGCGGCCAGCTCTTCCAGTGCCGGACCAATCTGCTTACAGGGTCCGCACCATTCGGCCCAGAAATCCACTACAACTGGAACGTCCGAGTTCTTGACTTCGGCGTCAAAGGTTTCGTCGGTGACGGCTACGGTCGACATATTATGTCTCCTGAATGAAATGCGCTTGGGCTGTGAAGGTAGGGGCGGCAGTAGGTAAGGTCAAGATATCTGGGTGCAGGCCACGGCATCCGTCACAAGATCGTGTGGCAGCCACATAAGATTTGCCGTTCTTGTCCAGAGGATTGCGGTGCGTATCTTATGGTTTGGATAGATCTGCGACAGGGCCTGCGCATACGCGCCCATTTGGCGAAGCAACCCTTCGGGGCAATCTTTGACCCGGTTCGGAACGGTGGCATTTGATTTGAAATCAATCACATGGACTTCGGTGTCTGTCACGATCAGGCGGTCGACAATCCCATACATTCGCTGCCCGTTCAGGTCGGCAGTAACAGGTATTTCGGCCAATGTGTCCGGCGTGAAAATGTGTCGCAGGCTTTCGGATGTCAGCACGCCTGTGACTTCGGTCAGCAATGCGTTCTGATCCTCGTGCCCCATGTCGGGCAGCAGGCGGGCGCAAAGCTCTGGCCAGTGGTCCTGTGTGACTTTGGGCAGATGCTCAAGCAGCAGGTGCACACGGGTTCCGCGCAGTTTGGCAGCGTCTTCATCCAAACCAGCGTCACCCGGCAACGCCTTGGCACCACCCATAGCCGAAGGGCTGATAGAGGCCGCCGGTACAACTGGTTCTGGTGCGGGGTGCAGGAACATGTCGGGCAGTTCTGCATGTTTGGCCAATGCAACTGACTGCTCGACCAATGGCAACCCATCCCAGTCGCCATGGGACAGCCGACGTTTATCTGAACCAGGCAGTTGCGTTGCCCCGGCCTTTTCCATCGCCGCTTCGACCATCTGGTACCAGCTGTTGCCATCATTACCCAAATCACCCGCCGCCGCCACGATCAGCCACTTTTCGGCCCGTGTTAGAGCCACATATAGCAGGCGAAGCCGTTCGTTTTCCTCGCGGGTGCGCGCCTCTGACCGGGCGTGAGTGATCAGGTTTGGCGATTGGTCTGCCGAAACCTTCCACAGCGGTGTCCCGTCTGCCACCATGATTTCGGCGTCGCGTGGCGGCTGACGTTTGCCGGTATCCGGCAGAATGACGATCGGAGCCTCCAGACCTTTCGAGCCGTGCACCGTCATCACCCGGATCATATTGCCGACCCCGCTCATCTGTCGTTTGATTTCCAGATCGTCGGTCTGCATCCAGACCAGAAATCCCGTCAGGCTGGGGATATCCGTCCGCTCGTAGGCCAACGCCTGCGACAGCAGGGCATTGATACCGTCTTCTGCCTCGGGTCCCAGTCGGCCCAACAGGTTTCGCCGCCCGTCATGTCGGGTCAGAATGCGTTCGATCAGGTCATAGGGGCGCAGAAAGTCGATCTGACTGCGCAGATCGTTCAGCACGGCCAGGGTTTTGGGGAAATCGTCGGCGCGTCTGCGCAAAGCAGCCCACAGGAATTGCTCCTCCCGCTTATGGGCCAGATCGAAAAGCTGCTGCTCGGACCATCCAAACAGCGGGGATTTCAGAACTGTCGCTAGCGACAGGCTGTCTTCGGGTGTGGCCAGAAAGCTAAGCAGCGCAGCCAGATCCTTGACCGCAAGTTCGGCACCCACTTTCAGCCGGTCCGCCCCGGCGATGGGAAGCCCGGCAACCTTGCAGGCGCGAATGATTTCGGCAAACAAGTCGGACCGGCGTTGCACAAGGATCAGAAAATCACCCGGTTGCACTTTGCGTCGAACAAACTGGCCCTGCGTGTCCCCGTCTTCAGGGATCGTTTCGCCGTCATCGATCATTTTTTTGATCGTCTCAGCCACCCGTTCGGCCAGAATAACGGTATGATGCCGCGATCCGGGCCGGTCCACCGGATCGGTCCAATCCCCCTCTTCCGCGTCTTCGACTTTCTCGACGACGGGCCAAAGATCAACCCGACCGGGCAAATCGGATTTGAAGGCGCGGTGCTGGCTTTCCTTCTGAAATCCCGCATCGGCGCGGTTCTCAAAATGCGTGTCGACCAGAGACAAGATCGCGCTGGAGGATCGGAATGAATATTCTAGCGTCGAATCCCACAGTTTAGAGCCTGATTCAGCGAGTTTTCGGTCAAACTCTTCCTGCATCCGGTCAAAGGCTTGCGGGTCGGCGCCCTGAAAGGAATAGATCGATTGCTTTTTATCGCCGACCACGAAAATCGTGCGCTCGACCCCTGATCGGGCCCCTTCCCCACTGGTGAATTCCTGAGCCAGTTTTTCGACCACATCCCATTGATCGGGGCTGGTGTCTTGCGCTTCGTCGACAAGAATGTGGTCGATACCCCCGTCTAGACGGTACAGCACCCATTCGGCCACCGCCGGGTCATTCAGAACCTGACGTGCGCGCAGGATCAGGTCGTCGAAATCCAGCCACCCCCGCAACTGCTTGCGGCGTTCATATTCCGGTAGGAATGCAGCGGCAAAGCGGTGCAAAACGGCGGTTTTCTGGGTGGCAACCAGCGCCAGTCGGCGTTCACGCGCGGCCTCGACCCGCAGCATGAGAGCTTCGAGTTGAGGCATCCGGTCCGCCAGCGCACCTTCGCGAAGGGGTTTGGTGGGAAAGCCGTTGATCTTGGCGGTAAACGGTTCTTTTGCGCCTTTTCCGGTCAGCAGCACGTCTTCCAGCATGGGCAAGTGAGCCAATCGTGCGTCGGTGAACCCTGCCAGCCTTGCCGCAGCCTTGGCATTATTGCCGCCACTTTCGAGCAAAACGGGCAGCATTGATTGGATCAGCTGGACCTCACCACCCTGAAAAACGCTTTGGAACAACGCATTATCGTCGAAATGCGAGGGCAGTTCGAAGCGTTGCAGAAGATCAGACCAATCCAGTTGCTGCGCGAACAGGTTGCGTTTCTGGGTGATCGCCGCAGTCAGCTTGTCAAAGCCTGTATCGGTGACAAACTGGGCCACGTCTTCGATCAGCCTGGCCTGCGGGCCTTCTGCGAAATCTTCAACAATTTCTTCCCTTAGCAAAGCTGCCGCACGGTCTTCCATTTCCGAAAACTGCGGGCTGACCCCGGCCTCGAGCGGGAAACGACGCAGCAACGAGGCGCAGAACGAGTGAATTGTCTGAATCTTCAAGCCGCCTGGCGTCTCGATGGCGCGGGCAAACAGGGTGCGCGCTTGTGCCAACCGGTCTGAATCGATAACGCCGGTCACGCCCAGTTCGGCCAGGTCCTTTTGCAGCCTGGCATCTTCCAGCATTGCCCATTTGCCAAGACGGTCAAACAACCGGTTCTGCATCTCGCTGGCAGCAGCTTTGGTATAGGTCAGGCAAAGTATGTGCTGCGGTTGGACGCCACCCAGCAGCAGGCGCGCCACCCGATCGGTCAGAACCCGTGTCTTTCCTGACCCCGCATTGGCGGCCAGCCAGGTCGAGGCATCGGGTCGCGCGGCCTGCACCTGCCGTTCGGTTGCTTCGTTGCGCGCGCTCATGTCAAATCCTCGGGGCGCGTTTCGGCTGTCCGGTCCCACTCGCCGAACCTGGCCAGATGATCATAGTCACCGATATCCGTATCCTTGTGTAGCATTCGGCGGGACGAATACCCCTGATCAGATTCTAAATAAGCCGAAATCAGCTCTTTCAGCTCGGCTAGAACCTTGTCGGCGGGTTCTTTCAGCAGCGGCGCGGGCACCTCTTTATAGGCACCACCCATCCCGATGAAGATCGCCTCTGCCACCGCCATCGGGTCAAGCCCTTCGATACCGCCCTGCTCGGCCATTGCGGCCTCGATCAGCAATTGCTTGTCGAATTTGGTCTGCTGGCTTTCTGTCGGAGGCGCGCCGGTTTTATAGTCGATGATCCGCAAGGCCCCCCGGCTGTTGTGATCGATCCGGTCGGCGCGCCCTGTTATGGTGAAATCCAGCGGGTTCAGCACCAGCTTCATCGCCGCTTCAAAGGCCACTGGCCCGCCATCACCCCGGCGCGAAAGTTCGGCGCTGATAAAGTCGTCTGCGTTCCGTTCCAGTCGCGCAAGCCACAGGTGCCGCGCCGTGGGCCAGGCGACATGCTGCTCCAGCAATGCGTGCGCGCGCTTCAGGAAATTCTCACGCGTCAGCAAGGCGTTGTCGAGCACGCTATCCTTGACGAAATGTTCGAGGATTTCGTGGATTACGATCCCCCGCAGCAACGCGTCGGGTGCCTGGACAAGCGGGTCGAGAGGTTTCAAACGCAGCACATGCTTGGCATAGATGGCATAAGGATCGCGAATTAGCCGCTTGATTTCCGTTACTGACAGGTGACGTGGACGCGCGGCAACTGGCGGGCGCGGGGATGGGCGTTGCGCGGGGTCAATGCGCGGCGCGTCTTCCAGAGCGTCGGACCAATTCAGCCAGTTTTGGCCACGGGCGCGCATTTCGGCCAGCGCTTGGGGGCCACCCTGCTCAGGCAGGCCTTGCAACAGGTTTGTCAGCCGGTTCACCCAACGGGACGGCACCGTTTCCGCATCGTCCGAGCGGGTTGCGCGGGTTAGCCAGACCTCGGGCGCGCCGATGGCCTGTTGAAAATCATGCGCCGACAGGCCAATCCGCCGTTCGGGCAGCAACAACCCCGCTTTGTCACGCATCTGCCGGTTCAGCCAGGGGTCAGGAGCCGGAGCTTCTGGCCAACTGCCTTCGTTCAATCCGCCAAGGATCAACAGGTCCGCACCTTGTACCCGCGCTTCGAGTGTGCCCCAGATCATGATATGCGGATGTGGCGCGTCGCGGTCGCGGACCTCTTCCCCTGCAAGCAACGCGCCCAGAAGATCGGCAAAATCATGGGCTGTCATCGGCCCGCCATGTTGCGCCTCATCCCTGAGGGAATTCAGCACTGCCAGCGCTTTTTGACCCGCGTTCTTGTCCCAAAGCGTGCCGGTTTCACCTGCACTGCCGGCCGAGATCGCCTCGGCAAGTGTTGTGAGCCGATCTACCCAGTCGGAAAGCGCCAACTCGCCACAGATCTGTTGATCGCAGAAGTGGTGAACAACCCAGTGGGCCCAGCTTTCGGGGGCTTCTTTGCGTACTGCAAATGCTGCGAGGCTGGTGCCATCCGGAAATGGCGGGCCATTGCGGCGCAGGTCCAGTTCCAGATCACGCGTGTGCAGCAAATGGTTACCGCGTTCACTGCCGTCATGGCACAAAGGGTGTTTTAGCAAGGTAAGCAGCGCCTCGCCCTCCAGACGGCGCGTGAACAGACCAGCCACATGTCGCAGAAACCGGCCCGGAGGCGAGAGTTGCAGCGGCAGGCCGGCGCTGTCATCCGCCAGAATGTTCCACCGGTCCAGCGCGGCGCTGACCTGACGGGTCAACATGCGATCGGGCGTGATCAGGGCGGCGGTCTGACCGGTTTCAGCAGCCTGTCGCAGGCGCAGGGCAATGGCCAAAGCCTCGTCCCGCGGTGATTGCGCCTCGACCAGTGTCAGGTCTTTGGTTGCGCCGAGTAGATCAGCCAGTTTCGGGCCTTCGCTCATCCAGGCATCGGTGATCGGGGCCGGGCGCAAAGCCAGGGAAACCAGACGGTTACGGGCAGGCGAGGGGGCGTTCAGGTCTGTCCAGGGGGTGATCTGGCCGGGTGACAGGCCCAGCCCGCGCATCAACTTGCGAAACCGGTATTGCGGATGATCTTCCGAAGTCAACGCATCATCCAACCCTTCCCAAACGTGATCCGGCTGGTCGAAATCGTATCCGGGCAGTACCAGCGCCCCCTGCGGCAAGCGCGCGACGGCGTCCATCAGCATCAGCGTGGTGCCGCGCGAACCGGTTGACCCGGCCAGAATAACCGGATGCAGGGGGGGGGCGGTCTGCCAGCGGGCGATCAGGTTTTCGACCACGCGACGTTGGCGGGCTTGCGCATCCATCACCTGCGAGCCCGTGTCAATGAAATGATCTGCGATACCGATAAAGGTCTGAGCCCGCGCCCAATGGCCGGACATGTCGCTGACATCCAGCCCCCGGATCGTGTCCGGTGACACACCTTCGCCCTGCATTTCGTCAATCAGCGCCGCCAGACTGTCGGACAGGTCAAAAACCGACGACCGCGCGGCCAGATCTGGTTGTTGTTCCAACAATTTGGCTACCAGCTGCGTCAGTTCCAGACGCCGCCGAAGGGGCGGAATGGCAGGTGGAATATGGGCCAGATCAGCGCTGTCCCCCAGATCGGTTAACAGCGAGATGCGGGGCAGCAGGCAAGGTGGCCCCTGATTGAACAGATCACGTACGCGCCGCTCCATGCGTCGCGTGTTCAACACCAGTTCCACCCGCGCCAAAGCCTCGGGCGGGCCTGAACAACGCCGCTTCAGACCGTCGACCAACGCCTTGGGGAAATCCGTACCGGGCGGAACAGCGAAGACGCGGGGAAGGGGTTCGGGGTCAAACATCGGCAAGCAAATCCTCGGCCAGAGCGATCCCATCGGGGCGACCCACATCACACCAGCGCCCGGGATACTCGATACCGAACAAACGCCTCTGGTCGTGCATCTGGTTCCAAAGCAGGTTCAACGAAAACGCCGGCTGCGAGATGGCGTGCAGCCCTTGTGTCTTGAGGATCTGCGCGCCCCCGTAAACCAAGCCGGGCCCACGCGTGATCCGCCCCGCCCGATCAGCGGTAAAATCACCGGGCCCGTCGTGACCTATGGCCTGCGCAGTTGGAACACACATCAAAAGCGCATCCATGCGGGCCGGATCCCATGCGTTTTGCAGCAGTTTCAATGGATTTGGGCCGGACCAGATTGCGTCGGTATTCAGGGTGAACACTGGGTCGGTTCCCAGCAATGGCAGGGCTGCGCGCAACCCGCCGCCGGTTTCCAGGATCTCCGGCTCCTCCCGCGATATCAGAATGCCTTTAGGCCCGAGATGCGCGTCGAGCTGATCGGCGTGGTAATGCACATTTGCCGCTGTGCGAACAGGGCCAAGGTTGTCGACAAGATCCAGCGCATGGTCGATCAGGGGGCGCCCGGACACTTCGATCAGCGGTTTGGGTCGGTCCTTGGTCAACGCGCCCATACGGGTGCCAAATCCGGCGGCAAACAACATTACGGCAAAGGGTGATCCGGTCATTGCGGCCTCAGCCTGGCCAAATTCTGAGGTGTTGGTCGGGGCAGAGCGTCGTGCAGCAGCGAGGCCACCGAAACAAGGGCAGGGTGTTCCAGATCCCGCATGAGGTGCGACCAGACCGCCGGGATCATGTCCAGATATTGCGGCTTGCCGTAATCGGTTGCCAGCCGCGAAAAACCGCCAAGGATGCGAAGATTTCGCTGCGCGCCCAATACGCTGTACGCGGTCCGAAACTCGTGATCATCCATACCTGACCCTGCAATATAGCGGTTGATCATCTGCATTTCTGTCCCGACCGAAACATCGCGGCGAATGTCCTGAAGCAAGGACACCAGATCATAGGCGGGGTGCCCCAGCATGGCCAATTGGAAATCCAGCAATCCGACGCGCCTTATGCCGTCGCGCTCGGGCAGCCAAAGAAGGTTTTCCGCGTGATAGTCCCTTTGAATGACAACTTTGCCCCCAGAGGTTTCACGGTGCAGAATATCGGCAAACCGAAGTTCGAACCGGTCCAGAACGTCCTGATCAACATTGCCCTGAATTCCAGCGGCATATTTCGTAAGCGCCAGCGCCGCCAGGTCCGTCATCAGGGCCGGGTCGTAGGACGGTAGCGACAATAATGGGGCCTGATGCAGGTGAAGCAACACGTCTGTTGCGGCCTCGTACAAAAGGCGTTCTTTGGACGGGTCTTTTTTCAGAACACGTGCAAACAGATCATCACCCAGATCTTCCAGCAGCAGAAATCCATATTCAGCGTCTTCTGCGTAAGTCTCGGGCGCACTCAGTCCAATCGAACGCAGATAGTCGGCAATGCGCACAAACGATTCGACGCTTTCGCCCTTGTCAGGTGGCGCATCCATCAGGACAGCCGTTCGCCCACTGACCGGATCGGTCACACGTTCGTACCGGCGGTTCGATGCGTCGCCGGCCAGTGGTGCACGCGTTGCCCCGGCCCAAGGAGTTTGTGCAATAAGGGCTTCTGCCAGGACTGTCCTGTTTGTCATCCGGCATTCTCCAGCTTTTTTACCCATTTCGGATCGGCCCATGACAAGGACACGTGGCGGGTATCTTCTGTGTCAGGGTCTGTTTCGAAGGCCAGCTTTAACGCAGCGGCAGGGGCTAGTGCGCCCAGCTTTTCCGGCCATTCCACAAGGCAGATTGCTGTGTCAAAGGCATCGACCAAACCCAGTTCATCCACTTCCTCTAACGCGTTCAGCCGATAAAGATCGCAGTGCCAGATCTCACCGGCCGGGGTGTCGTAGGTCTGAACCAAAGTGAATGTGGGTGACGGCACATCTTCCGGTTCAGGCATGAGTGATTGAATGAGGCTGCGTGCGAAATGCGTCTTGCCGCTGCCGATTGCACCACTAAGCAACAGGACATCCCCGGCATCAAGCGAAGACCCGACACGGGTCGCAAAATCTGCGGTTTCATCGGGCGATCTGAAGGTCAGGGTTTGGGGGGGCGTCGTCATGGCGCCACAATGACGTTCTGCCCAATCGGCTGCAACCCCGGTTCAGGCGCTGATCTGTTTCATCGGAGCTGTTTTTGTCAGAATATCCACGGGTGCAAACCGCACGATCGTCGCACCGTTATGAACCGGTGAAACCGTGCAGTCCAAAGTGATGCCCGACCGCATCCGGATTTCAGCCGTCCACTCCGCCCGGTTATCCCGCATTTCGACGAAATCCCGGATCTCTCCCAGAATCGGCGTAGCAACACAATGGTCCTGCCACCGCCGCGTGACATCGGTGACCGTGTCGTTCTGAAAGCCGATTTCCTGTGCGTCGCCCCAAAGTTTTTCGTAGGCGTAGTTGGTAAGGGCCAGGGTGCCATCATCGGCAAATACAGCGATTGCATCGGCCAGCTTGTCCAATATGGATTGCATAAGATCCATCTCGGACCGGAAGCGGCGCGTCAACGTGATTTCTGCCGTAATATCTTCGAACAGAAACGCAACAGCCCCGTCAGGGTGCGGCCTGCCGCTTACAGAATAAACCGAGCCGGAGGGAAGCGACCATGTTTCGTGGTAATTGCCGCCCTCGGCTGCTTCGAGCAGGTCGTTCATCTGACGCCGCCATGTACGGTAGTTCTTGGGCTCTGGCATCATGTGCTGATCCCTTAGCCGGTCGAAGAAACTGCTGATATTCGGGCGGCAGCTGAGGAAATCCGGCGGCAACGTGGTCAGATCGATCAGGGCCGGGTTGAACAGCGCCAGTTGCCGGTTGCGATCGAAAATGGCCAGGCCGATCGAAAGTTGAGCAAACGTCTTGGTCATGGTCTGCACGAACTTGCGTTGCGCGGTTTCCGCTTCGACAATGGCGTTGATGTCTGTGGCGTAACATAACCGCCCGTCTTCCTGTTCGATCTGCGTCAGATCGAACCACAACTTGCTGTTGGACCCAGTCACATCTACCGAAACCCTTGATTTTCCAAGCGACGGCGCATCAGAGGTGCCCGGAAACAGCGGGGCAGTCAGATCGGCATCCTGACCACGCGCCCGGCGAACAAGCGTGACATAAGCCGCATTGCACCATTGCACCTGGCTGTTGTGATCCAGCAACCATACTGGATAGGGGGCCTGTTCCATGGCCAAACGGCTCGGTTCACTCAGCGTGCTTGACCCAGTCGGAGGTACTCTGGCCGGTTCGTGCAGACGCACGCGGACAATCCCGTCGATCCATTCACACACGACTTCGCGTTCGACTGTGCAATCAATGGCCGAGATTACCAATACATTTTGATCGCGAACCTTTTCGGGTGTTTCGGGGAAGGTGGGGAAATCCCTTTGCAGCAGGCGGCGCAAGTCCTGCCAGCTTCCAACATGTTCGAACCCGGCAAGCGCGATATCGGAGTGACTGATCAGGTGATCACCATCAAACAGGAATACCGCATCAAACAGGGATGTTGTTGAAAACAAGCCAAAGACATCGTCGCGTCGCGTCTGGCGTGGCAATAACCACTGTACGGCAAAGCATCCCGATACCAGGCTGATCGCGGCCAGAATGATCCAGTCGGCCATTAATTTCCCCAAGGTAGAACCAAACCCCGGCTGACTATGGGCAGGATAGGTTAACGGCTCCTTAACTCATACTTGAATGCGTTTGTTGGAACCGGATGGAACCGGAGTGTCACCCTTTTGCGCGTCAATCAGGTTGCGCGGCCACGAGACCTTGACGATTGCACCTGTCCTGTCTTTTTGATCGGTCAGGTGCTGATACGGGTCCGTGCCATTTGCGAATTTCAGTTCGGCCCCGCTGCGTTCCAGCAACGTTTTTGCGATGAACAGTCCCAACCCCATGCCTTCGTATTCCGGGCGGGTTCGCAAGTCGGCTTCGGCCCGTCTGCGGCGCATGAAGGGATCACCGATGCGTCCAATCATGTGCGACGGGTAGCCGCGCCCGTCATCCATGATGCTGACGGTGATCCTGCTGTCTGTCCATTCGGCTTCGACCCAGACATTGGCGCGGGCAAAGTCCACGGCATTCTGGATCAGGTTGCGAAGCCCGTGAATAATCTCGGGCTTTCGCAGAATCGAGGGTTGCAGCACATCTCCGTCCTGCGCCGGGCCTTCCGAAAAATGAACGACCTTGCCCCGGTCAACATGCGGTTCGGCGGCTTCGTTCACCACCGTTGAAAGTGGAGCCTGCCGCAAATGCAGGTCATCTTTTCCGGCACGACCCATATCGCGCAAAATGTCGCGGCACCGATCGGCCTGTTCGCGGATCAAGGCCGCGTCTTCCTTGAGGTCGGGACGGTCGTCCAGCTCTTCGATCAGTTCCGCACTTGTCAGTTTGATCGTGGCCAAGGGGGTGCCCAACTCGTGCGCGGCAGCGGCTACCACGCCGCCCAGATCGGTCAGTTTTTGCTCGCGGGCCAGCGCCATATGGGTGGCAGCCAGCGCTTCGGACATGGATTGAACCTCGGAACTGACGCGGTGAGAATAAGCACCGATAAAGACGATGGCGATAATGATAGCCGCCCAGTTGCCAAACAGCAGGATTTCCGGAATGTCCAGAAACACTCCGATGTTGGTCCGCAGCGGCAGGTGGAATTCCGCCAGCAAAGTGGTCAGAACAATCGCAACAGCCCCAACTATCAAGGTCGACCGTGTGCTCATCACATTGGCGGAAATCGTGACCGGCCCCAAAAGCAGAAGGGCAAAGGGGTTGTTCAGACCGCCCGTCAGATACAACAAGATCGACAGTTGCAGCAGATCGAACAGAACCATCAGGAAGTTTTCGAACTCGGACATCCGCTTGTTCTGTGGAAACAACATAATGGCAGTCAGGTTACCCATGACCGAGATCCCGATGGCCAGATAGCACAGGCCCAGTTCCAGCTGCACGTGATAGTATTGCTGGGCCACGGTGATGGCGGTGATCTGACCAAAAATGGCAACCCATCGCAACAGGATCAGGGTGCGCAGGCGGATCCAGCTGCTGCGTTCCTGGCCGCGCCAAAAAGTCTGATTGGAATCTGCCATCGGTCGCTTATGTCCTGTTGCAAAGGCTGGTCATCTTGATAGGTGTCCCGGCCGGAACGATCAACAACCCCTTGCGACCGGAAAACCGAAATGACCCGCCTATACGCAATTCTTGCAACTCTCGTTCTGGCTATTGGCCTAGGTGCGATGTGGCTTTTGACGCGTGGGGGCGGATCCGGCGACCAGTTTGCACAGTGCCGATCCGGGCAGATCGCCGGGGGGACCGCTGCTATCGGCGGGCCGTTTGAACTGGTGAATGGCAAGGGTGAGACGGTGACCGACAAAGACGTGATCACCGAACCCACACTTGTCTATTTCGGCTATACATTCTGCCCCGATGTCTGCCCGTTTGACATGTCCCGCAATGTTGAGGCCGTGGATATCCTGAACCAGCGCGGGCAGTCGGCCACTGCGCTGTTCATCTCGATCGATCCCGAACGGGACACGCCCGAGGTTGTGGATGATTATGCCTTCAATCTTGGCGGCAAGACGATTGCGTTGACCGGTTCGCCCGAACAGGTCAGGGCGGCCAGCAAGGCTTACAAGACCTATTACAAGGCACAGGATAAAAGCGACGAATTCTACCTTGTTGACCATTCCACCTTCACCTATCTGGTGACGCCCGAACATGGTTTCCTTGAATTCTTCAAGCGCGACGACACCGCCGAACAGATGGCGGACAAGGTCGGGTGCTTTCTGGAACAGGCTGCGCCTTAACAAGGTTGTTTGACCTTTGTTTCTGCGCTGCTATTACTCATGTTTAAGCCAAAGGCATGAAATAGCGGAAAGACCTAACATATGGCAGACAGTTCTCAGCTTGATATCGGCCCTGATAAATCCCTGCTTTTGGTGGATGATGACGAGCCGTTCCTGAGACGTTTGGCCAAGGCCATGGAAAAGCGTGGGTTCGAGGTTGAGACCGCAGGCTCCGTCGCTGCAGGCCGCGCAATTTCCACCGCCCGCCCACCGGCTTACGCAGTTGTTGACTTGCGACTGGAGGATGGCAACGGTCTGGATGTGGTTGAGGTTCTGCGCGAAAAGCGCCCTGACAGCCGGGTTGTGGTTCTGACCGGGTACGGGGCGATTGCGACCGCAGTCGCCGCGGTAAAAATCGGCGCAACCGATTATCTGTCGAAACCCGCCGACGCCACCGACATCACCAATGCGCTGCTGGCCAAGGGTGACGAATTGCCCCCGCCGCCGGAAAACCCGATGAGCGCGGACCGCGTGCGTTGGGAGCACATCCAGCGGGTTTATGAGCTGTGCGACCGGAATGTCAGTGAGACCGCACGGCGGCTGAACATGCACCGCCGGACCTTGCAGCGGATACTGGCTAAGCGCAGTCCGCGTTGAGACTATAACCTAATCACCGCAAAAAACCCCACTCAGCGTCACTGAAGGGAACACTTTATTTCAGCGCAAAGCTGCTGTGTCAGGTGACGATAACCGATTGGATTGGGGTGTAGGCCGTCCGATGTCCACTTGTCGATGTTATCACTATACCCGGGAGGGGAGTTGAGAAACGTGCAGTTTCCCATCTCCAAGCAAGCTTGTTGTGCTGCAATGTTGTAGGTGGTTCGAAACGTTTCGTTTTCGATAGTCCAAGTTTCGCTTGCGACAGGCAGAACGGCACGCCAGATCAATCTGTCTACGGAGGTGAACACATCCGCTAACTGCTTAACATATTTCGGAACCTCCTCCAGAGGTGTGTCGTTCAGGGCGTCATTAACCCCAACACCCAAGTACCAGACCGGAACATGAGTGATGAGCTCCGGGTGTACCCTTGCTATTAAGCCTTGGGTTGTGTCCCGACTGATTCCCAGATTCAATGCGTTTGAAACGATGTTGCTGGTTAGCCATCCCTCGATGATGGAATCACCAATAAATGCGATTTGAATATTCGGCGACGCTAGAGCTTGGGAAATCGGTCGTTTGTGCAGCCACACCATTGTCTGATAGTGTTTAGTTTCTGTGACGGGAGTATGCGCTCCGGTAAGCTTGCGTACTGTCTTCGCCAGATACCCAGTTCTGATCAACACGGCTGCTAGCGCCAGGATCAGCACCAAATTTGTTGCAAGCAAGATCCGGTTCCCAATCGGTCGTTTCGCGCTCATTTCACCATTACCTTTAGCTGTTCAGGTTGCACGTCGCTAAAGTAGCGCGAGAAGCACTGTGTGCCGATCTGTGTAGGCTTTCCTTACTTCGACCGGTGGTCTCAGCGTAATCTCCAATCCCTCCATCACCGCTTTATCCGGGCGACCAAAGAATTTCGTTGCCTCAGCGTCAGAAAACCCTGCGATTTGGGTGGCCTCCATCCAGGCGCTGATTTTGTCGGCCTTCTTGATCTGCCGTTTCACCGCTTTTGGCACCTCAGCGGGCAGGCCGAACCGAATGTGGATCGCCGCCGCCAGCCGGTCGTCCAAGGCGCCGTAGCCGGGGCCGACGGCGGATTTGACCGGGGAAATCATGTCACCGATCACGTATTCCGGCGCGTCATGTAACAGGGCTGCCAACCGCCATTTGACGGGTGTCTTGGGGGCAATTCTGCCAAAGAGCTCCTCAACCAACAGGGAGTGCTCGGCGACTGAATAGGCGAAATCGCCGCGTGTCTGCCCGTTCCAACGTGCCACAAAAGCAAGCCCATGCGCGATATCTTCGATCTCGATATCCACCGGGGTCGGATCCAGCAGGTCCAGCCGACGCCCCGATAACATGCGCTGCCATGCTCTGGGTTGTGTTGCCATTTTGCTATGCCTCGCCTGACCGGACGCGATTGCGCCATATTTTTGTGTTATGATGTACCTGTCTGGATCACTTGCTGCCAACAGTTTCTTGAGCATTTGTGCTTTGAAACGGCGCGCCATGATCCCGACATCAAAACCGAGGGGGGCACATGCTTCTCCCGGTGTGCTCCTCTCGACCGTGAAACGCGAAACGATAGGAGTTTGTCATGTTCAAGCGTTTATTCGCCATTGCCCTGACCTTTGGAATGGCCGCGACCGCCCCACCAGCTTTTGCCCGAAGTTGCGCAGATCGCGACGATATTGTCGCCAAATTGCAGGAAAACTACGCCGAGGAATTGGCCTTTGGCGGTTTGCAAAAGACGCGCGACGCGCAATCTGTGATGGAGGTCTGGGCCTCGAAGGAAACGGGCAGTTATACCGTTTTGGTAACCAATGCGAACGGGATCAGTTGTATTGTTGCCGTTGGCACCGATTTTTTTGAAGCGATACCAAAGATAAAAATCGAAGGCACGCCAAGCTGAAAGCGGCCAGCAGGCTTCCGGTAACAGTCTTCAAAGTTGCCACCTGCCCCAAGGAGTGCTAGGGGCAGCCGGGACTGTGATTTACCGAAAATGGAGCGCCTGATGGCCGTGGACTATATCGTTAAAGACATTTCGCTGGCCGGGTTCGGCCGCAAGGAATTGGACATTGCCGAAACCGAGATGCCGGGGCTGATGTCCCTGCGTGCGGAATATGGGGACAGCAAGCCTCTGACAGGTGCGCGTATCGTTGGGTCGCTGCACATGACCATCCAGACCGGCGTTCTGATTGAAACGCTGGTTGCGCTGGGTGCGGATGTGCGCTGGGCGTCGTGCAACATCTTCTCGACTCAGGACCATGCCGCCGCCGCGATTGCCGAGGCGGGCATTCCCGTCTTCGCCATCAAGGGTCAGACACTGGAAGAGCATTGGGATTATCTGGATAAATCCTTCCTGTTCGAAGACGGTCCGAACATGATCCTTGACGATGGTGGCGACGCGACCCTGTACATCCTGCTGGGCGCGCGTGCTGAGGCAGGCGAAGACGTCATCCCTGTTCCGGGTTCGGAAGAGGAAGAGGTGATCAAGAAGCAGATCGCCAAGCGTATGGCGGCCAGCCCCGGTTGGTTCACCAAGATGCGCGACCAGATTCAGGGTGTGTCCGAGGAAACCACCACCGGCGTGAACCGTCTGTATCAGCTGGTGAAAGACGGCCACCTGCCGTTCCCGGCGATCAACGTGAATGACTCGGTCACAAAGTCGAAATTCGACAATAAATACGGATGCAAGGAATCGCTTGTTGACGGTATTCGCCGCGCCACCGACACCATGATGGCCGGTAAGGTTGCCGTGGTTTGCGGCTATGGCGACGTGGGCAAGGGCTCGGCCGCCAGCTTGCGCGGTGCAGGTGCGCGCGTGAAGGTGACCGAAGTTGACCCGATTTGCGCGCTGCAGGCTGCGATGGATGGGTTCGAAGTGACCTTGCTGGAAGACGAAGTTGCCAGCGCGGATATCTTCATCACCACCACCGGCAACAAGGACGTGATCCGCATCGAGCATATGCGCGAGATGAAGGACATGGCCATCGTTGGCAATATCGGTCACTTCGACAACGAGATTCAGGTGGCTAGCCTGAAGAACCACAAGTGGACCAACATCAAGGAGCAGGTGGACATGATCGAGATGCCTTCGGGCAACCGTCTGATCCTGCTGTCTGAAGGCCGTCTGCTGAACCTTGGCAATGCCACAGGTCACCCGTCTTTCGTGATGTCGGCTTCGTTCACCAACCAGGTTCTGGCACAGATCGAACTGTTCACCAAAGGTGACCAGTACGAGAACAAGGTCTACATCCTGCCCAAGCATCTGGACGAAAAAGTGGCCCGCCTGCATCTGGATCGCATCGGCGTGAAGCTGACGAAGATGGATGCGGATCAGGCGGCGTACATCGGTGTCAAACCGGAAGGTCCATACAAGCCGGAACACTACCGCTACTGATTGTCGTCTGACGATGACGCAGAACAACGGTCGCCGCCGGTTTCTTTACTCGGCGGCGTTCTTTGTTTTCAGGGTTCTGGTTGTGGTGATCGTGCTGGGCGGCGGCGGCTGGGTGCTGTTGGCGCATCCAAAGACACCGGTGCCATCGCACTGGAACCCGTTGCGCGACCTGAAAGTCAGCGCGCCGGTCACGCCGGTCACCAGGTATCAACTGAACCGCGCCGTGGCGGACGAAACCCAGTGTCGGGCTACGTTGGCCGAAGCGGGGGTTCATTTCGAGGCGATGGAGGATCTGGTCATTGACCAGAACTGTGGCATTGCCGCACGCGGCCTTCTGACCCGACTGGCCACCTCGCATATCGAAGCCGTTGAAACCAGTTGCGCCACGACATTGCGGCTGGCGATGTGGGAACACCATGTCGTGCAGCCGGTCGCGCACGAACTGCTTGGAACCGGTATTGCCCGATTGCGCCATGTCGGAAGTTACAATTGCAGGCGCATGCGCACCCTGAAGGGTGAAAACAACGGATGGAGCAGCCATGCCCGTGCGGACTCGATCGATATCATCGGTGTAGAGACGAGCGATGGCCGCGTGCTGACCCTGTTAAAGGACTGGCAGGGCTCTGGCGCCGAACCCGCGTTCCTGCGACAGATCTGGCGGGGCGCGTGCGACTGGTTTCGTGTGGTTCTGGGCCCGGACTTCAATCGCTTGCACGCGGATCATTTCCACCTGCAAGGTTCTGGCTGGGGGTACTGCAGATAGGTCTTGCATCCTGTGCCTTCCAGCCCCCGTTAAGGGGGAGGAAACGCAGTTTTTTGTCCTTTTTGGCAGACCTGTGACACGTCTAATCTCGGCTATCGGTGATTGGTGCCGGATTAACGGATTAAGGAGATTAGGACATGGGCAAGCGCGACGAGCTGATCGCCAAATACGCTGAAGATCTGAAAAACAAGTGTGGGATGAACCCCGATATGGACCTGCTGACCAAGGTCACAATCGGTTGCGGCCCGGCGATTTATGACGCAGATGCGGCAACTGTTGCAGCCAGCCAGGAGTCCGAGTTGGAAACCGTCAAAAACAACTTCCTGATCAAGAAACTGGGCTTGTCCGATGGTCCCGAGCTGATGGCAGCGATCAACAAAGCCATGGAAACCTATGGCATGTCCGAGCGCAACAAATACCGCGCCGTGGTCTATTACATGCTGACCAAGCATTTCGGAAAAGAAGCCGTTTACGGCTGATCTTTCCGCGCATTCCTGAAACGCCTGTCGTCTTCCCGGCGGGCGTTTTGTATTTGAGTTGTTTTTTAAGGACTTGGCATTTGAAACGTCGGGCACGGTTGGGCTAAGGTCGAACCGTGACCAGGACGGTCAGAACCAGACATTTCCATACGCGTGTGGTGAGTAGGGAGCACGCGGGGGTAGGGAAGGTTCTGCATCGTCAGGGCCTTCCCTCATTACTCATCTGAACTCTTTTAGGATACGCGCGATAAGGTTTTCTGCGCTGTCAGGCTGAACGGTTGAATTGTCGTCCGCATTTCCGCCGCTGCCTTCCAGATAAACCTCGATCCGCCCCGGGCGCGTCTTGCTGCCCGAGCTTGTGAAGTCCCGTGCGATACCCCCAAGTGCATCGGCGGCCATCGCGGCGTTTTCGGCGTCATCGGGATGGTAAAACCGGACCTGGGTTTCTCGGACCCGGTATCCCACCCGAGCTGTTGCCACCACTGTTGCCTGACCTCGGGCAAGCAGTTCCAATGCCCGGTTGCTGGTCTCTTGCGAAACTCTCGACGGTACAAAAAGCGAGACCTCCAGACCAATGGCTGGCGCCAAAAGAAGCGGTTTCACCTCGGTGTAGGGTCGATTGGCGGGTGTGTCGATCTCTTGCGGAATGGGATCATGGGCTATCTGTGATGTCTGCGATAATCCGCCCTTGTTCAGCGGATTGAGATTGCGAAATCGTGGATCATACAAGGCAGGAATCGCGGCTTGAATGTCTGAAGCAGTTGCGACGGCCAACATGGGTTCCATCTGGGCAGGAATGAAAATCTTGGGCGGCGTTAAGGAAACTTCCGGCTTCTCCGTTGCCGCTTCAGGATTCGGGCCGGTTGCAAACTCGCTTTCCGGCATGACAGTGTTTTCCGGTTCCTGGGCGGGCGTTGCATCGGATTGATCCAAAATTACCGGATCGACGGACTCGCTATTTGGCTTGTCCAAGGGTTCGCTGACGTCGGCGGGGATTGAGAAAGGCTCAGGCTCGGAGGGCCCTGAAACCAACAGATCCTCTGGCGTAGGGGCGTCATTCGGGTCCGGCAGGCTGGTGGCTGCGGCCTCAGGCGGTTCTTCGGGGGCCAGAAAGGTTTCAGAAAGCGCATTCAGAACGGCCTGATCTTCTGCGTCTGCGGTTGGCCAGTCATCTAAAAGATTTGCAATGACCCATTGCAAGGCGGCCCCGCACAAAAGGGCAACCAGTACTAACGCGACCCGAGTTTTCCGTTTTTTTCTGACGCGTGGCTTGTCCAGATTTAGCGAGCGGACCCGTTCGGAAACGATCTGCTCAGTATCTGTATCGTCCGGTGGGGGCAGAACGTCCGATTGCGCAGAGGTCGAAGCAGGTTCTTTCAGCGCCTCTTCTTGCGCCCCCGCAAGCACCGACGCGCGCTTCTCCCGCGCCTCTTTGAGGCGCGCTTCCCAGGTTCTCGTGCTTTTCGCAGCAACGGTGTTATCGAGTGTCCCGTTGCCGTTTTCAGTGTCAGACACGGGGTTCAAACTTTCAAAACATATCGAATTTATCCGAACAACACCAAGCGGTTACGACCAGAGCAATTATAACCTTCAGGTCCCTACCCGGCGTAGCCCTTGGAAACATAACACCTTGCCGGGCGTTTGAGAAGTTTTGCACCTTGTACAGGACGGCAGGTCAATCCGGCTGCGTTTCACCCAAGGCGCATATCGCCTTCCATTGATCGTCAGTTACCGGCTGCACCGATAAACGAGAGTTTTTCACCAACACCATTTCGGCAAGCCGTTCGTCGGCCTTGATCTGGTCCAGTGTCACGGGTTTGGAAAAGGACCGGACGGCCTTGATATCCACGCATTCCCAGCGCTCATCATCGGTGGAATTGTCGGGATGTGCCTCGGCGCATACTTCGACAATACCAACAACTGACTTGTCCTTTTGAGAGTGGTAGAAGAACCCCCAATCCCCAATGGCCATCTGACGCATGAAATTGCGCGCCTGATAGTTGCGCACACCGTCCCATTCCTCGCCCTTATCCCCCTTGGCCATTTGCTGTTCCCAGCTCCAGGTCGAAGGTTCGGACTTGAATAGCCAATATGCCATCAGCCGATCACCTTTTTCCAGGGAATCAGTTCAACCGACTGGAACAATCCAGCCTTCGCATAGGGGTCATTATCTGCCCAGTTTTGCGCAGCAGCTAGATCTTCGACGTCGAGCACAACCAGCGAACCGATCATGGCGTCGCCATCCAGCAGCGGCCCTGCCTGCGATACAACACCCGTTTCTTCGATATAGGCCAGATGGGCCGCGCGATTGTCCAACCGGGTTTGCAGTGCCCCGGCTTTGTCACGGGCGATGAGTGCGATCAGCATGTTATTCCTCCTTGAGTGGGCGATTGAGCAGGTTTTGGATGGCCTCGGTCACACTGTAGGCACCATGGCTCAGATCCGCCACCGTTGTACTGATGGGCATGTCCAGCCCTTCCTTAACGGCAATCTCTGACATGGCGCGCGCGGTGGCGACGCCTTCGACAGTAGTATGTTGGTCAAATGGTTGGTTCAGGCCCAAACTAAGACCAAAACGGTAGTTTCGGGACAGCTCTGAGGAACAGGTCAACACTAGATCTCCAAGCCCGGACAAGCCCATCAGGGTGTCAGGACGCGCGCCACGCAGGGCGGCAAAGCGCTGCATTTCCGCAAAACCGCGAGTCATCAACGCGGCACGGGCGCTGTCCCCCAGCCCCGCGCCGATTGCTGCGCCGCAACCGATGGCCATGATGTTCTTCAGCGCCCCGCCAAGTTCAGCACCTATGGTGTCAGTGGTCCGATAGAGGCGCAGGTTCGCAGTGGCCAGTTTGATCTGCAATGCTTTGCCAAGATTCGTATCACCGCAAGCCAGCGTTAACGCAGTGGGCAAACCGCGCGCTATGTCATCAGCAAAGCTGGGCCCTGTCAGCAAAGCGATCGGGGCGTCGGGGACAACATCCCTGATGACCGCAACGGGCCCGAGGCCAGAATCCAACTCTATCCCCTTACAGCAAGCGACCAGTGTCTTGCCGCGCAGCACCGGGGCGTGATCCTGCAAGGCGCTTCGCAATTGCTGCATAGGAACGGCCAAAAGCAGAATGTCAGCCTTCGACGCCTCAGCGATATTTGCGGTTACGGCGATGTTCGTGGGTAAGGAAACTCCAGGCAGCCGGGTGGAGTTTTCGCGCGTCTCGTACATCTGCCGCGCCTGATCGGCGTTTCTGGACCATAGCGTTACTGGCCCGTTGCCTGATAGCGAGATCGCCAAAGCGGTACCAAACGCGCCGGATCCCAGGACAGATATGTTCATGCCTTGGCCCCTTTCTTACCGCTGCCCAGCATGGCCGGGCTGTGTTGATCCAGCGGCCAGCGGGGGCGGGCAATCAGGTCCAGACCGTCGCGCGCGCCGGTGCGAAAGCGTTCAAGACCCGCATAGGCAATCATCGCGGCATTGTCCGTGCACAAAGCCAGCGGAGGTGCCGTAAACCGAGCGCCTTGCTGGGCGCAAACAGACTCTAACGCTGTCCGAATGGCCGAATTCGCTGCCACCCCACCTGCGACCGCGACAACGGGATCAGCAGGGTTGTGATCAAGATACAGATCAATCGCGCGGCGGGTTTTCTCGGCCAATGTGTCCACTATGGCCTGCTGGAATCCTGCGCACAGATCAGCACGGTCCTGACGGGTCAACCCACCCTTGTCGGCCACGATCTGGTCGCGCATCCGCATCAACGCTGTTTTCAGCCCCGAAAAAGACAGGTCACAGCCGGGCCGGTCGAGCAGTGGCCTGGGAAAGCGGAACCGCTGGGGATTACCATCACGGGACTCAGCCTCGACAGACGGGCCGCCGGGTTGCGACAGGCCCAGCAGGCGAGCGGTCTTGTCAAAGGCTTCCCCAGGTGCGTCGTCGATTGTACCGCCCAGGCGGGCAAACTGCTCGGGACTATGGGCGATCAGGTATTGGCAATGGCCGCCCGACACCAGAAGCATGAGGTAAGGGAAGGCGATGCCGTCCGTCAGGCGGGGTGTCAAGGCGTGACCGGCAAGATGATTGACGCCAATCAGCGGCAAGCCCGTGGCGGCGCTCAGCCCTTTGGCGCACATGACACCGGACATGACCCCTCCGATCAGACCGGGCCCGGAGGTGACGGCAATAGCGTCCATGTCGCGAAGTGACAGACCGGCGGCCTCCAGCGCCTGCATGACACAGACATCCAGCTTTTCGGCATGCGCACGGGCCGCAATCTCGGGTACGACACCGCCAAAGGCGCTGTGCAGATCGGTTTGACCGTGCACCACAGAAGACAGGATCTCGGCTTTGGCACCTTCGGTCTGGCGCACGACAGCTGCGGCTGTGTCGTCACAGCTGCTTTCCAAACCCAATACGGTAAGTGTTTGCACCATCACCCTGATCCGTTGCATCATGTATATACGGCGGGGTATCACCCTGCGCGGATGCAAACAATCCTGAAGGGTCAAGGCGCCACACGTTGTTTTTGTTGATGACCCGCCCCCGCTCCGCCTCGGAAAGGTTTGTCGAGCAGCTGCCAACCCGCGTCAGATCCCGGGTTCAGGTCCTCTATTCGCCGATCATGGAAATCCGGCCTCTGCCAGTTGCGGTGGATACCAAAGGTGTAAAGGGGTTGATCTTTACTTCGGCCAATGCGGTAAATGCGGCGGTCTCGAAAGGTGTTGACCGCACTCTGCCGGCCTATTGCGTGGGACCCGCAACAACCGGTACCGCGAAAGGGCATGGGTGGCAGGCCAAGATGGTTGGAACCACGGCAGAAGAATTGGTCGGGCATCTGCTCAAGCATCGGCCCAAAAGCCCCCTTTTGCACCTGCGGGGTGAGCATACACGGGGCAATGTCGCTGGCAGCCTGACCGAATCTGGTCTGACCGTTCGGGAACAGCCAGTCTATCAGCAGCGGTTGTTGCCGCTAACACCCGAGGCCACCGAGGCCGCCGAAGGAAATCTGCCGATAATTGCTCCGCTTTTCTCGCCGCGCACGGCGCGACATTTTGCCGATATTTGGGCCGGATCAGCCCCCCTTTGGCTGGTTGCGATCAGCCAGGCTACGGCTGACCCCCTTTATTCTTTGGACTATGAGCACCTGAAGATTGCAAAACATCCGACACCGAAGAAAATGCGTAAAGCTGTTAAAAAGCTTGTGAAACATGTGTTGCGGGTTGAGGGTGGCGAGGTCCCCGATTAACTTAACCTGGGCTGTTATTAATCTGAATTTGGATTCGATAAGGGGAATATTGCGGTGGCTGGTAAGAAGAAATCCGATCAAAAGCCGGTGGAACCCCTCCTAGCGGATGATGCAGTCGAAACTGATCTGCGGCAGGACGATACGCCTGTTGACCCGGCTGAACCTGTAGAAGAAGACCTGTCCGAAGCCGAAGCCGAAGCCGAAGCCGAAGCCGAAGCCGAAGCCGAAGCCGAAGCCGAAGCCGAAGCCGAAGCCGAAGCCGAAGCCGAAGCCCCGGTCACTGAAAAGACCGTCGAACGCGTAGTTGAAAAACGTGGCGGTTTCGTTCCGGCCCTGTTGGGGGGCGCGCTGGCTGCCGTTGCAGGTTTCGCGCTGGGCAACGGAGGGCTGCTGCCAACCAGCCCGGACAACTCGGGAGCGCTGGCAGAGCTGGAAGCAAAGCTGACAGAGCAGTCGGACCAGATCGCCAAACTGTCACAGGCGCTTGCAAACAGCCCTGATGTGTCTGGACTGGCAGATCAGGTCAAAACGTTGTCGGACAAGCTGACACCGGTTGAAGGCGACCTGAGCACGGTAAAATCCTCGGTTGATGCGCTGTCCGGTCAGGTCGCGCCATTGACGGAACGGATCGCTGCGCTGGAAAAAGCCCCGATTGCCTCCACTGCCTCGCCCGAGGCAACCGCCGCGTTTGAGGCGGAACTGAAGAAACTTCAGGATTCGCTGGCAGCGCAACGGGCTGAAGTCGAAAAAATGGTTTCGGACGCTCAGGCCCTTGAAGCGAAAGCCTCGGCAGAAGCACAAGCCGCAACGAATGCTGCCACTCTGGCGCGCCTGCGTGGGCAGCTGGATACCGGCCAGCCTTTTTCGGAATTGGTTGCTGAATTGAAGGCAGGCGGCGTGAATGTGCCGGACGCCCTGTCCGGCCCGTCGGAAAAAGGCGTGGAAACACTGACCGCGCTTCGGGCGTCGTTCGAGCCTGCGGCGCGAAATGCATTGGCCGAGGCGCGCGAGGCTGACAAAGGAACGGGTTTGGTCGCCTTCCTGCAACGTCAAACGGGCGCCCGTTCCGTCACGCCTCAGGAAGGTGATGGTCCAGACGCTGTTCTGTCGCGCGCGCAGGCTGCGCTGGCAGATGGCGACCTGACCAAAGCTTTGAATGAACTGAAATCACTTCCCGAAGTGGCGCAGGCTGCGATGGCCGATTGGGAGCAGGCGGCCGGGGTACGAGCCGCCGCCGTTGACGCCGTGAATACGCTGGCTTCCAGCCTGAACTCGAACTGAAGGACCTGCCATGCTGTGGTCATTGTTTAAGATCCTCGTTTTTGTTGCGATTATCGGCCTGCTGGCGCTGGGCGGTCACTTCCTGATGCAAACCAGCGGTGGGGTGCAGATCACCGTCGCGGGCACGGAATTCACCCTTGGGCCGCTTCAGTCGGTGATTGCGTTGGGTGTTCTGGTGCTTGCCGTCTGGCTGTTCTTCAAACTGCTCAGCCTGTTGGTTGCGACGCTCAAATTCCTCAACGGCGACGAAACCGCCTTGTCGCGTTATTTCGACCGCAGTCGGGAACAGCGCGGCTATCAGGCGCTGGCCGATGGGTTGATGGCGTTGGCCTCGGGCGAAGGGCGCATAGCCATGACCAAGGCCAGTAAGGCCGAAAAGCTGTTGAACAAGCCGGAACTGACGGATCTTCTGGTGGCCCAGGCTGCCGAGATGACGGGTGACACCAAGAAAGCTTCGGACACCTACAAGAAACTGGTGACAAACAGTGCGACCCGGTTTGTCGGGGTGCGTGGTATCATGAAACAGAAGCTTGCCGAAGGGGATGATGAAACCGCCCGCAAGCTGGCCGAAAAGGCACTGGCCATCAAACCGCGCCACGAAGAAACACAGGATGTTCTGCTGAATTTGCAGACCAAGGCGCAGGATTGGGCCGGTGCCCGGTCGACGCTGACGTCCAAATTGAAAGCAGGGTATCTGCCGCGCGACGTATTCAAACGCCGCGATGCGGTTCTGGCACTGTCCGAAGCCAAAGGAATCCTGGATGAGGGCGCAACTGTCGAGCAACAGGAGCGCGCGATCGAAGCCAATCGCCTGTCGCCCGATCTGGTGCCTGCCGCCGCAATGGCGGCCCGCGCGTATATCGCCAAGGGGAAGTCCCGGGCAGCGACCAAGATCCTGAAAAAAGCGTGGGAGGTTCGTCCGCATCCGGATCTGGCCCATGCCTTTGCCGAGATCGAGCCGGATGAAACCCCGGAACAAAGGGTCAGGCGTTTCACGGCACTGACCCGCGTTCATCCTGAAAACATGGAAACTCGTTTGATCCTGGCCGAGCTGAACATTGTGGCCGAAGACTTTCCCGAAGCCCGCCGTGCCTTGGGTGATGTTGTCGAAAAACGAGGTGATGCGCGGGCCTATACATTGATGGCTGCCGTTGAGCGCGGCGAGGGTGCCACGGACGCTGTTGTCCAAGGTTGGCTTGCCAAGGCACTGAACGCGCCGCGCGGCCCGCAATGGGTGTGCGACAACTGTCATGACATTCAACCCGAATGGGGACCTGTCTGTCAGAACTGCCACAGCTTCGATACGCTCAGCTGGCAGACGCCACAGACACCCGAGATTTCAACAGCAACTGGGGTTCACATGTTGCCCCTGATCGTCGGTGCACTTGAAAACCAGACTGAAGAACCCGAAACAGTCGAGCCTGCGGAAGACGACGATGTGGTTGAAGTCACAGTGGATGCCGTAGAGGTCGCGGACGATGCAGAGGCTCAGAAACAGGTCTGAGCCCTGCTGTTGCTAACTGTGAATTGTCGCAATCAATTCGGTTTGCTAACGTCATCCTCGCGTCGGGGAGGGCGTTCAAATCCAAATGCTGGACTACTCTCACAACACTTGGTTGGTGGTGGCTTCGCTTGCCGTGGCGCTCATGGCCGGGTTCACGGGTCTGTACCTGACGCATGGCGCGTCCAGGCTGGATAGCCAGCGACGCAAGTTCGTGGTGGCATTGGCCGCTGTCATTCTGGGCGGCGGCATCTGGTCGATGCATTTCGTGGCGATGCTGGGGCTGCAACTGCCAATCCTGTTCTACTATGATGCCCTGATCACCCTGATGTCGGCACTGGTCGCGATCCTGATGGTAGGGCTGGCGTTGCTGCTGCTGCATTTCCGACCGCGTTCGGTTCAGACGATGATCGGATCTGGTGTGGTTGTCGGACTGGGCATCGTCGCGATGCACTATGTCGGGATGGCTGGTATGCAGCTTTGCCGCCCCGTCTATGATGTTTTCGACGTTGCTCTGTCAGCGCTGGCATCGGTAATCTTGTCGGTGTCTGCAATTTGGGTGGCTTATGGCAACCGGACTCAACGAAACATCCTGCTCGGCACGGTTTGTTTCGGGCTGGCGGTGTTCACCATGCATTTTGTTGCCACGGGCCTTACGGATTTCGTCGCGAGCGACAGCCTCGGTGGTGCGGGTCCTGCGCTGGATAATCAGGTTTTGGCAATGGGGGTGACGGTATCCGTCTTTCTGATCTGTGGTGCTTTCCTGTTGACCGGTATCACGTTCATAGAGCCAAAGCCCGTGACTGCACTTGCCTCGGGACCTGTGTTGGAACCCGCCCCAATGCGCGCTGGTGTTCCGTATGAGCGCGAAGGCCAGACCTTATTTGCTCATCCCGCGCGGATCGCCGCAATTCGGGCCGAAGGGCATTACACGGTACTCTATATGGATGCAGAGAAACTGTTCTGCCCCTGGTCGATCACCGATGCGGAAACGCGGCTTTTGCCCGAAGGGTTCCTGCGGGCGCATCGCAGTTATCTGGTGAACCCGAAACACGTCTCGCGATTTGAACGTCACAAGGACAACGGCACCTGTTATTTCGATGGTGTTGACGCGCTGAGCAAGGTGCCGGTCAGCCGGTCCCGCCTGACAGATATTCGCGAGGCACTGGGGGTCTAGGCGCAACTCGTGCAGTTCTTTCGCATTTCGTGAAACAAGCCGCGCGCTCCGTTTTCCTTAACTGGATCAGTTAAATCCGCCGTTCTTTCCTTACCTCAGGTCCCCCAAGGCATATCGCCCGGACCCAGGGAGGAAAAACATGATACCAGCCGGCTTTGAGTATCACCGGCCAGGCGACATTGCCTCGGCCATCGGCATTCTACAGGAATATGGTGACGAGGCGCGCGTGATCGCGGGCGGGCATAGCCTGATCCCGATGATGAAGCTTCGCATGGCCGAGATGGGTCATCTGGTCGATCTTCAGGCCATTGAAGAACTCAAGGGGATTGAGGTCGGACCTGACACCGTTACTTTGGGTGCGATGGTCACGCAGCACGAGCTGATCACCCACAGCGGTCTGGCCGAAGCCATTCCGTTGATCCGCGAGGCGGCGCTTCAGATTGCGGATCCGCAAGTGCGGTACATGGGCACTGTCGGTGGCAATGTAGCCAATGGTGACCCGGGCAATGACATGCCGGGTCTGATGCAATGCTTGAACGCCGCGTTCGAGTTGTCCGGCCCGGACGGGAACCGGACAGTTGCCGCGCGTGATTTTTATGAGGCCGCGTATTTCACCGCCCGCGAAGACGAAGAAATCCTGACCCGGATTTCGATCCCTGTGCCGGGTGCAGGCGTGGGGCAGGCCTATCAAAAGCAAAAGCGCAAGATAGGAGATTATGCGACCGCCGCCGCGGCTGTGATGGTTGGCAACGGTCAGGCCTCGGTTGCGATGACCAATCTGGCCGACACGCCCATCTGGTCGGATGAGGCCAGCACCGCGCTGGCCGGAGGTGATGTCGAAGGGTGCGTTGCCGCAATGCTAGACGCGATCGATCCGGTCGCTGATAACCGCGGCCCCGTCGAATTCAAGAAACACGTGGCAGCCGTGGTGCTGCGCCGCGCCATCGACCGTGCGCAAAGCCGCGCGGGCTGAGGGGGAGGGAACCAATGTCGAAAATGCATGTCAAACTGACCGTAAACGGCAAGCAGGTTGAAGGTCTGGCCGAGCCGCGCACGCTGCTGATCCACTTCCTGCGGGAAGACCTGAAAATCACCGGCCCACATATCGGGTGTGAAACCAGCCACTGCGGTGCCTGCACCGTGGATATCGACGGCAAGTCGGTCAAATCCTGTACCGCCTTTGTAGCGCAGGTAAACGGTGCTGAGATCACAACCGTTGAAGGCCTGACCAATGACGATGGCAGCCTTGGAGTGTTGCAGGAAATGTTTCGCGAACATCACGGGCTACAATGTGGGTTCTGCACGCCCGGTATGATCACCCGGGCGCATCGTCTGTTGCAGGAGAATCCGAACCCGACCGAGGAGGAAATCCGTTTCGGCATGGCCGGAAACCTGTGCCGCTGCACCGGATACCAGAATATCGTTAAGGCCATCTCGGCTTCGGCTGATTTGCTCAATGCTCAGAAGGAGGCCGCGGAATGAACGACCAGACTCTGACCCCCGAAGAACGCGCTGCCAACCTCAAAGGTATGGGCTGCGCCCGAAAGCGCGTCGAGGACGTGCGTTTCACCCAAGGAAAGGGTAATTACGTCGATGACATCAAGCTGGACGGGATGCTGTTTGGCGATTTTGTGCGCTCTCCCTATGCTCATGCCCGCGTCGTCAGCGTGAACAAAGAGGCGGCCTTGGCACTGCCCGGCGTGATCGCCGTTTTGACCGCCGAAGACCTGTCTCCTTTGGGATTGCACTGGATGCCGACACTTGCCGGTGACAAGCAGATGGTGCTGGCCGATGGCAAGGTGCTGTTCCAAGGCCAGGAAGTTGCCTATGTCGTCGCCGAAGACCGCTATGTCGCGGCGGATGCCGTTGAATTGGTCGAGGTCGAATACGAAGAGCTTCCTGTCATCACGGACCCGTTCGAATCGTTGAAGTCGGACGTGGTGCTCCGCGAAGACCTGGAAGGTCAGACCGAAGGCGCACATGGACCGCGTAAACATCACAACCACATCTTTACGTGGGAACAGGGCGACAAGGACGCGACCGAAGCCGTGCTGGCCGAGGCTGACGTGGTCGCCGAAGAGATGATCTATTACCACCGCACCCACCCGTGCCCGCTTGAGACCTGCGGTTGCGTGGCGTCGATGGACAAGGTGACTGGCAAGCTGACGCTTTACGGGACGTTCCAGGCCCCTCATGCAATCCGGACAGTAGTGTCGCTGATTTCGGGGCTGGCCGAGCATAATATCCGCGTGATCAGCCCCGATATCGGTGGTGGGTTTGGCAACAAGGTGGGGGCCTACGCAGGCTATGTGTGTTCGGTGGTGGCCTCGATCGTTACCGGCAAGCCGGTGAAATGGGTCGAGGACCGGATGGAAAACCTGATGTCCACTGCCTTTGCCCGCGACTACTGGATGCAGGGGAAGATTGCTGCCACCAAGGAAGGCAAGATCACTGGATTGTGGTGTCACACCACTGCGGATCATGGCGGTTTCGACGCTTGTGCCGACCCGACCAAATTCCCTGCCGGGTTCATGAATATCTGCACCGGGTCTTATGACATCCCGACTGCCTATCTGGCGGTGGATGGTGTCTATACCAACAAGGCGCCGGGCGGTGTGGCCTATCGCTGTTCCTTCCGCGTGACCGAAGCCGCCTATTTCATCGAACGCATGATCGAGGTTCTGGCCATCAAGCTGAACATGGATGCGGCCGAGTTGCGTCGGATCAACTTCATCAAGGCAGATCAGTTTCCCTATCAATCCGCGCTGGGCTGGGAATATGACTCGGGCGATTATCACACCGCTTGGGACAAAGCGCTGAAGGCTGTGAACTATGAGGGTCTGCGGGCGGAACAGGCGCAGCGGATCGCGGATTTCAAGGACGGAAAAACGCGCAAGCTGCTGGGCATCGGCCTGACGCATTTCACGGAAATCGTCGGAGCCGGACCGGTGAAGAACTGCGATATCCTCGGGCTGGGGATGTTCGACAGCTGCGAGATTCGCATTCATCCGACCGGATCAGCGATCGCGCGGCTGGGGACGATCAGTCAAGGGCAGGGCCATGCCACAACCTTTGCCCAGATCATCGCCAGTGAAATCGGCCTGCCCGCCGATGACATCACGCTGGAAGAGGGTGACACGGATACCGCGCCTTACGGGCTTGGGACCTATGGATCCCGGTCCACTCCGGTCGCTGGCGCGGCCACGGCAATGGCGGCCCGCAAAATTCGGGCAAAAGCCCAGATGATCGCGGCCTATCTGCTGGAGGTACACGACAATGACGTCGAATGGGACGTGGATCGCTTTGCTGTCAAAGGCGCGCCGGAGCGGTTCAAGACCATGAAGGAAATCGCATTCGCCGCCTATAATCAGGCCATTCCTGGGCTGGAGCCGGGTCTGGAGGCCGTCAGTTACTATGACCCGCCCAATATGACTTATCCTTTCGGGGCCTATATCTGTGTCATGGAGATTGACGTGGATACTGGTGAATGGGAAGTCCGGCAGTTTTATGCGCTGGATGACTGCGGCACCCGGATCAACCCGATGATCATCGAGGGTCAGGTCCATGGCGGTGTGACCGAGGCGTTGGCCATCGCGATGGGTCAGGAGATTGCCTATGATGACATGGGCAATGTGAAAACCGGTACGCTGATGGATTTCTTCCTGCCAACCGCGTGGGAGACGCCGAACTATACCACCGACCATACGGTGACCCCGTCCCCGCACCATCCGATTGGCGCAAAGGGTGTGGGGGAAAGCCCAAATGTCGGCGGTGTGCCCGCGTTCTCGAACGCAGTGCATGACGCGTTCCGACCCTTTGGACTGGTGCAGAGCCATATGCCGCACGACCACTGGCGGATTTGGAAGATTGCCAATGGTCTGGGGATGCATGGGTGAATGGGATCGGACCGGCTGTTGCCGGTCCGACCGACGGAGGGGGCTCTGCCCCCTCCGAATCTCCCCCGGGATATTTGGGGCCAGATGAAGATAGGATCCTGGTTTTGACCTTGAAAGATGTGCAGAACGGGTTGGTCGCGCAGGGCTATGTTGCCGATGATCGGTTGGCCATGGCGTTGCATCTCGCGCAACAACTTGGGCGCCCGTTGTTGCTGGAGGGGCCGGCGGGTGTGGGGAAAACCGAAGTTGCGAAAGCGGTGGCAGCCTGGCGCGATACGCGATTGATACGTCTGCAGTGCTACGAAGGTCTGGATGCCAGCCATGCCATCTATGAATGGAATTATCAAAGACAGCTATTGGCGATCCGGGCGAGCGAAGCGCAGGGTGGCGTCGCGGAGGCGCAGCTGTTTTCGGATGAATATTTGCTTAAAAGGCCTTTGTTAGAGGCTATCTCGGAAACAAAACCTCCGGTTCTGTTGATTGATGAGATTGATCGGGCGGATGAGGAGTTTGAAGCCTACCTTCTGGAAATCCTGTCAGACTTTCAGATCACGATACCCGAGCTGGGAACTGTGCAGGCACAAGTTCGGCCTGTCGTCATTCTGACGGCCAACGGGACGAGGGATATGTCGGATGCGCTGCGCAGAAGATGTTTGTACAGCTTTCTTGACTATCCTTCGAGGGAGACCGAACTGGCAATCCTGCGGGCGCGACTGCCTGAAATTGAAGGGATTCTGGCGCGTCAGATCATCGGTGTTGTACAGGCGCTGCGTCAGGAAGATCTTGAGAAGAAACCGGGCATCGCCGAAATGCTGGATTGGGCCGCAGCCCTGTCCGGGTTGGGTGTCAATGATCTGGCCAAATCCCGCGAAGACGTGCAGGCTACGCTGGTGTGTTTGCTGAAAACTGCCTCAGATTACAATGCGGCACCGCCCGAGGTGATGGATCGCCTGATTGGAAAGGTCGCGTGATGCAGGTTACGCGCTTTCCCTCTCGGGCCTCGGGTCTTGCCGACCGTATGTCGGGTTTCATAGCGCATTTGCGAATGAACGGTATGCAATTGGGGGCGTCGGATGCGGCGGACGTGCTTGCCGCCTTGTCCGAAGTGGATGCAACGGATGCCAAACAGGCCCGGCAAGCCATGAGCGCGATATTGACCGGAGATGCGGAAGATTGGCGCCGGTTTGATGAACTGTTCGACGCCTATTGGTTCAACGCTGGCGCACAGCGTTCGGGAAAAGCGAAAAACAAGCATGTGCGGGTGCAGTCCGCCAAGCCAATGATCTGGCAGACCAGAACTCAGGGTGAGGACGAACCACGATCCGGGTCGGAGCAAGAGGCCACTCTGCCTGACTGCGGTGAAGGGGAAGCCGAAGGGGTGGACGGCAAGTTGATCGCCACGCGAACGGCCAACCTGTCACGCCGGGACTTGCGAGAGTTGATGGACGAAGAGGCCCTAAAACAGGCTGAAACAGCCGCGCTGACCTTGGCGCGGGCATTTCGGGACAGGCGATCGCGCCGCCGGAAACGGGCGTTGCGCGGGGCTGTTCTGGATATGCGCCGAATACAGCGCGCCAGCCTGGCGCGTGGCGGTGAGCCGCTGGACCTGTATCGCCGAGCGCGGCCACCGCGTCCGATGCGGATTGTGGCATTGTGCGACGTGAGTGGTTCGATGACCGTGTACTCACGCGTGTTTCTGGCCTTCCTGAAAGGGTTGATCGGCAGCGGGATCAAGGCGGATGCGTATTTGTTTCACACACGATTGATGCGGGTTACAGATGCGTTGCGCGACCATGACACCCTCCGGGCTGCGGGTCGGTTGTCGCTGATGGCCGAAGGCTTCGGCGGCGGTACCGATATTTCCGGCAGTCTGGAGCGATTTCTGTCGGGATACGGCGCGCGGGCACTGAACGGGCGTACTGTCGTCCTGATCCTGTCGGACGGATATTGCAGTTCTGATCCGCAGGCTCTGGGGGATATGCTGGCGCGTATCAGGCGCAAGGCACGCCGGATCGTCTGGCTGAACCCCTTGAAGGGCTGGAAGGACTATCAACCTATTGCGGCAGCGATGCAGGCGGCTGAACCCTATCTGGATGCGCATTTGCCGGCCAATACACTGGATGCATTGGCGGCGCTTGAGCCGCAGTTCCAAAAGCTGTGAAAGGAGTCTGACCTTGGCGAATTTCGACATTTTTGACACTATCGATCAGCTGCGCGGAACCGGAGAGGCCTTTTGTGTGGCGACGGTTTTGCGCACGGCGGATGCGACCTCGGCCAAAGCTGGGGGGAAGGCGGCGATTACCCGGGCGGGTGAAATTCTGGGGCATCTTGGAGGGGCTTGTGTGCAGCGCGCAGTCCGGGCAGCGGCGCAACAGGCTTGGGCGTCCGGGGCACCGCAGATTATCCGTGTCAAACCTTCGGAAAAGGTGGTGAACATGACGGATCCCGATGGTGTTCAAACGTTCAAAAGTGGGTGCCCGTCCGGTGGTACAGTCGATCTTTTGGTCGAACCCTATCAACACGCGCCCCGGCTGGTGATTTTCGGCGAGGGGTTGATTGCCAAAGCTCTGGCAGCGCATGGATCGCTGGCCGGATTTCGCACGGCTGTCGAGGATGGGCTTGATATTGCTGGAAACCATGTGCGGTTTGCCTTGGCACATGTCGATGCGCTGGGTGTGGAGCCGCGGGACTTTGTCGTGGTGGCTGCGCAGGGGCGCAGCGATGCATCCGCTTTGAAGGCTGCATTGGAAACCGATGCGGCACGCGTGTCGATGGTGGCCAGTCGCCGCAAGGCAGCTACGCTGACTGCAAAGCTTATCGCCCAGGGATTGGACCCTTTGAAAGTTGCGCGCCTGAAATCCCCGGCGGGGTTGGACATACATGCCATAGATCCGCATGAGATCGCCCTGTCGATT
The DNA here is from genome assembly GCF_056534665.1 of Ruegeria sp. P8. Classification (NCBI taxonomy): domain Bacteria; kingdom Pseudomonadati; phylum Pseudomonadota; class Alphaproteobacteria; order Rhodobacterales; family Roseobacteraceae; genus Ruegeria; species Ruegeria sp. P8. The sequence goes on from NZ_JBQERC010000005.1 coordinate 108,567, forward strand.
TTGGCCGAGATTGTGATGTGGCGGAACGGTGAAAAGGCAGCAAAGGTGTCGCATGATGAAAAGCTTGCTTGAACACCTTTGCCACATGTGGCCTGCGTTGCTGGCTCAAAGGATAGAAACGGCTGCAATGCGCCTATTTCCAAGATGTTGTTGAACAAAGGAAAGACCTGAATGGAACTGACTGATGAAATCCGTATTGCAGCGCCACGCGACGTCGTTTACCGCGCGCTTAACGATCCCGACATTTTGATGGAATGCATCCCGGGATGTGAGGAACTGACGCAGAAATCACCAACCGAGCTTGAGGCGAAAGTTGTTCTGAAAATTGGCCCGGTCAAAGCGCGCTTTGCGGGTGAGGTCACATTGGACACGGCCAATGCACCAAACGGGTTCTCTTTGATGGGTGAAGGCAAAGGCGGGGCGGCTGGATTTGCCAAAGGCGGCGCAGACGTTTCGTTGACCGAAGAAGGTGATGAAACCGTGCTGAAATACACGGCGAAGGTTGATGTTGGTGGCAAGATTGCTCAGCTCGGCAGTCGGCTGATTGCGGGAACCGCCAAGAAGTTGTCGGCAAAGTTTTTTACGCGGTTCGGAGAGATCGTGTCAGAGCAGTCGGCTGCATGATCCGGGGCCGAGAGTTTGTCAAAGCAGGGACCACTGTCGACAAGGCGGGGGAACCCGCCATCAACCGAAGGTGTGGCAATCGGCGGTGACTGCAAATACTCAGTCAGGACAACACCCTTCAGCGAGAGCTGCGAATACCCCTGTCAACGGGGGGTTGAAAATCGGGTTCTGCCCATAAAAAATTGGCTTTTCCCGAAATAACCGGTAGATTTTCTGCAAAAGGTGGAAAACACCGGAGGCAGTAAGAGAGCAGATGTCACAGGCAAAAACTCGTGTTTTGCGGACCACGATACCTGCCGGTCTTGTCGGCAAACGAGACGGTCTTTTTTTCTTGTGGGGCGAGATTGAGCGCGCCCGTTTGAAAATTGAAGACGGAGCCCACCACGACTCTGCAACGCCAGATGGGCAAAGTGCAAACATGGCTGGCGCAGCAAGGCGACTGCTACAGGTGCCGGTGGACGAGTTCATATTTTATTGATGGGCAGCGTCTGGATGGGAATAGCGGGATCTATTCTTTTTCAAAGATCAGGATAACTTCGCCGAGGCGTATGCCAAAGCGTGAGACGTAAGCACGGTTTAACAGACGGTCCTCGGTCAGCAACCACATCCAGTCGTCAAAGCTGACGCGCATCGTGCCATCTTTGACAGGCAGGTCTATTTTGTATTTCCAGTTGAAGGTGTCGCCCCTCTCGGTCCCGCTGGCGGTTCCAAGCACACCGGGCGCAGTACCAGTCCACGTGTCATCGCCAGTCTTTGTCAACGTCCAGATGCGCTGTTCGGTTGCGCCGTCGTCGTAGATAAAATCCTCGACCAGTGTCAGGGTTTTCCCGTCCCATGTGCCGTCGATATCGACTTCAAATCTGCGTGGAACGTTCCCCAGTAAATCCTGAAACTGCCCGTAAGCCACGGTCTTTCCGTCGAAGAATTCCTCGAGGTTCAGCTGCCGTTCAGACAGAAAGGTTGTCGGAACCTTCGGTTTGCCAGAGCAGGCAACCAGAAGTGCAAAGCTTGCGACGGAAACGCATGTAATCAGAGAGCGACCTGTGATCATTGCACCATCCGCCTTTCTGAAGTGATGCTATACTCATTTGCGCCACCGACGTGGATCGGATGTGATTTGGGGGTTGGGCGCATTGTTGCAACGAGCTCAGCAACCTTGATGCCAAACTTACGCATCTCGGAACGATTCATGATGACGCCCTGTTCTGTTAAATACATCCAGTCTGTAACATCCAGCGTGTGTCCTCCTGCGTCTTTGGGCAGAATGATCCTGTAGGTCAGCTTGATCGTTGCGCCGGATATCGTGCCGTGACCTTCGCCAACGATATCCTCTGCTGTTGCCGTGAACGTATTTCTGGTGCCAAGCGTTAGATACCATTTACGGTTCATCTTTTTGCCATTTGAGTACGTGAAGAACTCGGAAAGTGTGCCGGTGTTCCCATTCCACTCACCGACCATGCGGGCCACAAAGCTGTTCGACATCCTGCCATTGGGGCCATAGATCAGACCCTCGGACAGGATTTCACCGTTCAGATGCCTTTTCAGCGAAAAATTGGGCCCGGTACCGGCATAGTCTGACGGGGTCTGCGCACGAAAGCTCAGCAGTCGGGCGCGGACAAACATTGCAATCAGCAGAGCCAGCAGGATGATGGCGACAGCATTCATTTGCTTGTGACCTCGGTTGGCAGGGTCAGGACCATTCCAAAGGCCCCAAGTTTCAGGATGCAGGGCAGCACCGCGTAGGCGAGATTGAGTGTATCAAGCGCTTGGGCGGAATTGGTTTGACCGGGGGTGAAGCCACTGCGCTCCAGCAATGGCAGGGTAAAAAAGGCTGCCAGGGCCAGGCCCAGCTTGCCAGCAAAGGACCAGATACCAAACGCTGTGGATGCGTTAAGACCGGCTCGGGTCAACGTGACCGAAAACATGGCGGGCAGCACGACCATATCCGCGCCCAGAGCGGCACCCGAGGCGAGGCAAATCACCGCAAAACCGGTGAGGTTCCCAGCGCTCAGTGTGGCGGCACCGATAAACCCCGCGATGGAAAGCGGCATTGCAATCATCAGTGTCTGTTTCGAGCCAATTTGGTTACTGAGCTTAGCCCAAAGCGGCACGCTTACGCCTGCGCTGAGGAAAAACAGGATCAACAGCGGCCCGGCCTTACCCTGCAATTGCAATCGGTCCTCTACGAAAAAGAGAAACAGGGTCGATGTAATGGCCACGGGTAGGCTGTTGATCAAAGCCAGCACCAAAAGGCGCAAACCTCCGGCCTGGCCAAGGCTTGCGAAAGACAGACCGGATCCGGTGATTGCGGGCCGCCGCCAGATCGGAACAGTCAACAAAAGGGTTGCGACCGATAGCAGACCCAGAAACAGACCAAATGCGGGATAGCCTTGCGCGTGGGCTCCGGCGGCAACAAAAAGGGCAGGGGCACTTGCCGCGATGATAACGCCTGTCAGTTGTCCGCCTTCCCGATAAGCGGCGAGGGTCATCAACTCCTTCGCGTCTGCGCGTTTTGCTAGCGTCGCACTACGCCCGTAGAGCAGGATAGTCCCCAGGCTATAAGCCGAAAACAACAGTATCAGAAGAACAATCAATGTCAGTACATCTGCGCCTTGTTGCAGGCTGAACAGCGCCGGAAATCCAATGGCAAGGCCGAGAGCTGCCATGGACGCAAAGACAAGCTGGCCACCGGGCCATCTGTCAATCGCCCAACCGATCAGTGGGTCCTGTACCAGATCGACCAAACGGATCACCAGCAAGACGGTACCGATCACCCCCAGTCCAATGCCCAGATTCACCGCCGCAAAACGCGGCAGATGAATGTATAGCGGGATACCCGCCGCAGCGAGCATCAGCGCGTATAAGCTGACCCGAGGGTAAAGCATCACTTTCCCTGAAGCATTTGGGTGAAGGACGCTGACCGTGTGTTTTCGCCGAGGAAAACCGACATGAAACTGCGTTTGATGCCCGGATATGCCATTGTGCAGGTCTTTCGACCGTTCAGCCAGAAACTGACCTTGTCTGGCCCGTCGGACACCGCCAGATAGCTGTCACCCTTGGTGACACCCCTAAAACACACGTCCAGTTGGTCGCCGACCGGGGCAGGGTGGCCGACGCGTTTCATCTCGCCGAGCGTCGAGTTGACCAGCGCATTCTTCTTGATGCTTTTACGGTATGTCAGCTGAAGCCCGAAATCTTCACTCCAACTGAACGAAGCACCTTTGGGTGTGTAAAGCTTGGCGTCGTAGATCGGAAACCCGAGATAGCGGAAGGTTGCAGTTCCGCGAAGTTGTGCACCATCCAACTCTTCCGTCACAGGCGACGCGATCAACCCAGTGGGGGCCAGCAAGGAAAGGCTCAAAAGGGTCGCGCGCAGCATCCCGCTATTCGGCGGCAACAGAGATGGCCGGATCTTGTCCAAGAATGGCATATTCAGCTCCGATTGTTTGCGGGGCACCATTTATCCGCTCAACAACATGCATCGCGCTGGCGATCCCGTCTTCGTGAAATCCGTGCCGGTTATACGCACCGGCGAACCAGGTTCGGTTCTGTCCTTGTATCTCGCGAATATGCCCCTGTGCTTTCAGGGCGGCTTTGTCGAATACCGGGTGGGCAAATTCGACCTGATCATAGATTTTATCCGCTGGAATATCTGTCGAGGCGTTCAGCGTCACAAAAAGCGGGTCGTTGTCCGGTATGTTCTGTAGTCGATTCATCCAATATGTAACGCCTACGTCTCCGGCCTGTGATCGATAGGTCCAGCTGGACCAGCATGCACGCCGCTTTGGCATCTGGCCAGGATCACAATGCAGGGTGGCGGTATTGGGTTGGTACCGAATTGCGCCCAGTGCAGCGGTTTCCGCCGGGGTGGCATTCCCGCCCAAAATGGCAAGCGATTGGTCAGAGTGGGTAGCCAGGATGATCTCATCAAACTGATCCACCGCACCCTGACTGCGGACCGTAACACCTGTCTCACTCCGGGAAATGTTCTGAACCGGACTGGCCAAACGGATTGCCGCCCCTCGTGCCCGTAGGGCGGCATCGATCCTGCGGACATATTCGATACTGCCACCTTTAACTGTGTACCACTGGTGTTGATTTGCGCGGCCACTGGCCAGAAGGGCGTGATTTCGAAAGAACTGCACCAATGAGCGTGCAGGGAACTGATCCACCAGTTCAACCGGAGTTGACCAGATCGCCCCACACATTGGCATCAGATAGTTGTGGCGGAACCAGTGTCCCAGACGAAGCTGATCCACCAACTCACCAATCGTGGTGTCGTCATCTCTTGCAGCCTCCGGAGCCTTTTTGCCAAAGCGCAGAATGTCGGCAATCATCTTGTAATAGGCAGGGCGCGCAAGATTGCGCCTCTGCGCGGTCAGGGTGCGCAGATTGTTCAAACCATATTCGATACGACCATTGTCGATTGTCGCGCCAAAACTCATTTCGCTTTCGATCACGGGAACATTGAGCTCATCAAAAAGTCGGGTCAGAAAAGGATAGGTTGCGTAGTTGAAGACGATGAAACCAGTATCCACCGGTTGATCGCCGTTCTTCCCGGCCATGACTGTGCGGGCATGGCCACCTAACCGCGGTTCCGCCTCATAGAGGGTCACGTCATTGTTTTCTGAAAGGTAGTAGGCGGCTGAAAGGCCTGAAATACCTGCACCAACAACTGCGATTTTCTTCCGTACGCCCTGGGTTTCGTCGAACATTCCAGCCTCGTTAAGTGGTTCTTAGAATGAAATACGCGGGGTAGGTGCAGCTGGATCAATCCGGTTGGAAGTTTTGTCAGAAGCGCGATCGCATTTGATCCAACTACGTCACGGGCCCGTAGAATATGAAACATGACTGAATCGGCCCGCGCATGAGCAGCTTTGACGGAAAAACCTATTGGATCATCGGCGCAAGCGAAGGTTTGGGTCGTGCTTTGGCTAAGGCGCTAAGCGACAGGGGCGCGCATTTGATCTTGTCGGCGCGTAGTTCTGAACGTTTGGCTGACATCTGCTCCGAGCTTCCCAATGCCCGCGCGATCCGGTGCGATGTCACTGATTTAGACTCTGTTCGCGGGGCTGTGGCCGAGGCGGGTCTGGTCGATGGGCTGGTTTACAATGCCGGCGCGTATGACCCCGTGCGCTCGGCGGATTGGGATACAGAGGCGTCGCTCAGGATGGGTGATGTAAACTATCTGGGTGCTTTGCGTGTGTTGGGTGAAAGCGTCCCGGACCTTGTTAAGGCAGGTCGGGGGGATATTACGCTGATCGGGTCGCTCGCGGGCTATCACGGGTTGCCAGCGGCCATCGGATATGGGGCCAGCAAGGCGGCACTGATTTCCCTGGCGGAAACGATGCGCCATGATCTGGCGGGCACCGGCGTGACCGTGCGGATCATTAATCCCGGCTTCATCAAGACCCGTCTGACTGAGAAAAACAGCTTCAGGATGCCCATGCTGATGAGCCCCGAGGATGCCGCGGGTCATGTGCTCAAGGCGATGTCGCGGCGTCGTTTCCGTACGGATTTTCCTGCACCATTCTCGTGGTTTATCCGTCTGATTGACTATCTGCCGGATCTGTTGGTGTACCGAGGGAAATAGACCCTAACCAAACTGCCCGTGACAGAACCAGCCTGCAGACATGGTTCCGCCATGGCCATAAAACAGCCACAACCGCTCGCCCTGCTGTGTCACCACAACCCAGTAGTCCCGCACGCCGCTGCGCCAGTTCGGGTCATCCAGCCACCATTCCGGTGCGATCCGTTCCGGGCCGGTGGCCTGCGCCAGCTGCCAGTTACGCCTGCGCCAGCGAAAGGCGCTGGGCACGTCAGGGGTTTCCGGTGCCATTACCGGCTCAGGCTGCCACATCAGCAGGGGGCGGGGGCGTGGCGGCGCAGGCCAGTCGCGGGGAGGTTCCGACCATGCCGCCGCCAGCGTTTGCGCCGTTTTCTCAGGGATGTGCGAGGCCGCGGGATGGCGCCGGGTGATCGCCTCAAGCCCCACCCGCGCGCCCAGCTTGCCGATCAGGTCATCCACGGCGGTATTGCCCGCCAGTCGGTTGCGGGCCACACGGCGGGCTTCGGCATGGCCGGCCACGGTGCGCGCGTGGATGGGTTCTGTCTGAACCGCCTCAAGCCGCAGCATGTCGATGCCGTAGCCTGCGTCGATCTTGTCAATTTTCATCTCTAACAAAGGACGAATGCGGTATTTATCGTAAGTTGGGCGGGCCAGACCGACCTCGATAATCTCAGCCGCCTGATCGGCGCGGTGCGCCTCCAGCCGCAGGGTGCGGGCACCGCGCCCCTTTTCTTCCAGCTTGGTGCAAAGCGTTGGCAGAACCCGATCAACCGCAGCCATGACATCCTCAACCAGACCAATCGGGTTGGGCAGGGTCATCCGCACCGCGAAATGGTGCGGCGGGCGGGCGGGCGAAACAGGCTCGGGCGCGCTGCCCATGGCCTGATCCAACCGCAGAACCAGCCTGCGTCCAAACCTCCGCGCAAGGCTGGCGCGGGGTTGACCCAGCAGATCGCCGATGCGGCGCAGGCCCAGACGGTTCAGCTGCACGACAACCTGATCTTCCAATCGCAGCGCGGCGATAGGCAGGGGGCTGAGTGCGCCATAAGATTGACCCGGCGGTGCGATCCGCGCGCCTCCACCCAGGGCCCTCACTTGCGGCGCGGTGCCGCCTTTGGTCCAGTGCCGCCGTTTGCCCGCCCGGGCGCGGGTGGCACGGGCCTCCTGACTGATGGCGTCGCCATTGCGGTCGGATGTGGCCGCCTGCCCCGCATAGCGCGCCAAAGCCCAGGCTGCGCCCAGCGTGTCGGCGATACCCATTTGTACGCTGAGACCCATATCCGCGCAGTCGGTTTCAAGAACGTTCAGCAACGCCTCCTCTCCGCCAAACAGATGGGCGCAACCTGACAGATCGACGATCAGCCCGTCCGGGGCCTCTTCGGCCACCCATGGGCTGAACTTTCCCGCCCAGCGACGCAACGCGGCCAGGAACGCGGCTTCGGCCGGGGCGTTACGGTGCCGCGTGATCAGGTTGGCACACATGGCATGAGCATCCCGCACCGGCTGGCCGATACGCAGCCCGGCAGCCTGCGCATCGGCATTCACCGAGGTAATAACCTGCATGTTCGACTGTTCGGCCACGATGGCCAAAGGCCCGGTATGCAGCCCCCGCGCAGCGCGGATCAGCCGTTCAGCCCCCAGACGGGGGAACCATAGCGAAAGTATTCGGCGTTTGGGCATTTGCAGGCATCACAATGTTCTTACTTTGTTCTTAAATGAGAATCGATGCCTGAGTCGAGTCCGCCCTTATCCGCAGGTCAGCCGCAGGATGATCCCGTCGCCATTCACGTACACGTTCAGCCGGTCGATGCGGTAATCCTGTGTGGCGATGCCATCCGGGCCCAGCACGCGCGACCGTGCGGGCAGGTTTGCCTGAATGTTCGAAACCGGCTGGCCAACGGTATCGGAAAAATCTTCTCCCTGACAAAAGGCCAGATCGACCGGGGCAGGTTCCGGCGGCAGCAAAGCGTCTTCGGGCGCGGGCGGGGTTTCAGCACAGGCCGCCAGAAAGAACAGGATCGGGAAAAATCGGTGCATTGGCGTTCCTCATTCTGGCAATGTCGTTTCTGCAATATCAATTAATTAGCCAACCTGCCATGAAAGCACGGTTGAAAACACCCTGTAATTGACGCAGGGTCGGGGCAAAAGTGACAGGGAGATAAGTAGCATGCGTACCCGTGCCGCCGTCGCCATTCAGGCAGGCAAACCTTTGGAAGTGATGGATGTGAACCTCGAAGGCCCCAAGGCGGGCGAGGTTCTGGTCGAGATCAAGGCCACCGGTATCTGTCATACCGACGAATTCACCCTGTCGGGTGCCGACCCCGAAGGCTTGTTCCCGGCCATTCTGGGCCATGAAGGCGCAGGCGTGGTGGTTGAAGTGGGTCCGGGCGTAACCAGCCTGAAGTCGGGCGATCATGTGATCCCGCTTTACACGCCGGAATGTCGCGAGTGTGAATACTGTCTGCACCCCAAGACCAACCTGTGTCAGGCGATCCGGGAAACCCAGGGCAAGGGTCTGATGCCCGATGGCACCTCTCGTTTCTCGACCTTGGATGGCGATCCGATCCTGCACTACATGGGCTGCTCGACCTTCTCGAACCACACAGTTCTGCCTGAAATCGCCCTGGCCAAGGTGCGCGAGGACGCGCCGTTCGACAAGATCTGCTATATCGGCTGTGGTGTCACGACCGGTATCGGCGCGGTCATCAACACCGCCAAGGTGGAAATCGGCAGCCGCGCAATCGTGTTTGGTCTGGGCGGTATCGGCCTGAACGTCATTCAGGGTCTGCGTCTGGCCGGAGCAGACCAGATCGTCGGCGTCGACCTGAACCCCTCCAAAGTGGAAATGGCCACCAGGTTCGGCATGACCGACTTCGTGAACCCGTCCGAGGTTGAAGGCGATCTGGTGCCGTATCTCGTCAACCTGACCAGGGGCGGTGCGGATTATACGTTTGACGCCACAGGCAATGTCGGCGTGATGCGCGCAGCACTTGAATCAGCACATAAGGGCTGGGGTGAGTCGATCATCATCGGCGTGGCACCTGCAGGGGCCGAAATCTCGACCCGGCCATTCCAGCTGGTCACCGGCCGTTCGTGGCGCGGTACCGCATTCGGCGGCGCGCGCGGGCGCACGGATGTGCCCAAGATCGTCGACTGGTACATGGAAGGCAAGATCGAGATTGACCCGATGATCACCCACACCATGGGTCTGTACGACATCAACCACGGCTTCGACCTGATGCATAAGGGCGAAAGCATTCGGTCGGTGGTTATCTACTAAGAGTAAAATCCACATTTTCCAACCACGGCGCGCTGATCGGCGCGCCGTTTTCGTTGGACCTACTTTCCAGGCCGTGACGCCCCGGTATCTGAACGCGGCGACCGAACCCGCAGAACCGGGGTATTGGCCGAGGTGGTGTTGGCCCGGCTTTCTCGCCAAACAACATAGACACCGGATGCGATGATGATGCTGGCACCGACGGCGACCCAGATGTCAGGGCGCTCGTCGAAGAAGATCATGCCAAACAGTGTTGCCCAGATGATCTGGCTGTATTGGCTGGGGGCGACGACACCGGCGGGTGCGGCGCGGTAGGCCAGAATGATCAGGTGTTGCGCGATGACCGAGAACACCCCAACCAACGCCATCATCGCCAGATGCAGCAGGGAAGGCGGCTGGTATACGGCCGGTTGGGCAAGGCTCATGACCACGATGGCCAGCAGCATCGGATAAAGGATCAGCACGGCCGAGCGCTCCTCATTCCCGATCTTGCGCACAAGGACCGAGGCAAAGGCGCTGCAAAAGGCGGCCATCAGGGCGGCCATATGGCCCAGTGTGATATCCGTTGCACCGGGGCGCAGAACGATCAGGACGCCGATCAGGCCGACGCCAACCGCAGCCCAGCGCTGAACGCGGACCACTTCACCCAGTATCGGGATCGACAGCACCGTGACGATCAGCGGGAATGAGAACAGCAGGGAATAGACCTCGGCCAGTGGCAGAACCGAAAACGCGTAAAACGCGCAGGACATAGCCGTTACCATCAGGCCCGAGCGCAGCAGAACGAGCCATGGATGATGCGGCAGAAAGTTTCCCGTCGTGCGGTCGGTCAGGATCGTGACGGCCATTGGAACGAACGAAAACAGCGTGGCGAAAAAGATGATCTGCATCACTGAATAGGTGCCGCCCAGCACCTTGATCAGCGCGTCGTGGCTGGCAAAGACGGCAAATCCCAGAAATGCATAGCCAAGCCCCCGCAGGGTGTTGTTTTGAGCACTCATCAATCCGGCCTCGGCCTATGTTGGTATGGTGACGATACATCATAGCAGCGCAGGCAGGGTTCCCGGCTGTCCGTAGTGCTGCTTAACCCTATTCCGAGGGCGCGAATAGCCCTTATTTTATCGCTAACATCGCATGGCCGCCATGATCCGGGATCATCGCAGGATCGGCGGCGCGTCTTTGGGCTGTCGTGCGGATTGGACACCTGCCTTCATGCCGACACCAATGCGGCGGGCCAAGGCGACCCACGGGGTGGCCGTTTCCGCGGGCAGAGTCCGGGTGGCGACCTCCTCGAACAGATCCAGCCAATGGGCAAAGAATTCCGGTTTCACATCGGGCCGTTCGATATGGACCCGTTGCGGATTGCCGTCATAGCAGCGCTCATACAGGATGGCATTGCGCCAGAAGGCGGCGATCTTGTCTTCATGCGCGGGCCAGTCGGTGACGTGGTTGGCAAATACGGGTCCAAGAACCGCGTCTTGCCGGACACGGGCATAAAAGGCGCGAACTTGCGCGTTGATCTGCTCGGGCGTCGCGGGAAAGCGCGGGGGAAGGATGGGTCTGGTCATGACGGCCTGAATTTCGACTCTGTTTTTGGCAGATAGGGTGTTCCGGCGTTACGGAACAGAGGTGGTTTTGTCGCGCCCATCCGGCGTCAGCAGATACCGCAGCAGGGCCACCGGGTGCGCCCGCAGGCTGAGGCGGGTGGCGACGTAATCTTCGACCACCTGCTCGCCCAGCGTCATTTGCGGCAGATAAGCCTCGGGTTCGTCCAGCGCCTCGCCCTCCAGATCTTGCGAAAACAGGGGCAGAGGCTTGGCTGTGGCAATTGCCTTGGCCTGCCACAGCGCCTCGCGCCGGGTCAGGTCGCAGGCGGCGAAGGCATCAGCCTCGGCCAGCCGTTCGATCACCGATGGTCCAAGGCCTGCGCGGCGCCAGACATCGTCGACCTGGGTGTAGCCGTTGCCGCGCGCGGCGGTCAGCCAGCTGGCGTCTTCCTCGCTCAGGCCCTTGATCTGGCGAAAGCCCAGCCGCAGCGCCAGCCCGCCATGGCCATCAGGCTCCATCACATTGTCCCAAAAGCTGGCATTGATGCAGACCGGGCGCACCTGTACCCCATGTTCGCGCGCATCCCGCACAATCTGGGCCGGCGCGTAGAACCCCATCGGCTGCGAATTCAGCAGGGCGCAGGCGAAGATGCCCGGATGGTGGCATTTGATCCAGGCCGAGGCATAGACCAGCAGCGCAAAACTGGCCGCGTGGCTTTCGGGGAAACCGTACGAGCCGAAGCCTTCGATCTGGGAAAAGCAACGTTCCGCGAAATCCTGTTCATACCCGTTGCGTTTCATCCCGCGCAAAAAGAGCGCGCGGAATTCGCTGACATTGCCATGTTTCTTGAAGGTCGCCAGCGAGCGGCGCAGCCGATCGGCCTGTTCCGGGGTGAAGCCCGCGCCGACAATGGCGATCTGCATTGCCTGTTCCTGAAACAGCGGTACGCCCAGCGTTTTGCCCAGCACCTCGCCCAGCGCGTCCGAGGGGAAGCTGACCTCCTCCTCTCCGTTCCGGCGGCGGATATAGGGGTGGACCATGTCGCCCTGAATGGGGCCGGGGCGGATGATGGCAACCTCGATCACCAGATCATAGAAATTACGCGGCCGCATCCGCGGCAGGAAGTTCATCTGTGCACGTGATTCCACCTGAAACACGCCGATGCTGTCCGCCTTGCAGAGCATGTCATAGACTGCCGGATCCTCGGGTGGCAGGGTGGCAAGGGTATAGCTGGTCTGGTGGTGCTGGCCGATCAGGTCAAACGCCTTGCGGATGCAGGTGAGCATCCCGAGGCTGAGGACATCGACCTTGAGGATGCCAAGACTGTCGATATCGTCCTTGTCCCAGCAGATGACCGTGCGGCCCTCCATCGTGGCGTTTTCGATGGGGACAAGCTCATCCAGCCGACCCTCGGTGATGATGAATCCTCCCACATGCTGCGAGAGGTGGCGGGGAAAGCCGTCGATCTCATAAACCAGCATTAGAGTCTGTTTCAGGCGCCGATCTTCGGGGTCGAGGCCAATTTCGCGCATCCGTTGCGCCTCAAGCCCCGAGGCCGAGAAAAAGCCCCAAAGCTGTGAGGAAAGCGCCGAGATTGTATCTTCGGTCAGGCCCATGGCGCGTCCAACCTCGCGGATGGCGCGTTTGCCGCGGTAATGGACCACCGTGGCACAGAGGCCCGCGCGTTCGCGGCCATAGCGGTCATAGATGTGCTGGATCACCTCTTCGCGGCGTTCATGTTCGAAATCGACGTCTATGTCTGGCGGTTCATCGCGCGCCTCGGAGACGAAGCGTTCAAACACCATGGTGCCCATCTCGGGGCTGACCTCGGTGATGCCGAGGCAGAAACAGACGACCGAGTTGGCAGCCGATCCGCGCCCCTGGCAGAGGATGCTGCGCGACCGGGCGAAATGGACGATATCGCGGACGGTCAGGAAGTAGGGTTCGTATTTCAGCTTGCCGATCAGCGTCAGCTCATGCGCCAGCATTTTTTTCGCCTTTTCGGACGCCCCGGCGGGATAACGCCATTTCAACCCCTCATGCGCCAGACGGTGCAGGCGCTGGGTCGGGGTTTCTTGCGTGCTGCCCTCGTTGGGGTATTCATAACGCAGCTCGTCCAGCGAGAACGTGAGTTGTTCGCTGAGCGCATAAGCGCGGGCAACGGCCCCCTCATGACCTTTGAAGATGCGTAGCATCTCGGCCTCGGAGCGCAGGCGCTGTTCACCATTGGCCAAAGCGTCCCGGCCCAATGCGTCCACCTTGCGGCGCAGGCGGATGGCGGTCAGCACATCGCCCAGTTTGCGGCGGGTGCCGTGGTGCATCATCGGTGTTGCGCTGGCGAGCGTGAGGATGCCAAGCTGCTTTGCTTCGGTCTCTAATAAAGAGAAATACGAACCATCGGCGCCATCATACCGGGGGTGCATCAACAGATGCATCCGCCCGGCAAAGCGGCGCGTCAGCTGCTGCGCCTGTGTCCGCCACGCGCCCGCGCCGCCCGGAGAGCCCGCCGCCTGTGGCCACAGCAGCAGGTGGAGGCCATCGGAAAATTCGAGCAGGTCAGACAGGTGCAGGATGCAGTCGCCCTTCTCGGCGCGCAGACGGCCTTTGGAGAGGATGCGGCACAGGTTGGCCCAACCCTGCCGGTTCAGGGGCAGGGCGGTGACCATGGGCGCATCGGTGAAGATCAGCCGCGCCGCCGGGATCAGGCGGGGAACCGCGTGGATGGGATAGGAGGGCGGCTTGGGGATATGATCGGGGCAGGGTGGCCCGATTGAGGTATTCTGCTCCTCCCACGCCAGCCGTTCGCGGACCTTGCGGGCGATCTCGCACGCCTGAGTGTGGGCGCGGACGATCCCGGCGACCGAGTTGTCATCAGAAATCGCAATGGCGGGCAAGCCCAGGGTGACGGCACGCTCCATATACTCCTCGGGGTGCGAGGCCCCGGTGAGGAAGGTAAAATTCGACGTGATCGACAGCTCGGCATACATGGCGATTCCACATTATATTCACGTTTTGTTCTTTTTCGAGTCCTTTGCGCAGGAAACGGGTCGATTGGGTCCGGTCGCACGGGCATGGTCAGCAAAAAAGGAGATCCGAGATGTTCAAAATCACCGCTTTGCCCACCAACGATGTACGCGCCCTTCAGGCAGGTGGCGCGGATGCATATGGTTCAACGCCGGAACGCGCTGTTTCGACGGGTGCAGGTAACCCGTGCCGCCACTGCCTGCGACATATCCCCGAGGGCGATGAGATGCTGATATTGGCACATCGACCTTTTTCAAAGACACATCCCTATGCGGAAACCGGCCCGATCTTTTTGTGTGCAACACCATGTGACCGGTACGAGGAAGACGCGCTGCCCGAAATTCTGTCCACCTCGCCCGACTATCTGATCAAGGGCTACGGTACGGATGACAGGATCGTCTATGGCACCGGGGCGATCACGCCGACGGATCAGATCGGCGCAAAAGTCAGGGATATCTTTTCCCGATCCGACGTTGCCTATATTCACGTGCGATCTGCGCGGAATAACTGCTATCAGGCGCGAATAGACCGGGCTTAAAGCTTGACGCGGTGGATGCCCCGGCGTGGCTGATCCTGATCATCCGCCGGATGATCTTCGGTACGGGACGAGGTCAGGGCAAGGAATACGTCCTCAAGATCGGCCTCTTCGGTGCGGACGTCGCGGATGCGGATATTCGCGGCGCGTACCGATTCCAGAACCTGTTCGGCGCTGGTCTGGATGTTTCGGTATTGCAGGACAAGGCTGCCATCATTGCGGAGAGCTGCCTCGACGCCTTCTGACGCAGGCAGATCAATGATCGGGCTGTCGGGCACAATCACCATGGTGCGGCTGTCCATGCGGCCCAGCAGGTTGGCGGTGCTGTCCTGCGCGACCTTTTCACCGTGGTTGATAATGGCGATCTCGTCGCACATCTCCTGCGCTTCTTCCAGGTAGTGGGTGGTCAGGATGATGGTCATGCCCTGTTCGTTCAGCTTGCGCACATTGGCCCAGAGCATCTGGCGCAGTTCGATATCCACTCCCGCTGTGGGTTCATCAAGCACAAGGATTTTCGGGTGATGCACCAGTGCCTTGGCCAGCAGCAACCGCCGCCGCATACCGCCCGAAAGAGTGCGGGCATAGGCCTCGGCCTTGTCGCTGAGACCGACCAATTCCAGAATCTGATCACTGCGCCGTTGGGATTTCGGAACGCCATAGAGACCGGCCTGAACCTCAAGCGCGCCGCGCGGGGTGAAAAACGGGTCGAGGTTGAGCTCTTGTGGCATTACACCAATGGCCGATCGCGACTGGCGTGGATTCTGATCCTGGTCGAAGCCCCAGATCGCCACGCGACCCGCCGATTTTACCACCAGACCAGCCAGAATATTGATCAGGGTCGATTTTCCGGCACCATTCGGGCCCAGCAGACCAAAAACCGAGCCGCGCGGGACGGTCAGGTCAATGCCTTTCAGCGCATGCTTTTCGGGCTGACCCTTGCCACCGCGATAGGTTTTGCGCAGCCCTTCGATCCTGATCGCCGCGTCGCACATGTGGCACTTGCCCCCGGTTTGATCATCGCTCATAAACGCACCTAATACATGCCCGCGTGGCCGACAACCGAAGAAGGATCGCCAGCCGTGACCATCGAAGCGCCGGAAACCAAGATCGTCGAAACCGCCCGTGTTGCCTGTGATGGCGGCGAAGGTGCGTTGGGCCATCCGCGCGTGTGGCTGCAAATTCCAGAAGACGCAGGCTGGGTCGAATGCCCCTATTGCGACTGCAAATATGTTCTGGCCGGGCATCAGACTGACGCCTGAGCCTGTGTTGCCCTGTGTGGGCATTGAGTATTTATGAAAAGATGAAGTTTGCGGCTGCGGTGCGGGTGGCTCTATCGTTGCACCCGTGGCATTAGTGTTTTCGCAAACGATCAGAGAGGGCGCGTAATGACCACGAATTTCGGAAAAGGGTGCCACCTGCATCTGATCGACGGATCGGCCTTTATTTTCCGGGCCTATCATGCGCTGCCGCCACTGACCCGCAAGTCGGATGGGTTGCCGATTGGGGCTGTTTCGGGCTTTTGCAACATGCTGCAGAAATATGTCGAGGGAAACACCGGGGCAGATGCGCCGACCCATGTGGCGGTGATCTTTGATAAAGGTTCTCATACTTTCCGGAACGATCTTTACGACCTCTACAAGGCCAACCGCGAGGCGATGCCCGAGGATTTGCGCCCACAGATGCCGCTGACCCGCGAGGCGACAAAAGCGTTCAACATCGCCTGCAAGGAGATGGAGGGTTATGAGGCTGACGACATCATTGCGACGCTCGCCGTTCAGGCGCGGGATGCAGGTGGCCGTGTGACCATCGTGAGTTCCGACAAGGACTTGATGCAGCTGGTCGGGGACGGCGTCGAAATGCTGGATGCGATGAAGAACAAACGCATTGACCGGGATGGCGTGGTCGAGAAGTTCGGGGTCGGACCGGAACGTGTGGTCGATGTTCAGGCGTTGGCCGGTGACAGCGTCGACAATGTTCCGGGGGCGCCGGGAATCGGGGTCAAGACGGCGGCTTTGCTGATCAACGAATTCGGCGATCTGGAGACCCTGCTGGACCGGGCAGATGAGATCAAGCAGCCCAAACGCCGCCAGACCCTGATCGAAATGCGAGACCAGATCGAGCTTTCGAAGAAACTAGTTCAACTGGACGAGAATACTCCGCTGGATTTCACCTTGGACGACCTTGAGGTGAGGGACCCCGATGCAGACACGCTGTTGGCGTTTCTGGCCGAGATGGAGTTCCGCACCCTCACCAAGCGCATCGCTGACAAGCTGGGGGTTGAGGCTCCGGTGATTGCCGACGCGCCTGCGCCAGCGGTGGCAGAGGTCGAGGCCGAGGTGATCCCGTTTGACAGTTCGAAATACGAATGCGTACGTGATGCAGCGGTCCTGCAAAAGTGGATTGACCAGGCCTATGAGCGTGGTTGGGTGGCTGTAGACACAGAGACCACGGGTCTGAACGAGATGATTGCCGGTCTGGTGGGTATTTCGCTGTGCGTCGAGGCCGGAGAAGCCTGTTACATCCCGTTGACCCACCGCGATGGATCAGCGGATGATCTGTTTGGATCGGATGCCTTGGCCGATGGGCAGATGCCATTGGATGAAGCCCTGAGGCTTTTGAAACCGGTGCTCGAGGATCCGTCGGTCCTCAAGATCGGGCAGAACATGAAATATGATGCTAAGATCTTCAGGCGGTATGGCATCGACGTGTCACCCATCGACGATACGATGCTGATGTCCTACGCCATGCATGGCGGTGAGCATGGGCATGGGATGGACACCCTGTCCGAGCGTTATCTGGGCCACACACCAATCCCGATCAAACCGCTGCTGGGGTCGGGAAAATCGGCAATTACCTTCGACAAGGTCGCGATTGACGAGGCCACGGCTTATGCCGCCGAAGATGCGGACATCACCTTGCGTTTGTGGCAGCTGTTCAAGCCGCAATTACACCGGGCGCAGGTGACCACGGTCTATGAGACGCTGGAACGGCCGCTTGTGCCGGTGCTGGCCGAGATGGAGATGCATGGCATCAAGGTCGACCGTGATGTCCTGAGCCGGATGTCCAACGCATTTGCCCAGAAAATGGCCGGATTAGAGGCTGAAATTCACGAGCTGGCCGGGGGAAGCTTTAATGTCGGATCGCCTGCTCAGCTGGGCGAAATTCTGTTCGACAAAATGGGTCTGGAAGGTGGCAAGAAAGGCAAGACCGGCAAATACTCGACCGGCGCTGATATTCTGGAAGACCTCGCAACCGAGCATGAACTGCCGCGCCGCGTTCTGGACTGGCGGCAGCTGAGCAAGCTGAAATCGACCTATACCGACGCGCTGCAGACCCATATCAACCCCGACACAGGTCGGGTGCATACGTCTTATTCGATCACCGGAGCAAATACAGGGCGTCTGGCCTCGACCGATCCGAACCTGCAAAACATTCCGGTGCGGACAGAAGAAGGGCGGCGTATTCGTGAGGCTTTCATCGCCGAGCCGGGCAATGTGTTGGTAAGCCTCGACTACAGCCAGATCGAGTTGCGGATTCTGGCCCATATCGCCGATATTTCGGCTCTGAAACAGGCGTTTTCGGACGGTTTGGATATTCACGCCATGACCGCGTCCGAGATGTTTGATGTGCCGTTGGATGAGATGACGCCTGATATCCGCCGTCAGGCAAAGGCAATCAACTTCGGCGTGATCTACGGCATTTCGGGTTTTGGACTGGCCCGGAACCTGCGTATTCCACGGGCCGAGGCGCAGGGCTTTATTGATCGTTATTTCGAACGTTTCCCAGGCATTCGCCGCTATATGGACGACACAGTCGAATTCGCGAAAGAGCACGGCTATGTGCAAACCCTGTTCGGGCGCAAGATCCACACGCCCGAGATCAATGCCAAGGGGCCACATGCCGGGTTCTCGCGCCGCGCGGCGATCAATGCACCAATTCAAGGTACTGCGGCGGATGTGATCCGGCGCGCGATGGTGCGAATGCCGGACGCGATCGCCGGATTGCCTGCCAGGATGCTGTTGCAGGTTCACGACGAGTTATTGTTCGAGGTGGCCGAAGATGCGGTGGATCAGGTGATCGACGTGGCCCGTGACGTGATGGAGGGCGCCTCGGATCCTGCGGTCAAACTGGATGTGAAGCTGGTCGTGGATGCCGGGAAGGGGGCGAACTGGGCCGAGGCGCACTAGCGGCGTTGTTCATCAGGTCTCGGCGGGCTGTGCATGCATCGGGTCAGCCCTGCGGCCTTACCATGCGGTTCACCATTCGTTGCACAGACGGGCCAAACAGCAGGATTACGGTGAAGGCGATGGGCCAGCAAAAAGCCCAGGACGCCATCCAGTCGCCAACTGTTCCAGGGTTAAACCCAATCGCTTTGACCGTCGCGATCCCTGTTACAATCAAGGACATGAGGCCGGACATGATCAGGCTGAAAACGGCACGGGCATAGCGGGCTGGTATCATGGCAGGCATCCTAATGGTCACAATGCCGCTGATGTGCGGTATTTGAATGAAAATTACCAGTGTCAGTCCCGCATCCAGTCAAGTGTGTCGCAGGTGCGTTGTGTTGTGGGTGTGTATTCCGCGCTGACCCAGCCGCTATAACCTACCGCGTCCATGGTCGAGAACAAGGCCTTGAAATCCGTTGGTCCACGACCCGGTTCCGTGCGATCCGGGGCTGCGCCAACTTGGGCATGGACCACCTGCGGATGAAAGCGGTCCCAGACAGCCAGCGCGTCGCCATGAATCATATGAGCGTGAAAGCTGTCAAATTGCAGGCCGACATTCGGGCGATCCACCTGGTTGAGCACATCTGCCGCCAGATCGTAATCGTTCAAAAAATACCCGGGCTGTGAAACCGGGTTGAGCGGTTCGATGGTGAATTTTTGCTGGGGGGCGAAATCGGCGGCCCATTGCAGGTTTTGCACAAAACAATTCAATGCATCCGGCCCTGTGGCGTATCCGGACATGACGTGGATCAGGCCGGGGCGCAGCACCCCGGCATATCGCAGGACACGGCGGATATCCGACTGGAACCGCGATTGACCGTCGGGGATCGCGGCGTAACCCGGCGCACCGCCGGTGTAGTTGGGCGGTGGCGCGTTGATCAGCACAAGCTCCAACCCGTTGGCAAGCAAGGCACGGCGGGTTTCCGTCGCGGCGATGTCATAAGGAAACAAGACCTCGACCGCTGTGAACCCAGCATCTGACGCAGCCTGAAATCGCTCCAGGTAAGGCATTTCGGTAAATAGCAGTGAAAGGTTGGCAGCAAATCTGGGCATGAGCGGTCAGTGGTTGTGTTGATCCGACCATAACCAAGGGATGATTTTCGGGGAAGGGATCGAAAACGACAGATTGTCGAAAATCGACCAGATCGCTTGCACCGAATCAGCAAGGGTCCGCTCAGCACGGCGCGTCATTACGGGTGCCGTCTTAACAAAAGGTCCGAATCCAATGGCGATGAGCCCGGAACCCGTACGCGGGGCAACTACCGTTTTGTCTGGTGGCCGAAACCCTGCGTTGTCAGGGAATGGGCTGGCGGTTGCCTCCATGATTACCTGGGCAGCGGGGTTCCCGGCGGCGGAAGTTTTGCTGCAAACCTGGCCCCCTGTTGCATTGCTGACCGCGCGCCTGGCGCTGGCGATTGCCGTTCTGATACCGGTCTGGATCCTGCTGGATGGCCCCAGCAGAGTGTTACGCGCAAGATGGGGTCGGGCGATGGTTGTCGGCGGCTTTGGTTTTGGCTTTGCCATGTTTCTGCTGATCGTTGCGCAGAAAATGACGGACCCGGTGACAGTCGCGATCATTGCATCCTGCGCGCCTTTGCTTGCAACGGTACTGGAGCTGATGGCAGGAACCCGACGGCTGAAGTGGACCTTTGCGTTGGGTGTTCTGGTGTCGGTTCTGGGTGGGCTGATTGCAACCAGCACCGCCGCGCCCGAACAGCTGGGGCTGGGCGCGGTTCTGGCGATCCTTGCAACGGGCCTGTTTTGCTGGGGTAGCATGGCCACTGCGCGCGACTTCCCCGAACTCAGTCAGATCGGGCGCTGTACAATTACTTTCGTCGGTGGGTTGCTCATGGCCGCAGTGCTGAGTTTTGGGGCGGCCCAGCTGGGCATGGATGTGCTGCCAACCGCCGCCATTGATGGGCAGCAATGGGGGATGCTTGGGATCTATGCCTTGATATCACTGGGGCTCAGCCAAGTGTTGTTCATCTCGGCCGTGGGAAAGCTGGGCGTGGCGCTGGCTTCGTTTCACATCAATATCGCCCCGTTTTACGTGATGCTGATCATGCTGATGCTGGGGGAAGACTGGAACTGGACCCGTGCGCTGGGCGCGGGCGTAGTTGCTTTGGCTGTCGTGCTGGCCCAGGATCGCGCGCCGCGGTCAGCCGAGATCGGCTGAAGGGATCAGCGGGAAGAACTGCCCACCTGACCAGACACCGAACCAGCCCTCATAGTGGCTGCCAATCTCGACAAGGCGATAGAAGCTTTTGCGATCTATGCGCGCTTCGAGGTTCGTGCGGATCAGTATGTAGGGTGACGGTTCTTCTGTTTCAGGATCGATTACAATCCGGATCGGATGCGCGGGCCCTGCAACAGCGATGTCGTCCACTTGTGTGCGAAAGGTCAGGTCTTGCGTCCGGCCTTCGCCGGTTTGCTCGAAATCCACGGCGATGAACGGCGCGTCCTCGACAGTGATTCCCACCTTTTCAACCGGCGTAACCAGATAGTATTTTCCGTCTTCTTTCTTAAGAATTGAGGAAAAAAGCTTCACAAGCTCGAACCGATTGATGGGCGAGCCTAAATAACTCCATGTACCATCTTTTGCGACACGGATGTCCAGATCGCCACAAAACGGAGGATTCCACAGGTGAACGGGCGGTAAACCCCGGGTTTTGGCGGCTTTTACCGATGCGGCCAATCCGTCGGGCGAGGGTTTCACAGGTTTTTGTCCGCTCATTGCTTTTGCCATTTCCTCTCAGCGCGATACACTTCAATCATATTCGTCCACGGAAGGGAAAGTCATGAACGAACCTGCCGACCTCGTAGCCGAGATCGAAGCGCTGGAAAACAAGCTGCAAGAGGCCAAGGCCTCGATCACCCGCCGCTTCATCGGGCAGGAAAGGGTCGTGGACCTGACTCTGGCTGCGCTTTTGTGCGGTGGTCACGCGCTTCTGATCGGTCTGCCGGGCTTGGGTAAGACACGGTTGGTCGAGACACTGTCGACCGTGATGGGCCTGCATGGCAATCGCATTCAGTTTACGCCCGACCTGATGCCCGCTGACATTCTCGGGTCCGAGGTGTTGGATACGGCCGACGATGGCAGCCGCCATTTCCGTTTCATTCCCGGCCCGATCTTCTGTCAGCTGCTGATGGCGGACGAGATCAACCGGGCAAGCCCGCGAACGCAATCCGCGCTGCTGCAAGCGATGCAGGAGCGTACGGTGACAGTAGCCGGTGAGGACCGCTCCCTTGGTGTGCCATTCCATGTTCTGGCCACGCAAAACCCGATCGAACAGGAAGGCACCTATCCCCTGCCCGAAGCGCAGCTGGACCGGTTTCTGGTGCAGGTCGATGTAGAATATCCCGACCGCCAGACCGAGCGGGATATTCTGCTGGCCACGACCGGTGTTGAAGAAGACAAAGCGTACCAGATTTTCAGCAAGGAAGAGTTGCTGGCTGCGCAGGTCCTGTTGCGTCGGATGCCGGTCGGGGACTCGGTTGTCGAGCTGATCCTTGATCTGGTGCGGGCCTTCCGCCCAGAAGAAGCTGGCGTATCCGAACGGGTTGCCGAAACCGTCGCGTGGGGTCCTGGTCCACGCGCGGCGCAGGCGCTGATGATGACGGTTCGGGCACGTGCGATGTTGCAGGGGCGTCTGGCACCCAATGCCGAGGATGTGCTGGATATGGCGCGCCCGGTGCTTAGCCACCGGATGGCTCTCAACTTTGCGGCACGGGCACGCGGTGACAGTCTGGCTGACCTGATCGACTCGACCGCTGTCGGGTTGATCCGGACCGAGGCGGCGGCGTGAATGCCGCGCTGACCCTTCGCGAAAGATCCGAGGCCGAGGCATCGCGGTTGCCGCCCCTTTTGGCGCGGGCGGAACATCTGGCTGGTACCGTTCTGCTGGGAGACCATGGTCGGCGGCGCTCTGGCATGGGGGATGATTTCTGGCAATACCGCCCCGCGCAGATCGGGGACAGCCGCCGGATGATCGATCACCGTCGTTCGGCGCGTGGAGATCAGCAATATGTGCGGGAACGCGAATGGCAGATCGCGCAATCGGTAATGCTTTGGGTCGATCAGGGGGCGTCGATGCGGTTTGCGTCCGACAAATCGTTGCCGACCAAGGCGGATCGCGCCCGGCTATTGGGGCTGGCAACGTCCATCTTGCTGGTCCGCGGCGGTGAACGTGTGGGCCTGACAGGGACGACCTTGCCACCCCGGCGTGGCAATGCACAGATCATCCGGCTGGCGCAAGCCTGGTCCGAGGATGATCAATCGGATTACGCGCCACCCGAACATCGCGCCATGATCCCGCATGCCCGTGCCGTGTTCATTTCGGATTTTCTTGGTCCAATGGATGAAGTTGAACTGGCCCTGACCAAAGCTGCCGACCGTGGTGTTCGCGGCGTGATCCTTCAGGTGCTGGATCCGGGAGAAGAGACATTTCCCTATCGTGGACGTACGATTTTCGAAAGCGTCGGTGGGTCCGTCCGACACGAAACGCTCAAGGCCGCAGAGCTGCGGGACCGCTATCTGCAACGCCTCGCCCACCGTAAGGATGCGCTGACGCAGCTTTGCCGGGCGACTGGCTGGCAAATGGGTCTGCATCACACGGGCGCTAGCGCGCAAGCGGCTCTGTTGTGGATATATCGTGCGCTGGACGGGGGAACGCGATGACGGTTCTGGCGGGCATCGGCTTTACCGCTCCATGGGTGCTGCTGGGTCTTCTGACCCTGCCGATCTTGTGGCTGATCCTGCGCGCGGTGCCGCCGGCGCCGATCCGCCGGATGTTCCCGGCGGTGACGTTGCTCTTGGGCCTGAAGGATGACGAAAGCGTTTCGGACCGCACGCCGTGGTGGCTGTTGCTGCTGCGGATGCTGGCAGCTGCGGCGGTGATCATAGGTCTGGCCGGTCCGGTTCTGAACCCGTCGCGGGATGAGATCGGGTCCGGGCCGCTGCTGATGGTGCTGGACGCCAGTTGGGCAGGCGCGACCCGATGGCCCGCCACGCTGGATCAGATCGATGCGCAACTGACCGAGGCTGGTCGCGCGGGGCGCACAGTGGCTATCCTGCGCCTGACCGAACCAGAAACACCCGTTTTTCAGGCGGCCGAGGCATGGCGAGGGCATTTGCCGGGATTGATGCCCAACCCATGGCAGCCGACCGAACCTCAGATCGCACAGACCATTGCGGCACTAAATTCAATTGATGGCGGGTTTGATACCCATTGGTTCAGTGACCGGCTGGATTACGCGGATCATGCGGCGCTGGTCTCCAGCTTGCAGGCTCGTGGCGATGTGGTGGTTTATCAGGCGGCGTCCCGGCCCATGGCGATCCTGCCTGCCGCTTATCAGGACGGGTTGATCCAATTGACAGTGCAGCGCGCAGGCCCCGGACCCGAGGAACGTGTGACTGTATTGGCACAAGGGCGCGACCCGGCCGGAACGGCGCGTGTGCTACATTCAGTGGAACTGACCCTGGAAGCCGGGAACGCTTCGGCGCAGGTCGATCTGGCGCTGCCTTCCGAACTCCGCGCCCGGATCACGCGGTTCGAAATCCAGGGCCAAAGGTCCGCCGGGACCGTGACCTTGACCGATGACAGCCTGCGTCGGCGCGAGGTCGCGCTGATTGCCGGGAGTTTGAACCGCGAAGGTCTGGAGCTGCTGTCACCCCTGCATTATCTGACGCAGGTCCTGAGCCCTACGGCGGATTTCGTCGATGGTGGCCTGACTGAGGTTCTGCCCGCCAATCCGGATGTCATTGTTCTGTCGGATGTGGCCCAGATGTCGGAACCTGAAAAGGCGGACCTGATTGAATGGGTCGAACAGGGCGGTTTGCTGTTGCGCTTTGCCGGCCCGCGTATGGCGGCCAGCGATCTTGGGCGTGACACCGAAGACACCCTGCTGCCTGCGCGGCTGCGCAGCGGTGGGCGATCTGTCGGCGGCGCGATGAGCTGGGGTGAGGCCAAGACCCTGGCACCATTCCCCGAAACCTCGCCTTTCTATGGATTGGACATCCCTGATGACGTGGTCGTTTCCACTCAGGTCATGGCGCAACCAGACCCTAACTTGGCGGATCGTGTGATTGCCTCGCTGTCTGACGGCACGCCTTTGGTGACACGTAAGGCGCTGGGGTTGGGGCAGGTGGTGTTGTTCCATGTGACCGCCGATGCAGAATGGTCCAGCCTGCCACTGTCGGGCCTGTTCGTTGAAATGCTGGATCGGCTGGCCGTGGCCTCGGCCGCAAAATCACGGCAAGAGGCTCAGTTACTGGGAACAACATGGGAGCCCGTACAAATCATGGACGGGTTTGGCACCTTGTCAGATGCCGGAACCCTGGCCGGTGTCGACGGGGTTGAACTGATATCGGGCCAGATCGGGCCGGAACTGCGCCCGGGTCTTTATGAAAGCGGCAAGCAGAAGCTGGCGTTGAACGTCGTCTCGGAAGAAACCCAGCTGCGTCCCGTTGTCTGGCCCGCGAATGTGCCGATCAAAGGGCAGGAGGTCAGTACGGAAACGCCGCTCGGTGGCCTGTTGCTCAGCCTTGCGCTGATTTTGCTGACAGTCGATGTTATTGCATCGCTTGCTTTGTCGGGCAGGTTGGGTCTGGCCCGGACGACGGCCGCTGCGCTGGCTGCCTTTCTGCTAGTACCCGAAGGTCACGCGCAAACGCCTGAGGACACCGAGTTTGCATTGGCTGCGACCCACGAACTGGTATTGGCGCATGTCCTGACTGGCGACGCTCAGGTGGATGATATTGCGCAAGCCGGGTTGCGGGGACTTGGTCAAACCCTGTTCTATCGCACATCGGTCGAACCGGCAGACCCCATTGGTGTTGATCTGGAACGGGATGAACTGGCGTTCTTTCCGTTGCTTTATTGGCCGATCTCAGCAAGCCAGTCGCAACCTTCGGCCGAGGCTTATGTGAAGCTAAACGCCTATCTGCGGTCCGGGGGGATGATCCTGTTTGACACGCGTGACGCGGATATCGCCGGTTTCGGTGCCTCCAGCCCAAATGGCCGCAAACTGCAACAACTGGCCGGACCGCTGAATATACCTGCATTAGAGCCGATTCCGCGCGATCATGTTCTGACACGCACGTTCTACCTGTTACAGGATTTTCCGGGCCGATATTCAGGCACCGAGGTTTGGGTTGAAGCCGCGCCGCTGGATGCAGAACAGATCGACGGGATGCCTTTCCGCAATCTGAACGACAATGTGACGCCGGTGGTCATCGGCGGCAATGACTGGGCCGGTGCCTGGGCGGTGGATCGCCACGGGCAGGCCCTGTTGCCCGTCGGGCGCGGTTATGCCGGGGAACGGCAACGCGAGTTGGCCAATCGTTTTGGTGTCAATCTGGTGATGCATGTGCTGACGGGGAACTACAAATCCGATCAGGTTCACGTGCCCGCCCTTCTGGACAGGTTGGGACAATGACAGGAACCGTCATCTTCGATCCGCTGATCCCGTGGGCGATGCTGCTTGTCGTGGGTATGATTGCCGTGGCCGGGGTCGTGATGGCCTTGTGGCGCGGATTGTCGGGATGGGCCTTGCGTGGGTTGGCGGCGCTGGTGATCATCGCTGCGCTGTCCGGCCCGGTCTATCAGATCGAAGATCGTGCACCGCTGACAGATATCGTTCTGATGTTCGAGGATGAAAGCGCCAGCCAGTCGCTTTCAGATCGGGCGGAACAAACAGCAATGGCCGCAGATGACCTAGCCGCAGAGATCGAGGCACGCGACAATACAGAACTGCGCCGTATCCGGGTTGGCGATGGTGAAGGTGATGAGGGCACGCAGATCATGGCAGCCCTGAACGAAGCCCTGGCGGAAGAGCCGCGCGCGCGTATCGCAGGTATCCTCGTGGTGTCAGATGGGATCGTGCATGATGCCGATCAGGCCCCGGATCTGCCCGCGCCGATGCACCTGCTGCAAACCGGGCGGGAAAGCGACTGGGATCGCAGGCTTATTGTCCGAAACGCCCCTGCTTTCGCCATCATTGGTGAATCGGTGACCTTGACCCTGCGCGTCGAAGACAGCGGAGCTGCCCCCGCAGGTGCAACATCTGCACCGTTGGAAATTTCGGTGGATGGGGGCGAGCCCGAGCAGTTCAGCATTCCAATCGGTCGCGATGTCGAACTGCCCGTCACATTGCCCCATGGCGGGCGCAACGTGATCCAGTTTTCCGTTCCTCAGGCTGAGGGCGAGTTGACCGACCGCAACAACACGGCCCTGATCCAGATGAACGGCGTAAGGGACCGCCTGCGCGTGCTGCTGGTCTCGGGTGAACCGCATCCGGGTGGTCGCACGTGGCGTAACCTGTTGAAATCCGACAGTTCTGTTGATCTGGTGCATTTCACCATCCTGCGCCCGCCTGAAAAGCAGGATGGTGTGCCGGTGGACGAGCTGTCGCTGATTGCCTTCCCGACGCGTGAGTTGTTTCTGGAAAAGATCAACGATTTCGACCTGATCATCTTTGACCGCTACAAGCGGCGCGGGATTCTGCCTGCGATCTATCTGGACAATGTCACAAGCTACATCAACGAAGGCGGCGCGGTCCTGGTTGCCGCCGGACCTGATTTCGCCGGTGCCGACAGCATCTTCCGCTCGCCCCTGGCGCCAGTTCTGCCAGCTCAGCCAACCGCGCGGGTGATCGAGGAACGATATGTGCCGATGGTCAGTGATCTGGGGCATCGTCACCCGGTCACGACCAACCTTGGAGAATCCGAGGATTGGGGGGCGTGGTTGCGACAGATCGACGTGAAACATCGCTCGGGCGACGTGCTGATGACCGGGGTCGAGGATCGTCCGCTGCTTGTCCTGAACCGTGTCGGCGAAGGGCGCGTTGCGATGCTTGCGTCTGACCATGCCTGGCTTTGGAGTCGTGGCTTCGAAGGAGGGGGTCCGCAGCTGGAGCTGTTGCGCAGGCTGGCCCATTGGATGATGAAGGAACCGGAACTGGAAGAAGAGGCGTTGTGGGCCGAGGCCAACGGTCAGTCCATGCGCATCATTCGTCAGACGCTCGGGACAGAAGTCGGCCCGGTAACAGTCACCTTGCCGAATGGCGAGACGTTGGAGATTACTTTGAAAGAGGTTTCTCCGGGTCGGTTTGAAGCGCAGTATTACGGCCCCGAGATCGGCCTTTATCGTTTGCAGGAAGGCGACCACATGGCTGTGATCGGCCTTGGCCCTGCTGCACCGAAGGAGTTCGAGCGCACCATCGCGACTGGTGATGTCCTTGAACCGGTGCTGGCCAGGTTGCGGGGCGGTGTGATCCGGTTGGAAGATGGGCTGCCGTCGATCCGCAACGTACGCGCCGGACGCCCCGCCGCCGGTCGGGGTTGGATCGGTCTGACCCCACGCAACGCGTATGAGACGCGGGATGTCACGCAGGCCGGGTTGCTGCCGCCCTGGCTTGTCTTGCTGCTGGCTGGAGGCTTTCTGCTGGGCGGTTGGCTGCGGGAAGGGCGGCGTTAACGCTGGCCCATTGCTGTTCTTTAACGGGAACCGGGCGCGCTCTGGTCGATCCGGAACGAGGCCCGGTCGGATTGGCCCTGTGCATCCACCACCACAAGTGAGGTAAATCCGGGTCCGGGATTGGGAATTTCGAATTCTCGCTGCCGTTGCCCGGTCAAGACAGGCACGCCGTTGGTCAAAACGGAAAACGGCCCGACACCACCGCGTAGTTTCACCGTGAGAGGGCTCCCGAAAGTCTCTAACACAGCGTTTTCTGGTGGAAACAACAGATCAGGTGCGGTTTGGTCCGTTTCGAAAGCCGCCGCGCGGGGCCGGAAACGTTGCAACGGTTGCGGCAATTGCGCCGCGCCAACCAACAGTGTTGATGGTGGCGGTGGGCGCAGGGGCGTGAGTTCGGGTTTCAGCAGGCCAAAAGCCTCGGTCAGAAGCGGCGCGGCAACGTCCCCTCCGAATGCGCCGGGAACAGGTGTGCCATCCGCGCGTCCCAGCCAGACCCCGATGACATGCTGCCCGTCAAAACCAATGGCCCAGGCATCGCGGTGCCCATAAGAGGTTCCCGTTTTGAAGGCCAGCGCCCCTGAAGTGCTGCCCGTGGGTGGTGTGATCCCGGATAGGATATCCGCAATCTGCCATGCTGAGGTTTCGGACAAAACACGAGAGGTGAGCCGTGCATCAGCCAGGGCGTCATGGCGCAGAATCGGGCCTTGCCCACCAGCGGCCAGCGTCACGTAGATCTGCACAAGATCATGCAAGCTCAGACCGACGCCACCCAAGGATATTGCCAATCCGGGTGTACCACTGCTCAGGCGCGGTTCTGATCCTGCTGTCCGCAGTGCCGCCATCACGCGCGCAGGGCTCAGCTCGTGCGTCAGGCGCACGACAGGGATATTCAGCGACAATTGCAGCGCGTCCCGAACCCTTACATCGCCCCGGAAAACGCCATCAAAGTTACGCGGGGCGTAACGCCCGAACATCACCGGGCTGTCGCTGATCAGGGTTTCCGGATGGGCCAGCCCCTGATCGAATGCCAGCCCGTAAACCAGAGGTTTCAGCGTCGATCCGGGCGACCGCACGGCTTGCGTCATATCCACGAACCCTTGTCGCGCATCCCGATACCCGGCTGACCCGACCGAGGCCAAAACCTTGCCGTCGCGATGATCTGCCACGATCAGGGCCCCGGACACGCGCGGCCCTACGCGCGCCGCGGCCCGAGCGACCAAAGTTTCCAACCGGGCTTGCACCCCTGCATCCAGGGTCAGATCAAATACACCGGTTGCACGGGTTTGGCCTTTCACGCGGTCGGTCAGATGGGGTGCAAGGCGCGGAAACGGGATCATTCGATCAGGAATGGTTTCCGTCAGGGCAGCGTGCATTTCAGGCTTGGTCAATACGCCGTGGCGCTCCAACCTGCGCAAAATCCGGTCTCGGGCAATTTGGGCTGCCTCGGGTCTGCGATCCGGGCGTCGTGCCTCCGGGGATTGCGGCAAAGCGACCAGCAGGGCCGCCTGTGCGGCGGTCAAACGGGTTGCTTCTTTGCCGAACCAGGCGCGGGCACCGGCACGGATACCTTCCAGATTGCCGCCATAGGGGGCATGGGTCAGGTAGAGGTTCAGGATCTGTGTCTTGCTCAGCTGTCGCTCCAGCGCCAATGCGACCCTAATCTGGCGAAACTTGCCACTCCAGCGTCCGGTCGATCCATCTTCGATCAGCCGCGCGACCTGCATGGTCAGGGTTGACCCGCCTGAAACAGCGCGCCCGCTCCAAAGGCTTTGCCCGGCTGCGCGCAGCAACGCGACAGGGTCCACGCCCGCGTGGGTCCAGAAACGTTTATCTTCGTACCGGATCAGCATAGCGGTGAAATTGGGATCGACCGCGCCGGGCTGCAGCCTCCAGATGCCATCTGCAACCGGAAACACACGCAGGAGGTCACCGTTACGATCCCGCATCTCGACCGAAGTTTCAGTCAGAATGGGCGGCAGCACTGTGGCGTCGACCCAGCGGTCAACACCATCCCGCGCCAACGCCGCCAGATAGAGAGCACCGGCCAACGCAAATAACAGGCGCGGCACCCTAGGCATGAGAGCCGCCCAAACAGGGGTATGAAAGATGGCCGGTCACTGCACCTCGACCCGTCCCGTCGCCGTTCGCGCACGGTTCTGGGGGCGGTACATATCCTCGACCGAGGCCGCGGGACGGTGGAACACGCCCGGTGTGACGGCACGGGCGACATAAGCCAAAGTCACGGTCTGGCGTCCAGACAGGTCAACCGCAGCCAGGAACCTGTCAGAGCGGAACTCGGTATGCGTGGCATCAGACAGATTCAACCAGTCCAGCGACCGTACATCGCCCGATCGCAGCAGGTTCGGGTTGTCGATCTCGATCCCGGCGGCAAGAGGATCGTCTACCATCAGACGCGCCCCACCGCTTTCAAACGGCGTGACCGTCAGAACCGTTACAAACCGGTCCCCCACGGCAAAGCGGCTTGCGTCAATCAGATCACCGTCCATCGAATAATACTGCCGTTCGATAGCATAGCCGGTGCCACCGGCCTCAGGCGGATCTTCGGGGATTCCGGTCACCGTCAGGGTGATATCGGTGGCCTGACCGTCGGTCGCAGTGATGTTGACCTCTTCCGCCTGCCCGGATTGCAGAACCTGAACAAAGGGGCCGGAAACTGACACGCCGTTGACCGTCAAGCCGGACCCGGAAGGGTCTGACACCAGCGCGTGCGCTGCTAACAGGGACCACGCGGCCTCTTGTGTGGACAGGGGCGTTCGGCCCGTGCTTACCCGTTGGATCAATGCGTTGCGGTCAATCGCCTCGCTGCCTGCATCTATGGCCAGGGTCAGCAGGCCCGCCGCATCCCGCAGGCGGGTGCCGTAATCCGCGCGCCAGTGGTTTTCTCGATCGTTCGGCACCTGGTGCAGCATCCGTGCCGCACGAGTGAACATCGCGTCTGCGCGGGTCTGGTCCCCGTACGACGCCAGCGCTGCGCCCAGCTGTGCGGCGGCCAACGGCGTGTCGAAAGCATCCCCTTTGACATCCGCATAATAGCGCAGATCGCCCATCGCCGCCGCGCCTTCCCGCGCAAGAACCATCAGGGCATAAGCGATATCCTGACCACCTTCGTCGAAGTCCGGCGCATAGTTGACCCGATTGCGCAGGTTATCCATGGCCTGCGCAAAAGCCCGATTCGGCACCGGGTTCCCCTGCGCACGGGCGCGCGACAGGAAATCGGTCACATAGGCGTCCAGCCAGAAATCACCGCTGCCTGCGCGCCACAGGCCAAAGGCACCGTTTGCAGCCTGACGAGTCAGAATGCTTTGGATCGAATCCGTGATGCGCTGTTCCACCTCCGGGCCATTCCCCAGCCCCGAGGCCTGCGCGACGGATGACAGGTAGAGCAGCGGCAGTGCCTTGCTGGTGATCTGTTCGGTGCAGCCATAGGGGTAATGGTTCAGCTGATCCAGCAGACCGGGCGTGTCAAATTTGGCCAACGCTCCGGCTGACAGAATGGCCTTGGCCGAGCCAGGTTGAAACCCATCAAAAACATCCTGCGAAAACAGAAAGCTGTCCCCCGCACCCAGCGCAAAGCGCCGCGTCCGGGCAATTACGGGATCGTTGGCCCGCACCGGCATCCGCAGGGTTTGCGACAGATCGCGCCCGTCTGATGTGGTGATGGAAACGCTGATCTCTGGATCGCCAATAACATGGGCCGTTACAGGGATGTCGAACACCGCTTTGCCACCGTCCTCCAGCTGAAAGCGTGCCGGTACCGGGCCCAGTTCCAGCCCACCGGTGGTGGTCAGGCCAAGCGCCATGTCTCCGGATGCGCCATCCGCATGGACAATCTCAAGCCGCATCCGACTGTGATCGCCGGGGGCCAGAAACCGCGGCAGGCTGGCCGTAACCACCACCGGGTCGCGGACGATCATGTCAGCCTCGGCCTGACCGACGGCTTTTTGTGACCACGCGATGGCCATCAGGCGGACTGTACCATTGAAGGCGGGCAGGGGGATGTCGACCTCAACCTTTCCATCCGCACCGACCTGAACCGGGCCGCTGAACACCGCCATCAGATCTTGCGTCGGTGGCGGGGATTGGCGGCGCATCCCGTTGTCATTGTCGCCGCCAGAGCGAACCGTACCCATCGCTCCGTTCATGCCGTCGATCAGCCGCCCGTAAACATCACGCAGGTCCACACCCAGCCGACGTTGCCCGAAATAGTACTCTTGCGGGTTTGGGCTTTCGAACCCCGTCAGGTTGAGGATGCCCACATCCACAGCGGCAAGGGTCAGCCACACTGGATCATCGCTTATAAAATTTTCGACCCTAACAATGGCCTTCTGTGTTTGACGGGGCGAGGTAACCTCGGGCACCTCAATGGCAACTGACAGCGTGCGATCCGCGGGATCAACGGCGGCATAGGCGACGCCCATGGCGCGTGCCGGGTTCTGACCACCCGAAACATTCATCGGTCGGATCACTGTGGCCGTGACATAGGCACCTGCCCCCCAATCTTCTGTCACCTCTATCGGGATAACTGTCTCGCCTTCCGTTACGGCAACCATCTGGCGATGGATCAGACGGTTCGAAAGCACCTCGACCTGAGCGATACCTGCCATGCGCGGAACGATGCGCAGCTGTGCGGTTTCCCCGGCGCGATAGCTGTCGCGATCCAGCGACATCTCAAGCCGGTCAGGCGTGGTCGAAGCATCTGCGGCCTGATACCAGCCTGCGTGGAAATCGACAGCGGTTTCCGTAAAGGTGCCATCAATACGTTGGACCACCAGTTCATAACGGCCCCAGTCCACGGGCTGGGACAACGCCAAAGGATCAGTAGCGACGTCAATCTCTCCGGTGGCAACGCGAGTGCGTCTGGTTGTCGGTTCCCAATTCCAGTTTCCGTAAAGCTGATACCATTGATACCGCGTTTCGATCTTGTTCAGCGTCCAGCGCAGGCGCATCGGGCTGGGGCTCAGGTCGGGTGCAAGGCCAATGATCTGAAACGCTGCCTCGGTACCTTCGGGGAGTACGTCCTCGAACAGGGGTTTGACACCGATTACAGGTTGCGGCGGCAGGACAGGAACGCTCAGGCGACGTTCAACAGGGCGGCCTGAGCCGTCAGCCAGTCGCGCAATAACCTCGGCTTCAATTGGTTTCCCTTCCGTCTCTAACAAAGGGATTTCAACGGCAATAGATGCTTTGCCGTTTGCATCTGTGCGCATGTCACCAAAATAGGTGCTTTTGATCGATGTCTCGGCGTCATAGCGGCCAAAGCGATACCCGTCGTAGCCCGGCACTGTGTCCGCCGGGCGTGCGATAACCTGACCGTCGATGCTCAGGTCGGACCCCGGCGCACCAAACAAATAGCGCGCGTCGATCGAAAGCGGAGGGCTGTCGCCGGGACGCAGGGGCGCGTCCGGCAGGGTCAGCTCAAAATCTATACGTTCCGGCAGGAAATCTTCTACCAGCACTGTCTGACTCGCCAACGCATCGCCTTTGGGATCAGACCTGATCTCGATCCGCCAAGCGCCGCGTGGTGCATCCTCCGCAACAGGCAGGGCAAAGATATGTCCCCCGGCGACGCCGCCATCCGAGACGGTTCGGCGGTATTCCACGCCGTCAGGGCGATACAGGATCGCAATCAGGGGCAGGCCCTCGATAGCCTGCGCCTCACCATCGCGCGACAAGGCGG
The DNA here is from genome assembly GCF_056534665.1 of Ruegeria sp. P8. Classification (NCBI taxonomy): domain Bacteria; kingdom Pseudomonadati; phylum Pseudomonadota; class Alphaproteobacteria; order Rhodobacterales; family Roseobacteraceae; genus Ruegeria; species Ruegeria sp. P8. The sequence continues at coordinate 142,544 of NZ_JBQERC010000005.1, forward strand.
TGAGGTGTATCACCTCTCCGGCCCGATATGCGCCGCGATCCGTGGCCAGAAAAACATCAACCGGCCCCGCAGGTGCACGCCCTTCAACACCACGATCTGACAGGTCAAAGGCGGGATCGGTCAGGGATAGAAAGCTGAAATCGCTGTCTCCAGTTGACGCCATCACCAGTGCGGGAGCGCTGGCCCCCTTGCCGCGCGTCAGACCGGGATCGAACCGGACATAACCTGATTCATCCGTTCGCGCTTGGGCGATGACCGCATTTGCGCTTGTGACCAGTGAAACCTCGACACCTTCACGGGGTGCCGCGTCGCTCAACCCGCGCACCGTGACGTGCAACCCGTCGGTGCCAAGCACGCTGCTGATCCCAAGATCGGACAGAACAAACCATTGCGTCGCGCCCGGGTCGTCATAGGGATCAGCCCCCGGAACACGGGCGGTCAGAGCATAAATACCGGCGGGCTGATCCGCGATCGCCTCGGCCATGGGCAGGCGCGCCGTCATGGTCTGGTTCAGTTCGTTGGCCACTTCGGCGGTACCGGTCCAGATATCCTCGGCAATCTCTTCGGAAAATTCTGCTTCCTGCCATTCACTGAGCGGGCGACCGAAGAAATCCTGCTGAACCGCGCGCAACAGGTTCCGGTCGCTGACCCTCCGCAGGATCAGGTTCAGCTCGGTGACGTTGACCGTTTCAACGGGCAACGCAGCATCAGCGGATTTCGGCAGAACGTAGCTGCGCCCGGGAAACCGGACCGAAGGCGCCCGGTCGCGCACGTAATGGGCAAGCTCAACATTGCGGTTCAGCGCCTCGCCCGAGGCGGAGGGCAAGCCTTCGCGTAGCGTCAGGCGATAGCGCTGACCATGGGCGACACCGCCAACGCACAGCTGCCTGCCCTCAGCCTGTACCACCAACCCGTCATCGTTGCGCTGGACAAACGGATCATAGTCGACCCCCGCCTTGACCAACGGTTCCGAAAACTCGACGCAGATCCGCGGCGCGGCGGCGTCGCTTTCGACAGAACTGTCGACCACGCGAAACCCGTATTTCCCGATGGCATCATTCAGTGCGGCCAGTACATCCTCGCGCGGTTGGATTTGCTCGGCCAGCCGCAGCACCGGGATCATATCGCGCCCACGCTCGACCTCCTCCAGGGCGCGGGCCAATGTCATCAGGGCGGCAATCTGCGTGCCGGGAGCGTCCGCGCGCAGATAGCCATTGGTTGCGGCATTCAGCGCACGGTTGCGCAGGTCGCGCCTTTCACTCCAGTCCGAAGAGTTTGTCTGCAACAACAGGCGCGCGTATTCCACCCACAGATCAGGCGCATCGCTGAGCGATACGGCCACACCAGTCCAATTCATCACCTGCCGCGGGCTGCTCGCGCTGCGCGCCGCGTCCAGAACAGCCTGCAGGTCGTTACCCTGTGCCATATGCAAAAAGCCCAGATCGCGTGCCTGATCTGCGGCCTGCTTCAGGTCAGCAGTACCAAGTACATTCAACGCATTTGCGCGCGTTTTTGCCAATGTTTGGATCTGATCTGGAGTAAGCACCTTCTGAGCAGACACAGCCCCCTGATAGGTCTCTTGCCGGTTTACACCGCTTTTTGGAAAACAGGCATTGGATCGGGTGTTGTAGGTGAACGCGGTGCAAAGTGTATTGGCGGAACAAGCCTGAATGCAGGACTTCAGATCGGTATCGAAAAGGGCGTCCAGATCCGAGCCATAAAAATCTGCGTCCCGTGTCGTGATGTAGCGGAAATCAGGCACTGCATCTTGCGCCTGGGTGGCGCCGGGCAGGACCAAAAGTGAAAAGACGTAAGTTATTGAAATAAAAACAAAGCGGCGCATGGTGCCCTCCTCTTTGGGCACAGCGTTGCATGGTGTACGCCTGTTGTGCAACGGCTTAAACAGTTTTTCATCTTCCATCGGGATGCTGGGAGCAGAGCGTTCTGGAATCAATCAAATGAGTCTTGCACATAAATTGGCACAGGAACGGCGCGCGCGTTTGGCAGCTGAACGGATGCTGGCCCTGAAACAGGCCGAGCTTTCGGCAGCCAATCGCAAACTGGGTCAACATGCCATGGCGTTGACCAAACGAATTGGCGAAACGCAGGCTGAGGTTGAAACCGTTCGGGATGAAAACGAAAAGGTCAAATCCGATCTCTGCGTGGCCAACGCCAAGATCGAGGTTGCCGAACGCCGTTTGTGGCACTCGATTCAGACAATTCAGGACGGATTTGCCTTTTTTGACGGTGACAACCGGCTGATCGGCGCAAACACCGCGTATCTGAGCGTTTTTGAAGGCCTGGACGAGGTCGCGCCGGGGATATCATACCCGCGTATTCTGCATTTGCTGACGTCAGAAGGTATTGTCGATATCGGGGATGAATCCGCGGAAGACTGGCAGGACAGAATGCTGGCCCGCTGGAGCCGCGCCAACCCGCCACCAATCGTCATGCAGCTTTGGAACGGTCACTATATCCGCCTGATCGACCAGCGCGGCAGCGGTGGCGATATGGTGAGCCTTGCTCTCAACATCACAGCGTCGGTCCGGCACGAAATCGAGCTTAAGGCGGCGCGCGAGAGGGCCGAAGCAGCAAACCGGGCCAAGTCGGCCTTTCTGGCCAATATGAGCCATGAAATCCGCACCCCGATGAACGGCATCGTTGGCATGTCCGAATTGCTGGACGAGACACCGTTGGACGAAGAGCAACGGCTATACGTCAACACGATCCGCAATTCGGGCGAGGCGCTGTTGGTCATCATCAACGACGTTCTGGATTATTCCAAGATTGAGGCGGACAAGCTGACTCTGCACCCCGAACAGTTTGATCTTGAACGTTGCATTCTTGAGGTTGCGATGCTGCTACAGCCCAGCGTGCGGGATAAGGGGCTGACATTGCTGGTGGATTACGACTTGTTCTTGCCAACCCTTTTTGTGGGCGATCCTGGTCGGATACGGCAGGTTCTGACCAATCTGGTCGGCAACGCCGTCAAGTTCACTTCTGAAGGGTATGTGCTGGTCCGGGTGACCGGGGTGCCCAACCCGGATGCGCAGATCTGCGACATCCATATTGCCATTGAAGATACTGGAATTGGCATCGACGCCAAGAAAATCGACCACATATTTGGCGAGTTCAATCAGGTCGAAGACGAGCGTAACCGCCAGTTTGAAGGCACCGGGCTTGGTCTTGCCATCACCAAGCGGCTGATCACCTTGATGGGCGGCACAGTCTGGGTTGAAAGCGAACCGGAACAGGGATCCTGTTTCGGTTTTCGCGTGACACTGCCCACGGTAGAAGGCCTGCAACCCGAACCTCCGAACTTGGCGGATTGTTTGAAACATGTCCTGCTGGTCGAAGATCTTGCCGTGAACCGGGCCATTCTTGCCAAGCAGCTTGGACGACTGGGGGCCGAAGTGACGGTTTGCACGTCGGGGACCGACGCACTGTCACAGATGAATGATCAGATTGATCTGGTTCTTTGCGACCACGATCTGCCGGACATGGATGGGCTGGACCTTGCGGTTTCACTCAGGGATCGCGGGTGGGGTGATATTCCGGTGGTTGTGATGTCCGCAAACCCCGGATTGATTCACGCGCATCCTGCCCGTGACCTGATCGACGGTGTCTTGCAGAAACCCATCCCGCGGTCCGAGTTGTATGGCAGGCTGATGGCACTCGACGGCTCATCGTTGGAAACGGGCGCTCTAGATGTGGGTAAAACTGTCTCTAAAAAGCGAGATTCTGAATCTGCGCACCCCCGACGCATGAGGGTTCTTGCCGCAGAAGACAACCGCACCAACCAATTGATCCTGAAGAAGATGGTCAAGGATCTGAATATCGATCTTCGCTTTGCCTCCAATGGGATTGAAGCGGTTGAGATCTTTCAGGCGTTCGAGCCAGATCTGATCTTCATGGATATTTCAATGCCGAAGATGGACGGCAAACAGGCAACAGCGGAAATTCGCGGGCTTGAGGTTGCAACCGGTCGTCACGTTCCTATCGTTGCCCTGACGGCCCATGCCATGGCGGGGGATGATCAGGGTATTCTGTCAGCCGGCTTGGACCACTACCTGACCAAACCGCTACACAAGAACCGAATTCACCAGATGATCCTGCAACACCAACCCGATTGCGTCTGCTCGGTCGCGGACACCATGCCCAGTGTCAAAATCCGGCGTGAGCGGGGCGAAAACCCAAATCCGACCTCGTCGGGCTGACACTTCAGGCGTTTGTCATCGGGATGCAAGTTCAAGTGACCTGGGTTTCAGGCCGCATAAGGTCTGACGAAAACGGGCTTATCCGCTTCCGACAGATCAGGGCGGTATTCATAGCCGCCACTGTCGAAATCCAGCAGTCCCTTAGGGTCGGTCAAGCGGTGTTGGATGATATACCGCGCCATGGCACCGCGCGCCTTTTTGGCAAAAAAGCTCACAATCTTTGGGGTGCCGCCCTTATCTTCCATGAAGACCGGTGTGATGACGCGCAGGTTCAGGGCATTCAAATCCACCGCACCAAAATACTCCTGACTGGCACAATTCACCAGAATGTTGCTGTTAATCTCGGCACCTTGTGCATTCAGTGCCTTACTCAGCTGATCGCGCCAGTATTCGTAAAGGTTCTTCCCTCTTCGGGTTTTCAGTTTGCTGCCCATCTCAAGCCGGTAGGGCTGTATCGCATCGAGTGGTCGCAACACACCATAAAGGCCGGAAAGGATGCGCAAGTGGTCTTGCGCCCATGACAGCTCGTCTTCGTCCAGCGATGCAGCTTCAAGTCCTTGATATGTGTCGCCAGCAAAAGCAAGCGCAGCCGGGCGTGTGGCCTTGGCGTCGGGTGCATCCGAAAAAGCGCGATACCGGTCGCGGTTCAGGCGTGCCAGATCGTCGCTCAGATCCATCAGTTTCTTCAGATCACTCAGCGTCAGGTAGCGAGCGGTTTTGGACAGCCGGATCGCATCCTCCTGAAAATCGGGCTGCGTTACCCCGACATTCCGCTCTGCCCAGTCCAGCCGTTTGGCCGGGGAAATCACGATCAGCATATCCGCCCTCTTTCTTGCCTGTTCGGGGGTATCTAGCCCGCCTCACGCAGCACGTCCAGAAAAGCGGCGCCAAACCTTTCGTGACGTCGATCACCCAGCACCTGCGCAATCCCACGGGGATCGTCTGGGCGGAGTTGCGCAACTTTTGCCAATTGTGAGGCCGAGCAGGTCAGGGGCTTGTCGATCCCGGCTGGACCGCGCGACAGCAAGGACTGAACTTCCATCAAACGGTCGTAAATCTCACCCTGATTGCGGCCAGCCAGTTTTCGGCGCGCCGGATGAACGCTTTTTGCTTCGCCCGCGATTACTTCAAGGAACGTATCGCCATAGCGTTCCAGCTTTTTGGCGCCTACACCGCCGATCCGGGCCATATCGTCCAGCGTTACAGGGCGCTTTTCGGCCATCTCGATAAGCGTGCGGTCGGGAAAGATGACATAGGCCGGAACACGTGCAGCTTCGGACAGGGCACGGCGTTTGGCCTTGAGCGCTGACAGCAGCGGGGCGTCTTCTTCGGACACCATAGCCTTGACCGCAGGCCGACGTACCGCATTGCGCAGCGTATCCTTGCGCAGGTTTATCTTTGCCTCGCCTTTCAAAATTGGTTTGGCCGCCTCGGTCATGCGCAATGCGCCGTGACGTTCAGGGTCTGGGCGCACCAGATCGTGGCCCATCATCTGGCGGAAAATGGCCTGCCATTGCGGGCGCGTCCAATCTTTGCCGATGCCAAATGTGGACAAATCCTCATGGCGGCGGGCGCGGATTTTGTCGGTCTCGTTTCCCAGAAGGATGTCGATCAAGTGGCCTGTCCCGAACCATTCCTCGGTCCGAAGGATCGCGGACAGGGCCATGCGTACCGGAGTTGTGCCGTCGAAAACTTCGGGCGGGTTGTCGCACAGATCGCATTTGCCGCAGCGTGCTGTGGCCTCGCCAAAGTAACCCAACAATGTCTGGCGGCGGCATTCCAATGCCTCGGCCAGACCCAGCAAGGCGTTCAGGCGCGCATGATCGGCCATGCGCCGCTCGGGCGGCGCTAGACCCTCGTCAATCTGTGATCGCCGCAGGCGAATGTCATCGGGGCCAAACAGGGTCAGCGTTTCGGCCGGGCCGCCATCGCGTCCGGCGCGCCCGATTTCCTGATAATAGGCTTCGATCGATTTGGGCAGGTCCGCATGGGCGACCCAACGGATATCGGGTTTGTCGATGCCCATGCCAAAAGCCACGGTTGCGACCACGATCAACCCGTCCTCGCGCGCGAAACGGGTTTCGACAATGCGGCGATCTTCGGGGTCCATCCCGCCGTGATAGTGGCAAGCCGAGTGCCCCTCGGCGCGCAGGGCCTGAGCAATCACCTCGGTTTTATTTCTGGTGCCGCAGTAAACGATACCGGACTGGCCTTTGCGCGCATCTGCGAAATCAAGGATCTGCTTGCGCGGTCCGTCCTTTGCGGCGAAAGCCAGATGAATGTTAGGCCGGTCAAATCCGCGCAGAAATTTGCGTGGCTCAATGCCATCGAACAGTTTTTCGACAATCTCATCCTGCGTTTCGGCGTCCGCCGTGGCGGTAAACGCGGCCAGCGGAACCTTCAGGGCGCGCCGCAACTCTCCGATCCGCAGGTAATCAGGGCGAAAGTCATGCCCCCATTGACTGACACAATGGGCTTCGTCCACGGCGATCAGGCTGACGTTGATCCGACGGAGCATCCCAAGCGCCGACCCGGCAGCCAGACGTTCGGGTGCCATGTAAAGCAGCTTTAGCCGCCCGTCCTCCAGCGCGTCCCAGACGGCCTCGGTTTCCTCGGGCGTGTTGCCGGATGTCAGCGCACCGGCCTCGACCCCGGCCTCTTGCAGCCCCCGCACCTGATCACGCATCAGGGCAATGAGCGGAGATATAACGACCGTCACGCCATCGCGGAGCAGTGCAGGGAGTTGAAAGCAAAGAGACTTCCCGCCACCTGTGGGCATGATCGCCAGCACGTTTTCACCTGCCGTCACGGCGTCGACAATCTCTTCCTGCCCGGGGCGGAAGGCGTCGAATCCAAAGACATCTCGCAGCAAGGGTGCGGCGTCGAACATATGCGGGGGTGCCCTGTTTTAAGGTTTATCTGCTCTTAAAACAGGACAATCACATACTAAGATTCAGTGAACAAGAGGTCAGTAGAAATAGGGCGCGTTGTTGATAAGGATGATCCGCAAGGCATAAACGCCGATCAGCACCACCAGCGGGGTCAAATCCAACCCACCCATATTGGGTAGAACGCGGCGGATCGGCCCGTAAATAGGCTCTAATATCCGATTTAATCCGTACCAGATTTGTGCAACCAGTTGTTGGTGCAGGTTGAGAACCTGAAAGTTGATCAGCCAGCTCATGATCACATGGGCCAGAATGATGAACCAGACAATGTCCAGGATCAGCAGCAGGATTTGGATCAGCGACAGCATGGGATCTCCGTTTTCTTGTTGGACGAGACCTAAGCACCCTTTCAGCAAAGAGCAAGTAGGCTGAACTCTGCGCTTGCGAATTGCCCCAAAGCCCCGTCTTATGACCGCAACAAGAAAACAGGGGCAGAAATGGCAGAAATATCCAAGCGCAGGCGTATCTGGGGCTGGTGGTTCTTCGATTGGGCCAGTCAGCCCTATCACACTCTTTTGGTCACGTTCGTGTTCGGCCCTTACTTCGCGGGCGTCGCTGCGGAATATTATCTGGCATCCGGCCTGGACGCGGGGTCTGCGGATGCACAGGCGCAGGTGGTCTGGGCCAACTGCATGACCATAGTTGGTTTGATTATTGCCTTCGGTGCACCGCTGATGGGGGCGATGGCCGATGTGTCTGGTCGGCGCATCCCCTGGATATTCGCCTTTTCCGTGATGTACGCAGTAGGTTCCGGCGCGCTTTGGTACACGATGCCCGATGGCTCGAACATGTGGTTGATGCTGTCTGCCTTCGGTCTGGGTTTCATCGGCGCGGAATACGCCCTGATCTTCATCAATTCCCAACTGCCCGATCTGGGTGACGACAGCGAAGTGGGCGAAATCTCCGGCTCGGGCTTTGCTTTTGGCTATTTCGGCGGCCTGATCTCGCTGGCGATCATGCTTGCGCTGTTTGTGGAGCAGGCCAACGGCAAAACGCTGATCGGGATGGACCCCTTGTTTGGGCTGGATGCGTCGCAACAGCAGGGTACGCGCTTTGTTGGGCCGTTTACCGCCGGATGGTTCATTCTGTTCATGGTGCCCTACTTCCTTTGGGTCCATGACGACGAAACGACAAACAAAAAGGGCAGCGTTGCCGAGGCGCTGCGGCTGTTGGCAAAATCAGTGTCTAACCTGCGCCATCGCACCAGTTTGGCCAGTTACCTGGGCTCATCCATGTTCTATCGGGATGCGCTGAACGGGCTTTACAGTTTTGGCGGCGTCTATGCCCGGCTAGTGTTGGAATGGGACCTGATCAAGATCGGTGTTTTCGGCATCGTCAGCGTTCTGGCTGCAGCGGCATTTTCCTGGGTGGGCGGCAAGCTGGACAAGAAATATGGTCCCAAGCCCGTGATTATCGTTGCGATCTGGGTGTTGATCCTTGTCTGCATCACCATCGTTTCAATGGACCGGTCCCAGATATTCGGTATCGCCATGTCCGAAGGGTCGGGCTTGCCGGATATGGTTTTCTTTGGTTGCGGTATCCTGATCGGAGGCATGGGCGGCATTCTGCAATCCTGTAGCCGGTCGATGATGGTCCGGCATACGGACCCGGCAACCCCCGTCGAAAGCTTTGGCCTTTATGGTCTGTCGGGTCGTGCCACCGCCTTTGCTGCGCCACTTCTGATCGGGATCGCCACCACGGTGACAGGAAGTGCTCGTCTGGGGGTGTCACCCATCGTTCTGTTGTTTATTCTGGGTCTATTCCTGATGCGCTGGGTGAGACCGGAAGGGGATCAGAGCAGATGATAATAAAACGTTTTTTGGTAATTTTGGCGGCGCTTGCTTTTGCAGGCACTGCGACGGCAGAACCGCTGGCAAAGCAGTTGTTCGGGGCGCAGAAACAAGGTTCACAGCAAAAACCGGCCGCTTTCGGCAGTTATTCGCGCGGATGTGCTGCGGGGGCAGTTCAACTGCCTGAAACGGGGCCTACTTGGCAGGCGATGCGCCTGTCGCGTAATCGCAACTGGGGGCATCCGCAGACGATTGACTACGTGCAGGACCTCAGCAGGTTTGCAGCCAGTCAACCGGGATGGAACGGTCTCTATATAGGGGATATCAGCCAGCCACGCGGCGGGCCGATGACCTCGGGCCATCGCAGCCATCAGCTGGGGCTGGACATCGATATCTGGATGCTGCCGGGCGAAAACATGCGCCTGAGCCGCAAGTCACGCGAAAACATCTCGTCCATCTCTCTTCGTCGTTCCAATGGCGCTTACGTCAACGGCAACTGGACCAAGCAGCATCATGCACTGTTGCGTGAAGCGGCAAAAGACAAGCGTGTGGCCCGGATTTTCGTGTTTCCCGGGGCCAAGGTTCAGATGTGCGATGACGAAAAAGGCAATCGCGCCTATCTGCGGAAAATCAGGCCCTGGTGGGGGCATCACTATCATTTCCACGTGCGCCTGAACTGCCCCAGAGGGTCAAAGGGTTGCGTGAATCAAGACCCACCCCCCAAAGGCGATGGCTGCGCCGAGGCCCGGCAATGGGTGCAAAACATTTTGAACCCGCCGCCACCCGATCCGAATGCACCGCCGCCGAAGAAACGCCGGGAATACGTTCTGGCCGACTTACCGCAACAATGCTCCGCCGTTTTGCAATCCAACTGAGTGCTGCGCTGATCCTTGCCCCGGTGGCTGCTGCGCTGGATGTGAAATCCGCTGCCCACTTGAACAGTTTCGCGTGGCACTATCCAGCAAGTTGGTTTGGCGGGTTTTCTGCGCTTCACGTCTCGGATGACGGACGCCAGATGATTGCGCTTAGCGACCGGGCGCGGATCGTGACCGCGCGGATTGAGCGGCGCGAAGGCCGGATCGCGGATATTAACGTACTTGGTCAATGGCCGGTGCTGTCCAGCAATGGGCATGTCATGAAAGGCGGCGTCGGCGATTCCGAAGGCATCGCGGTGACGCCGGATGGCGGGATATTCATCTCGTTCGAAGGGGTGCATCGTGTCGCCTATTACCCTGCACCGGGCTCAAGCGCGCGTGTGTTACCTCGCCCGAATGCGTTTCGGGACCTTGCCGACAATGGTTCTTTCGAAGCTCTGGCCATTGATGGGCGCGGCTGGCTTTACACTTTGCCGGAAAAGAACCGCACCGCTAAAGGGGACATTCCGGTTTACCGTTGGAATGGCGGCACATGGTCGACCCCGTTTGTTCTGCCACAGCGCAGCGGCTTTAAACCCGTTGCCGCGGATTTCGGTCCCGATGGACGGTTCTACGTTTTGGAACGCAAGGTATCCTTGGTCGGTTTTCGATCGCGACTGCGGCGATGGGACGTGGTAGACGAGAAACCAGGCACCGAGGAAACCCTGTTCGAAACCGGAACGGGCGCGCATGACAACCTCGAAGGATTGTCGGTCTGGCGCGACGGGCAGGGCCGGTTGCGCGCCACGATGATTTCAGATGACAACTTTCTGGCGTTGCAGCGGACCGAACTTGTGGAATACCTGCTGCCCGATTGACAGAGCGCAGGCAAAGGTCTAAAGGCACGGCTTGCCTTGGGACGGTCCCTTGGCCAAGTCGCCGCTACCTTGTCAAAACGGGCATCAAAACATGCAACGTAACTTCATTCCCGGCATTATTGCCATGGCCACCATTGTTGTGGCCTCGAACATTCTGGTCCAGTTCCTGATCCTTGACGGGCTGCTGACATGGGGTGCTTTCACCTATCCGCTGGCCTTTCTGGTTACAGACATCATGAACCGCGTCTATGGCGTGGGTCCGGCCCGTAAGGTCGTGTTTGCCGGCTTTGTCACCGGTGTTATCTGTTCGCTGATCGGCAGCCAGATCATGTTGCAGGGTGACGGGTTCACCTATGCTGCCGTACCGCTGCGCATCGCCGTTGCATCGGGAACCGCCTTCCTGATCGCGCAACTGACGGATGTCACCGTGTTCAATTCCCTGCGCGGTGGTCGCTGGTGGCGTGCACCGCTGGTGTCGACGCTGGTGGGGTCGGCACTGGATACCGCGATCTTCTTCACCCTCGCCTTTTCGGCTTCGGTCACCTTCTTCGGCGCCAATGCTGACGCCGCAATCAACTGGGCGTGGGAACCTGTTCCGTTCATGCTGTCCGGCCCGATGGCACCACTTTGGGTGACGCTGGCTTTTGCGGACTGGTTGGTGAAGCTTTCACTGGCGCTGATCGCCCTGATCCCGTTCAAGGTGATCGTTGCGCGGCTGACTGTGCAGCCTGTGTAAAAAAACGCTTTGAGAATGGCACAACTTGTGGCACGCTTCTTTTCAACCGCAACAGATAGAAAAGGAGGTGATCCAGTGTCAAGAAAGAGATTGGAGAGAGGTGTCGGAACAACCGGGGGGATCGCCCGTTAGGGCAGCCCTTGGCGGAGCGCTCGCTCCGGCTGGTCGATTGATCTAACCGACCCGACCTCCTGAACTTTCGAAGGGCCGTCCCGCTGGGGCGGCCCTTTTTGATCCCTTCACTTTCTGGGGGTGTTCAAAACTTACCGTGCGCGGAGGCTGGCTGCGTTCGACGCAGCATAAAGCTTGGTCGCGGCAACGGCGTGAATACGTGTCGTCAAAGCTTCGGTGTCTGGCCGCGTGCACTTGATGTCTGGCAAAGCTGCCGCGCGGCCTGACCCGGATATCCTTCTTCCTCGCTTTCATCGAACACGACATAGGCGGCATAAGCGAATCTGGGTGCCATTTCGATCAACTTGAGCCACCCGTTGCAAAGCTCCGGTTCGACAACACGCCGTGGGAAATATCCGGCCGAGGGAACCGACCGAAGATATTGCAGGCCGAGGGTGCCAATGCCCAGCTGAAGGCGCGGTGCATCAAGTTCCGGAAAGTTCAACATATGATCGGCGCGAAACTCCGGGCCCCAGTCTATCAGGACATAAGCGTTGCCCAGATCAGCGGGCAGGGCTTCCGGGCCGCTGCTGACAAGAACAAACTCGTCCTCGAAAAGCTGGAGCGCGGACAAGCCCGGTGCGTTTCGCGGCCGGTACATGATGGCAAGATCCAGGCTGCCTTCCTCGATTTCGCGCGTGAGTGTTTCCGACGAGGCCGCTGTCGCCCGGATGGCGACGTCAGGGAGTGCCGCCATCAACTCGGGCAGGGCGTTGATTAGATAGCCGTCCCAAAGACTTGGTGTTGCGCCGATTTCCAAGGCGGCTGCCATCGAAGCAGGCAGACCGGCATCCAGCTTAGCCTGGGTCCACGTTCGCACCAGAACCTGCGCATGTTTGAGGAAATGCCGCCCGGCAATGGTCAGGGTCGCACCAGACTTGCTGCGTTCAAAAACGGGCTGTCCAAGCTGTTGTTCGAGCGTTCGAATCCGCATGCTGACAGTCGATTGCGTAACATGGACCTTGTCCGCTGCGTCAAGAAAAGTACCGGTTTCAACGACCGCAAGGAAAGTTCGGGCGAGCTCAATGTCCATCGTTCACCTATTTGAATATTCGATATTATGGGTGATATAAATTCGTTATTCAACGCTATGCGGATGTGCGATATATGCTGCGTAGCGCGAAAGTGCCCCCACCGGATCGGACCGCCAATCAACAGTTTTCATCGTATAGTGGACAACCCGATCTGCGGAACAGGTGTAATCTGTCTGCCGTAGATAAGCCTCCGACACCCAAGCGCTGCACCAACCCCTCAATGGGTAAACTGCCCTTTCCCTGATGGAGAACAAAATGAGTCGAGTTTCTGTTGTTGCTCTGCTCGCGTCATTCCTTGCCCTTCCGGCCGCTGCCTTGCCGGTAGGACTGGACACGGACGGTGATGGTCTGGCTTCGCTGACCGAGCTACAGACAAAGTATCCCGATATTACCAGTGAGAGCTTTGCCGAAATTGACACGGATGCCGACGGTTTCGTCAATGACGAAGAAATGGTCGCTGCGGTCGAGGCAAAGTTGCTTCCTGATCCCAAAGGTGACGAATAAGCCAGGGTTGCCAAGAACATGAGAAACCCCTCTCCACCCTACAGGTGGATGCTTGCCGGAATGGGTATCTGGTTAGTGCTGTCCCCATTTGTACTGTTCAGCCAGAAAACCCTAGCTCACGGTTCGTCTGACCGTGAGTCGCTCGCCTTCATGACGATCGGTATTGGTGTGTTGGTCATGTCAGGCGCTAGCGGCCGGGGCCACCTTCTCGCACGGGTGGCTCCGGTATTGGCGGTCGGGGCATTGCTGATCGCCGCGCCCGAGGTGCTGCATTTTACCGGTCATGGTGTGGCAGTGGCAAATGCTTGGCTCACGGGATCTGCGCTGATCGCGCTCGCCGCTTGGGAGGCGCTGGCGAGTAACAGATTGCGTGCGATCCTGTAGGCTGGCGCGGGGCAGGCAACTGCCCCGCGTTTCTTTCGGCTCCGGCGTCTAAATGATCTCGTCTTCATCGAACATCGGATCGCCTTCAAGCTGGCTGGCGATTGTATCGACCCGCATTTCGACATCCGAGCCGGTCGTTTCCGCAATATGAAACAACGCGTCACCTTCATGAACGACAGGCAGATTAGTGCGCCCCACGATGATACCCGTGGTTTCGCAGATGATATCGGTCCTGAGTTCTCCGAACGGGTCGGAAATGCGTCCAAGCAGGTCACCGGAAGCCACATATTCTCCGGTCGCTTTGAAAGTCCGCAACAGGCCACCGGCGGGCGCGCGCATCCACGAGCTTGACCGGACATGGACAGGCTTTTCGCGCACAGCGGCGATGCCACGCTTGGCAACCATGCCCTTTGCGTTCATCACCCGAAGGATGCCAGCGACCCCCGCCCGTGCAGACAGTTCGTCGAAACGCAGACCCTCACCGCCCTCGAACAGCAGGATATCCACACCACGCTCTTGCGCGGCCTTGCGTAGCGACCCGTCGCGCAGCTTTGAGATCATCACCACGGGCGCACCGAACGAATCCGCGTATTTAAGGGTGACATCCGAAGCCGGAGAGACGCGGATCTGCGGCAGATTGGTGCGGTGAATCGCGGCAGAATGAAGATCGATCCCCAGGTCCGACCGCTCGACGATCTCGGTCATGAAAAGATGCGCCAGCCGACCGGCCAGCGATCCCCCCTCACTGCCGGGGAAGGAACGGTTCAGGTCGCGCCTGTCGGGAAGGTATCGGGAATGTGTCATGAAACCAAAGGCATTCACGATCGGTATAACCAGCAAGGTACCCGCAAGCTTGTCAAGCTGTGGCGCCCGAAGCAGTCGCCGCGCGATTTCCACGCCGATCACCTCATCACCGTGAACGGCGGCACTGACGAACAGGACCGGTCCGGGGCGGCGGCCGTGAACCACGTGTACTGACATGCTCACCGGTGTATGATCCGACAGAACGCTAACCGGCAAATCCAGAGTGGTTCGTGTACCGGGCGGTACGCGAAAACCTCCGATTTCAAAGGGACCGCGCATTGCCTCTACCCACGGCCTCGTGTCTTTGTGTTGCCTTTGGCTGCATTCTTTTCGAGAAACTCGATGATTTTGCCCGCGACATCAATGCCGGTGGCCTTTTCAACCCCTTCAAGCCCGGGTGAGGAGTTCACTTCCATCACCACCGCACCGTGATTGGCGCGCAGCATATCGACACCACACACATTAAGACCCATGGCCTTGGCCGCACGCACGGCTGTCGAGCGTTCCTCGGGTGAGATTTTGATAGGCTTGGCGCTGCCACCGCGATGCAGATTTGATCTGAACTCGCCCTCGGCCCCTTTTCGCTGCATCGCCGCAATCACTTTTCCACCAACCACAAGCGCACGAATATCCGTGCCGCCTGCTTCCTTGATGAACTCCTGTACCATGATGTTGACCTTGGCGCCGCGAAACGCCTCGACCACGGATTTTGCCGACCGGTTTGAATCCGCAAGCACCACGCCGATGCCCTGCGTGCCCTCCAGCAGCTTGACCACCAGCGGAGCGTCCCCCGCCAGTTTGAGAACTTCGTCGGTCTGTTTCGGGTCATGCGCGAAGGTGGTGACCGGCAATCCGATCCCGTCACGCGCCATCAGCTGCATGGATCGCAACTTGTCACGGGATCTGCCAATCGCAACCGACTCGTTGAGCGGAAAGACACCCATGATCTCGAACTGCCGCAAAACGGCCAGCCCATAGAATGTGACCGAAGCGCCGATCCGCGGGATCACAGCGTCATAGCGCCCTAACTTCTTACCATCGTAATAAACCTCGGGTCGGCGCGACGCGATATTCATGTAACAGCGCAGCGTGTTCACAATATCCAGCTGGTGCCCGCGTTGTTCTGCAGCCTCTTTCAGACGCTGGTGGGAATACAGGTTTGGGTTCCGGGCAAGCATGACAAATTTCATTAGCGTCGTTCCTCTGCGTCCTTGGATCTTGTCTTGCTCTTCATCTTTTCCGGGTCTTTTCTTGCATCCAAAAGATATGAATGACCGGGATCGACAAGGATCCCGCGCCTTCGAATGGCGGTACGGCCAAGGATCAGATCAAACTCCATCTTCGCACGATTGGCCAGCGAAACGTCGATCAGCCAGCGATGCCGTCCAAGCAGAAGTTGCGTTCTGACAATCAACCGGCGTTCCGGAATGCCACCAGTGTTCTTGATTTCCCGCTCGTCTACAACCCGCGTGCGCACCCGACCCGATGAACGGCGATTATGGACCGGGATCATGAACTCGACCCATCGTTCGCCATCAACCTCGAACACGGTCTGGTCCACGGCATGCAGGGCCGCGGTTCTGGCGCCTGTGTCTATCTTTGCTGGAATATGCTCGATCCCGAACTCGGGCAGGCTGATCCGCTCGCGCCATCCTATGACTTCGGTGTATCCTGTTTGTTTAGCCATGGCGACTAAGCCACGCAGTCATCATTGGCGCGCCGGTAATTCACAAACGAATTCGCGCTCATCACAACGTAAAAACTATCCATATCGATTAACACATACCCAAGTTCAAAAAGTGCGATCGACAGGGCGCGGATATCTGCTTCATACAAACGCCTGCGCCCGGCGATCCGACGCACCAACTTGTCCGGAATGCGATACCGTCCGCTGGCCTTGCCGCCAAACTCCTGATCGTACAAGACCGCCAGACGCTCGGCTGCGGCGGATATCCAGTCATTTTCCTGCATGCGCCTTCTTACAAATCAAAAATTTTTTTGTCTATAGGCAAAAAATTTCTGCTATATCGGCGTAAGTTAAGAATCTTGTACCCCCACAGGTCGGCGGATGAGCGATACGGACTCCTTACCAAAGGAAACAGGGACGCAGCTTCAGCTGGCGTTGGAAAATCGCGACGGGGCGGCGCTGGCAAACCTGCTTGATCCGCTTTCGTTAAGCGATGCACTGCGGGAATTGCTCAACCTGCCCGTTGACCAGCGAAGCGCCGCGCTCTCGTTGCTGCCACCGGAACGTGCGGCCGAACTGGTCGAAGAAGCGCCAAACGCGCTGGCGGTCGATCTTGTCGAACGCTTGGTATCCGATCAGGCCGCCGAGATCATCCTTGAGCTGGATTCCGACATTCAGGCGGATGTGATCGGTGAACTAGAAGACGCCGATGCAGAAGCGATCCTTGCCCGGATGGACCCGGAAGATGCGGCGGATGTCCGGCGGCTGGTTGAATATGACGACGATGTCGCCGGCGGTCTGATGGTGGCCGAAGCCTTTACCTTTTCCGATGGCGATACAGTCGGAAAGGTTCTGCGGCGTTTCGCTCATGAAGAATACGATCTGGAACGTTACCGTGGCCAGCACCCCTACGTTTTGAATTCCGATGGCGTGCCTGTCGGGGTGCTGTCCTTACGCAGCCTGCTGTCCACACGGCGAAGCATCAAACTCACCGATATCATGGTGCCCCCTATCACGGTTCCGGCCAGCATGCCGCTGGAAGAACTGGAGGACCTTTTCGATGAGCACCCTTTTCTTGGGTTGCCGGTTGTCGAAACGGACGGGAACCTTGTGGGTGTCGTTTCCCGCTCTGCCGTGGATGAGGCCCTGCTAGAGCGCGCGGAATCGGCAAGCCTGAAACGTCAGGGTGTCTTTGGGGACGAACTGCGATCGATGCCCTTGCCGCTCAGGGCGCGGCGGCGGCTTCAATGGCTGTCGGCCAACATCGTGCTCAACGTGATCGCGGCCAGCGTGATTGCCGCCTATGAACAGACCCTTGCCGCCGTGATCGCTCTGGCTGTGTTTCTGCCGATGGTCTCGGATATGAGCGGTTGTTCCGGCAATCAGGCCGTTGCTGTCAGCATGCGCGAGCTGTCGCTTGGTCTGGTTCGGCCCATTGATGCTATGCGGGTCTGGTTAAAAGAGGTCTCGGTCGGCATCATCAACGGCTGTGTCCTTGGCCTGCTAATCGGACTCGTTGCTTGGATGTGGAAAGGAAACCCGTTTCTGGGTTTGGTGATTGGCGGCGCGCTGGGCCTGAACACGATCATCGCGGTATCGATCGGTGGCGTTCTGCCATTGTTGTTAAAGCGCATCGGTCAGGACCCGGCGGTCGCCAGTGGCCCTTTGCTGACAACGATCACTGACATGGCGGGTTTTTTTCTGGTCCTGAGCCTTGCAACGGCGATGATGCCGCTCCTGAATTAGTGTTTTTCATGCGCCCTGATCAACACAAGGGTCGGGCGCTCAGCCACGAGGAAGACATGACGATCTCAAGCATTGTCAAAACGCAGAACCTGAAAAAGCCGCCATTTTGCGATACTGACACAACGGTGTTCGATGCGGCCGTCACCATTGCGTTGCTGGACGTGAATGCGCTGGCGGTTCTCAGCGATGGGAAGCTGGTCGGGATTATCACGGATCATGACGTGCTGCTGTGCCTGGCGGATTCCGGCTCGGCTTTTTACAAGCAGACTGTGGGTGACTGGATGACGGAAAAACCCGTCACCTGCGCGCTGGGCTCGAAGTTGTCCAATGGCCTTAATCTGATGGCCAAACACAAGATCCGAAACCTTGTCGTAACTCAGAATGGAAAAGCAATTGCCGTTGTGAGCAGTAAAGAAATCCTGGCACGGGTGCATGAGGAAGACGAGCTGGAGCTGAAGGTGTTGCGCGATATCGCCCGCGGGGCTCAGGGCCAGTCAATAGCCTGACATGCCGACCCCATGGCTGCTCACGCCGATGTTTTCCTTCATTCTTTCCTTATAGGCTTCGATGAACGCTTCGCGCCCGCGCAGCAGGGCTCTCTGGGCGCCAACAACATGACGTCTTCGGTAAAGAACGCGGCTGACGCGAACAAACGGCCCGGCCACCGCCAGGATTCTGAATTGCGCGACCTGCCAAAGCAGGCTTGATCGCACATATGCACTGCGTTAGGCACCGAGGATGAGGAGACTTGCTGAAATGCTGTGCCGCAATGGCTTACGCCCGCCCGCATGTTGCGGGTATCCGACGGCACGGGTCGGGATCGCCACTCTTCCTTTTCATTCGCCCAAGTCACCAAGCTGACACTGCCATGCTGCACATCACCGATGATATCGCGCTGCAAGACTGGGAAATGACCGAAAGCTTTGTACGGTCGTCCGGTCCCGGAGGGCAGAATGTCAACAAGGTGTCGACCGCAGTCGAGCTGCGCTTCGAAGCCGCGCGCTCGCCGTCCCTGCCCGATCCGGTCAAGACCCGGCTAAAGCGACTGGCCGGGCGACGCTGGACCAAAGACGGCGCAATCATCATTCAATGTGAGGAAACACGCTCGCAGGCCCGCAACCGTGAAATCGCGCGTGCAAGGCTGGCAGAACTGATCTCCCGCGCGCTGGTCAAACCCAAACGGCGGATCGCAACGAAACCGACCTATGGTTCGGTCAAGCGTCGACTTGCCGCGAAAAAGGCGCGCGGCGACGTCAAGGCGCTGCGGGGCAAGGTGTCTGAAGATTGATCTGGCATCTTGCCGGGGCGTTGATAGTCTAGCCCGCAAAGGCTGCAAAAGGGCAACGTCATGAGGCTGGAGGGAAAAACCGCAATCGTCACCGGTGGCGCATCGGGGTTCGGTGCGGGGATTGTGAGGAAATTCCTGACCGAAGGCGCACGCGTCATGATTGCGGATATCAACGGTGACGCAGCCGCTGAGATGGCGGCGCAACTTGGGGCCGGGGCATTGGCGCATCAGGTCGACGTCGGCGACGGGGCTTCGGTTCAAAGGATGGCGGACACGGCACTCACCGCCCTTGGGGCGCTCGATATTCTGGTGAACAACGCAGGTGTTACCCATTTGCCAACCCCTCTGGAAAACGTCACCGAGGACGATTTCGACCGGGTCTTCAACGTGAACATGAAGTCCGTCTATCTGACCGCCCGGGCATATGTTCCCCATATGAAGGCGCGCGGCGCGGGCGCAATTCTGAACGTGGCCTCGACAGCGGGCCTGTCACCGCGCCCAAATCTGAACTGGTACAACGCGTCCAAAGGGTGGATGATCACGGCAACCAAAACCATGGCGGTCGAATTGGCCCCAACCGGCATTCGCGTGAACGCGATCTGTCCAGTGGCGGGCGAAACACCGCTGTTGAAATCTTTCATGGGCGAAGACACGCCCGAGATTCGCGCCAAGTTCCTGGCGACCATCCCACTGGGACGGTTTTCAACACCCGAAGACATGGCCAACGCCGCCTGTTTCCTGTGTTCGGACGAGGCCAGCATGATCACCGGCACCGCGCTCGAGGTTGATGGCGGCCGATGTATCTGATCCGCTCTTCATCTGGCCAAAAATATCCCCGCCGGAGGCAGCGCGCGCCCGCGCGCTTCCCCGCTCCAATCCCGAGCTCAAGATGATCCCTGGACCAAGAAACCTGATTACCGATGTCCCCGGCCTGAAGGTTGGAAACGCCCAGGACGATGCGCTGAAGTCCGGGACCACGGTTCTCACGGCAGATCAACCGTTTGTTGCGTCGGTTCATGTCATGGGCGGGGCACCGGGTACGCGCGAAACTGATTTACTCGCGCCTGATAAAACCGTCACAGGGGTGGACGCGCTGGTTCTGTCCGGCGGATCGGCCTTTGGACTGGACGCCTGCTCGGGTGTTTCAGATGCGATGCGGGCCGAAGGGCGCGGGTTTCCCGTCGGGTCCGCGAAGGTTCCGATCATTCCCGGCGCGATCCTGTTTGATCTGCTCAATGGCGGTGCAAAGGATTGGGTGGAAAACCCCTATCGTGCGCTGGGGCGAGCCGCTTATCTGGCCGCTTCAAAAGATTTTGATTTGGGGTCCGTCGGGGCGGGCACCGGGGCGTTGGCCGCAATGCAGAAGGGCGGGCTTGGCTCTGCTTCGTCCATTCTGCCTGGCGGGGTCACGGTCGGGGCCCTCGTTGCGGCGAACCCGCTAGGCAGTGTCACAACACCGGGTGACCGGCATTTCTGGGCAGCACCCTTCGAAGCTGGCGATGAATTTGGCGGGCTAGGTCCCGATATGTCGCCGGATCAAAGCCGGATCCGCCCCAGCCGCAAAGCGATGGCCATGAGTCCAGCGCAACCCGAACAGACAAACACGACCATCGCCATCGTTGCCACGGATGCCGCATTGACCAAACCCCAATGCCAAAGATTGGCCGTTGCCGCCCACGACGGAATTGCCCGGGCGATCCTTCCCGCACACACACCCGGCGACGGTGATCTGGTTTTTGGCATCAGTACCGGCGCCCGCCCCATCGCATCCGAAGCCGATCTCGCTCTGATCGGGCACGCGGCTTCGCTGTGCTTGTCCCGCGCCATCGCGCGGGCGATTTTTCTGGCGACTCCGGCAAAAGGAGACCTGTTGCCCTGCTGGACCGCTGTACATGACTTAAGTTAAGGACACACCATGTGTCGCAGTGGCACTGTAGATGCGCGCGGCAATCCGCGCGTTGACACTTTTATGCGCCGGGGGTCCATTCGGTGCAGCCAATTTGTATCGGAGCACAAGCTATGAATCGTATCCTCACTATCGCAATCGCTGGCCTGCTGGCGCTGCCCGCCTATGCCGAAGGCGATGCCGAAGCCGGTGAGAAAGCTTTCAACAAATGCAAGTCCTGCCACATGATCGCTGACCCGGCCGGAGAAGTCATTGTCAAAGGCGGAAAAACCGGCCCCAACCTCTTTGGTGTCGCCGGCCGCACTGCCGGAACCTACGAAGACTTCAAGTATGGCGACAGCATCGTCGCAGCCGGTGAGAAGGGTTTGGTCTGGGATGAGGCCTCCTTTGCGGAATACACGCAGGACCCTAAGGGCTTCCTGAAATCGTATCTGGACGACACCGCTGCCAAGTCGAAAATGACCTTCAAGTTGAAAAGCGGCGGTGAAGACGTCTACGCCTATATCGTCAGTGTATCAGGCGAATAAACGCTAGCATTGTGCACCCACGCACAAGGACCAAAGGCCGCAGCCCCTGCGGCCTTTGGTGCGATTGATACCAGTGTAGAACAGCGCCACTTTGGTATCTGACGGCAAACCGCAGAGTGTGCCGCAACGCCAAGCCGACCCGGCAACAGCTAAACCCAACATCAGCGCCCGTCAGGCGGATTGGCAACAGGAGAGGACAGATGGGCATTATGATCCCGGCTTGGGTCAATGGTGAATTGACTCCGGTAGACAAACTTGAAGCTCACGAAAAGGGCCTCAAGCACAAGGCCGTGTCGGTGTTTGTCGTTAGGGGCACCGAGATTTTGTTGCAGCGTCGGGCGCTGGGCAAGTACCACACGCCCGGCCTGTGGGCGAACACTTGCTGTACACACCCCGACTGGGACGAAAGCTCGTCAACCTGCGCCGTGCGCCGTTTGAACGAAGAACTGGGGATCACAGGTCTTTATCCTGAATACCGTCACCGTTTGGAATACCACGCCGATGTTGGGAACGGCATGGTGGAAAACGAAGTGGTCGACGTTTTTCTGGCCCATGTGCGCGGACCGCTGAAAATCGCGCCTGATCCGGACGAAGTCATGGATATCCGCTGGATCGACTACCATGACCTGTTGGCCGAAGTGGCCCGCCACCCGGATCGGTTTACACCGTGGCTCAAGATCTACCTGCACAACCATGCGGACACGATTTTCGGCCCGGACCTGATCATTTCAGCTAAATCCTGAGGCACTCCGAAAATCCCTGCCTTGCAAGGGCGGCTCAAGCCGCCTAAATCAACGCGTCATGGCCAAGCAGAAGACAGACCCGAATTACAAGGTAATCGCCGAAAACCGGCGCGCCCGCTTCGATTACGCAATCGAAGAGGACATTGAATGTGGCATCATCCTGCAGGGGTCCGAGGTCAAATCCCTGCGCGCGGGCGGCTCGAACATCGCCGAAAGCTATGCCACGGTCGATGACGGAGAACTTTGGCTGGTCAACAGCTATATCGCGCCGTATGAGCAGGCCAAGATGTTCAAGCATGAAGAACGTCGCCGCCGGAAACTGCTGGTGTCCCGCAAGCAGATGTCGAACCTGTGGAACGCGACGCAGCGCAAGGGCATGACGCTGGTGCCGCTGGTTCTGTATTTCAACCACAGAGGACTGGCCAAGGTCAAAATCGGCATCGCCAAGGGTAAAAAAAACCACGACAAGCGCGAAACCCAGGCCAAGCGCGACTGGTCACGGCAAAAGCAGCGCTTGTTGAAAGATCACAGCTAGAACGCCATCGCCGCCTGAACCGCCCGTTGCCAGCGATCATAGGCCGCGTCGCGTTCGGCTTGCTCTTGCGTTGGCTCGAACCGGCGGTCCAGCGCCCATGTTTCGGCAAAACCGGCCTGATCCGGGTATATCCCGGCTTTCATACCCGCCAGCCATGCGGCGCCAAGGGCGGTCGTTTCCTGCATAACCGGGCGATCCACCGGGGCACCCAGACAATCTGAAAGACCCTGCATGGTCCAGTCAGATGCACTCATCCCGCCGTCGACGCGCAAGATGACATCCGCCTCGGCCCCCCAGTCGCCCTGCATGGCGTGCCACAGGTCGCGGGTCTGAAAGGCGATGCTTTCCAGCGTGGCGCGGGCAATCTCGGCCCGGCCGGAATTGCGTGTCAGCCCGAACATCGCACCGCGGCAATCCGGCTTCCAGTAAGGAGCCCCAAGGCCCGTGAACGCCGGCACCAGAATCACATGCTGGTTCGGGTCGGCCTGCGCCGCCAGATCGCCGCTTTGCGGGGCCGAATCGATGATCTGCAACGCATCGCGCAGCCATTGCACGGCGGCCCCGGCGATAAAGATCGACCCTTCCAGCGCATAGGTGCGCTGACCGTCCAATTGGTAAGCGATTGTTGTCAGCAGGCGGTTTTTCGATTCAACCGGCTGCGCGCCCGTGTTCAGCAGCGCGAAACAGCCCGTGCCATAGGTGGATTTCATCATACCGGGCTGGAAACAGGCCTGACCGATGGTGGCTGCCTGCTGATCGCCTGCCACACCCAGAATGGGGATATTCCCACCAAGCAAGGTGGTTGCGCCGAAATCCGAGGCGCAATCCTGCACGGTCGGCAACATTTGAACGGGTACATCCAGCAATTCGCAAATCTCAGCGCTCCAGGCGCCTTTGTGAATGTCGAACAGCAGGGTGCGGGCGGCGTTGGTGGCGTCAGTGGCATGGACACGACCTTCGGTCAGACGCCAGATCAGGAAACTGTCGATGGTGCCGAACAGCAACTCTCCGGCCTCTGCCCGCGCGCGTGCGCCTGAAACGGTGTCCAGCAGCCATTTGACCTTGGTGCCCGAGAAATAAGGGTCCAGCAGCAGGCCGGTCTGGGCGGTGACGTCATCTTCACACCCGGCTTGCTTGTATCGGGCGCAGATTTCGGCGGTGCGGCGGTCCTGCCAGACAATCGCGTTATGGATGGCCTTGCCGGTCTGCTTGTCCCAGACCACGGTGGTTTCACGCTGGTTGGTGATACCAATACCCGTGATCTGGTCAGCCGAAACACCGGCGCTTTCCATCACCTCGCGACACACATGCATGACGCTGGACCAGATATCCTCGGGGTCGTGTTCAACCCAACCTTCTTGCGGGAAATGCTGGGGGAACTCCTGCTGAGCGGTGCCAACACGGTTCATCTGCCCGTCGAACAGGATCGCGCGCGAGGACGTGGTGCCCTGATCAATTGCCAGAATAAAGGTCATGTCCGCTCTCCCCGGTGTCATTTTGCGCGACTTTAGCGCAAACAACGGCGCCGGGGCCAGAGCAGAAATCAGACCGGATCGACGGGAATATTGTCGATCAGGCGGACGCCATCGGCCCAGGCCGTAACGAACAAGCGCGCGGGTTTGCTGGCATTGGGCAGGCTTTCCAGCGTCTCGGCGCAGCGCAGATCGATATATTCCACTTCGGTAAAACCAGCGTCCAGCAATGCGGCTTTTGCGTCTTGCGCCAGCGCCGCGAAATCCTTGCCAGCGGCAAGCTTATCTGCCACCCGCCGCATGATCTCGTTCATGCGGGACGCGACCTTTACACCCTCAGGCGACAAAAGCAGATTGCGCGACGACATTGCCAGCCCAGAAGGCTCGCGCACGGTTGGGCAGCCGACAACCTCGATGGGAATGTCCAGATCGCGGGCCATGCGGCGCACCACCAGCAGTTGCTGATAGTCTTTTTCCCCGAAATAGGCTCGATCCGCCTGCGTTTGCAGGAACAGTTTGGCCACTACAGTGGCCACGCCTTCGAAATGGCCGGGGCGAAACGGGCCTTCCATCATGTCGGTCAAACCGGTCACGGATACCGTGGTGGAAAAGCCGTCGGGATAGATTTCCTGAGGGTCCGGCACATAGATCGCATCCACGCCATAAGGGGCCAGCTTTTGGGCGTCTTCATGTTCCGTGCGGGGATAGTTCGCCAGGTCTTCGGGGTTGTTGAACTGCTTGGGGTTCACAAAGATCGTCACGATCACCCGGTCACAGTTTTCCTTTGCGGCCTGCGCCAGCGACAAATGCCCTTCGTGCAATGCGCCCATGGTCGGAACAACGCCGATAACGTCACCTGCGCGGTGCCATTCTGTCGTCTTGGTCCGCAGTTCCGCCAGCGAGCGCAGGATCGGCGCGGTCACGTCTTTGGTCCTTTCGCCGGAGCCTGATCAGCAAAGACATGTTCGTCCGCCGGAAATGTTCGCGCACGCACTTCGGCCGCGTAATCTGCGATGGCGGCTTCGGCCAACGGGCCAAGCTCGGCATAGCGTTTGACGAATTTGGGTTTGAAGGCGGTGAAAAAGCCAACCATGTCATCGACGACCAGAATCTGCCCGTCACAACCGGCGGACGCTCCGATTCCGATGGTGGGGATGGCAACCTGTTCGGTGATCCTGTCGGCCAGACCTTGCGGCACTTTCTCAAGCACCACGGAAAACGCGCCGGCCTCGGCCACGGCGCGGGCATCTGCCATGACGGTTTCGGCCTGTTCGTCGCGCCCCTGCACCTTGTAGCCGCCCAGCGTGTTGATCGATTGCGGGGTCAGACCGATATGCGCCATCACCGGGATGCCGCGCTTGACCAGAAAGCGGATGGTTTCGGCCATCTCGACACCGCCTTCCAGCTTGACCGCCCCTGCACCGGTTTCCGCCATCAGCCGCGCCGCGTTGCGAAACGCCTGTGCCGGGTTTTCCTCATAGCTGCCAAACGGCATGTCGATGACCATCATCGCCGTGCTCAACCCGCGTGCGACGGCCTGACCGTGCAGGATCATCATCTCCATCGTGACACCAAGGGTGGATTCCAGCCCGTGCAAAACCATTCCGACGCTGTCCCCCACAAGAACAAAGTCACAATACGTGTCCATCAGGCGCGCCATAGGCGTTGTGTATGCGGTCAGCGAGACCAGAGGCACGCCGCCTTTTCGGGCGCGAATATCTTCGGCGTTCGGGGCCTTTTTGCGGGCGGTGGCGCTCATGGTTGGCTCCTGCAGGGCTTATGTTGCAGTGCGGCATAGCAGATCGGCCGGGGCCAAAGAAACCCCGGTTGCGCGAACATTCCCTTGATTGACCTCAGGTTTAAAGGAACACTGCCGATAAAATGGCCCGGAAAACATGGGCGCAGATTTTCAGTTGGGAGAGTTCACATGACAAAACACGTGCTTCGAACATTCGCGTCGACCGTGGCGATTGGCGCCAGCCTGTTGGCGACGCAGGTTTTGGCCAAATCCGACATCACCATCGCCATGCAGTTGGAACCCCCGCATCTGGATCCGACCAGCGCCGCAGCTCAGGCCATCGATTCGGTTGTCTACACCAACATCTTCGAAGGTCTGACCCGTTTCATGGGCGACGGCTCGGTCGTGCCCGGCCTTGCGGAAAGCTGGGAGATTTCCGAAGACGGCAAAACTTATACCTTCAAACTGCGCGACGGCGTGACCTTCCATGACGGCACGACTATGGATGCCGAGGATGTCAAATTCAGCCTTGACCGGGCCACGGCCGAGGACAGCGCCAACGCGCAGAAAGCTCTGTTTGCAGGGATCGAAAGCGTCGAGGCCGTGGATCCACTGACGGTCAGGATCACCCTGGCCGATCCGAACGGCAACTTCCTGTTCAACCTTGCCTGGGGTGACGCGGTGATCGTCGCGCCCGAAAGCATCGAGAACATCAAGACAAACCCGGTTGGTACAGGTGCATTTACCTTTGGCGACTGGGTTCAGGGCGACAGCATAACACTGAACCGCAACCCCAATTATTGGGGCGATCAACCCGCTTTAGAGACTGCGACGTTCAAATTCATCTCAGACCCGACCGCCGCTTTCGCGGCCATGATGGCCGAAGACGTGGACGTGTTCGACAACTTCCCGGCACCGGAAAACCTGCCCCAGTTCGAGGCTGACCCGCGGTTTCAGGTTCTGGTTGGATCGACCGAGGGGGAAACGATCCTGTCCACCAACAACAAACAGCCGCCATTCGATGATATTCGGGTCCGGCAGGCGTTGGCCCATGCGATTGACCGGCAGGCCATCATCGACGGCGCCATGTTCGGGTACGGCACCCCTATCGGCACGCATTTTGCGCCACACAACCCCGCTTATGTCGATCTGACGGGCCAGTCCGCGTATGATCCCGAAAAGGCCAGGGCTTTGCTGGCAGAGGCGGGATTTGAAAACGGGTTCGAGACAACTCTGCACTTGCCACCGCCATCTTATGCGCGCCGGGGCGGTGAAATCATCGCCGCACAGCTGGCCGAGGTCGGCATCACGGCCGAGATCATCAACGTCGAATGGGCCCAGTGGCTGGAATCGGTGTTCAAGGGCAAGGAATTTGGTCTGACCATCGTCAGCCATACCGAACCGATGGATATCGGCATCTATGCGCGGCCCGACTATTACTTCCAGTATGACAGCATCGACTTTCAGACGCTGATGGAGACGCTGAACACCACCACCGACCCCGAGGAACGGACCCGTCTTCTGGGTGAGGCGCAGCGCCTCATCTCGAACGATTATGTCAACGGGTACCTGTTCCAGCTGGCCAAGCTGGGCGTCGCCAAGGCCGGTGTTCAGGGCCTTTGGGAAAACGCACCAACTGCGGCAATCGACCTGACCGCCATTTCCTGGTCTGAATGACATCAGTTGACTGGGCCTGCTTAACGGGCCCAGTCTCACCATTGCGAAATGCGTTTCTAACGATCATGAAAAGCTTGTTTGCAGGTTTCGTTCTTTTGCTTTTCGCGTCTGTCCTTCCAGGCGCTGTTTTTGCGCAGGGCTTGTTCCAAGGGCAGCAGGATACGCTGGTGGGAACCCCGGACAACCCGCTGCAGGTCGGGGTTGGTATCAAGATCGACCAGATTACCGGCGTCGATCAGCAATCCGAAAACTATGGTGCCGTGGTTGTACTGCGGTTCGAATGGACAGACCCGGAACTGGCGTTTGATGCAGCAAGCCTTGGTCGTGATTTTCGGGTTTTTGAACCTCCCGCTTTCGTGAAATACGCCGCTGAGCTGGATGTGGTAACCCCGGCTTTTGTTATCCACAACCAACAGTCCAATCGATGGATTCATGAATCCGCAGTTGCCGTGCGTCATGACGGTCATGTGACCTTTGTCGAAAAATCCTCGCTGACCTTGCAGGCTCCGCATTTCAACTTTCGCAAATACCCGTTCGATACGCAGGAATTTCACTTCGAGGTCGTATCGGTGTTTCCTTCGCAATTCGTTCACTATCACTCGCTTGATGAATACTCCGGCCTGGGTGACATGCTGGGCGAAGAGGAGTGGATACTTGGCAATGCCAGGGCTCTGACGTCAACAACGACCGGTTTGTCAGGAAATGAAAGCGACCGGGTGGAACTTGTCTTCGAAGGCACCCGGCACCTGACATATTACACCATCCGCATTTTCCTGCCGATGCTGGTGCTGATCACAGTGGGATGGGCGCTGTTCTTTCTGGATGAATACCGGAAACGGATCGAGATCGCAGGCGGCAATCTGTTGGTCTTTGTGGCCTTCAACTGGGCCATTTCCGCTGACTTGCCCAAGCTTGGCTATCTGACGTTTCTGGATTTCATTCTGCAATGCATGTTCCTGATGACAGGAACGATTATCGTCTTCAGCGTGATGCTGCGCAAATTGAAAACGTCCGGTCGGGAAGAGACGGCCAGAAAGCTCGACAATTACGCGATCAAATGGATTTACCCGATGGGATATGCCGCCATCATCGGCTATGCCGTTTTTGCCTTTCTGATGACGTCTTAGGGCTGAACCCCACATTCTATGTATTTCTGAAATCGTGTGGATAGCCATGGGCTACCGGCTTTTCTGACCCTTGTCGGCGTTGCAGGACTAAGGTGGCGCACACCGCGCGTTGCCAGCGATAGGAAAATCGCAAGATTTAGCAAGCTCTGCTGATTGCCGTGGTGTCTGATTCAACACAACAGATGTCGGATTCAAGAGTATCCAAAACCCGTTTTTTAGGGGATTCTAAAAAAAAAGGTCCGATTCATGCGATACTCTGGTTTCAAGGTCATCAAAGAGGCTCTTACCGGGCACAAAGGGTGGACACCGGCCTGGCGCGAGCCAGAGCCCAAGCCACATTACGACATCGTCATCATCGGCGGTGGCGGTCATGGCCTTTCAACGGCGCATTACCTGTCCAAGGTATTCGGCCTCCGCAATGTGGCGGTGATTGAAAAAGGCTGGATCGGTGGCGGCAATGTTGGGCGCAATACAACCATCATCCGCTCGAATTATTTGCTGGACGGCAACGAACCTTTCTACGAATTCTCGCTGAAACTGTGGGAAGGTCTTGAGCAGGACGTAAACTACAACGCGATGGTCAGCCAGCGCGGGATCATCAACCTGATCCACACGGACGCCCAGCGCGACGCCTTTACGCGACGGGGCAACGCCATGATCCTGAACGGCGCGGATGCCGAGCTGCTGGATGCCGAACAGGTGCGCAAGGAATACCCGTTCCTGAACTTCAACGATGCCCGGTTCCCGATCAAGGGCGGGCTGGCCCAGCGGCGTGGTGGCACGGTTCGGCACGACGCGGTGGCCTGGGGATATGCCCGGTCGGCGGACAGCCAAGGTGTCGATATCATCCAAAACTGCGAAGTGACCGGTTTCCGGATCGAAAACGGAAAATGTCTGGGGGTTGAGACGTCGAAAGGGTTCATTGGCGCAGGCAAGGTTGGCTGTGCCGTGGCCGGAAATTCGGGGCGTGTCATGGGCATGGCGGGTATGCGGTTGCCAATTGAAAGCCATGTCCTGCAAGCTTTCGTGTCAGAAGGTCTGAAGCCGGTTCTGCCCGGGGTGATCACTTTTGGCGCGGGGCATTTCTATGTCAGCCAGTCCGACAAGGGCGGACTGGTCTTTGGTGGCGATATCGACGGGTACAATTCGTACGCACAACGCGGCAACCTGCCCGTGGTCGAAGATGTCTGCGAGGGCGGCATGGCCCTGATGCCGATGATCGGTCGCGCGCGCCTGCTGCGGATGTGGGGCGGGATCATGGATATGTCCATGGATGGATCGCCCATCATCGACCGGACCGGCATCGATGGCCTCTATTTCAACGGCGGCTGGTGTTACGGCGGGTTCAAGGCAACTCCGGCGTCGGGGTATTGTTTTGCGCATCTGCTGGCAAAGGATGAACCGCACCCGACGGCCACCGCCTACCGGTTCGACCGGTTCCGCACTGGCCGCATGATCGACGAAAAAGGTATGGGCAACCAGCCCAACCTGCACTGAGGGGAGCAGCACCATGATCATCCATCACCCCTTGCTGGGCCCGCGTGACAGTTCCGAATTCGTCTATCTGGGAGACGCTTCGCTGATCAACAGGCCCGATTGGCAGGCCGAAGATGCCGCCGAAGCGTTTTTTGACTACGCCTATCTGCGCGACAATCCAGCTGGCGAACACCGCGAGTTGTGGTTCCACGAGGGGGGCGACCGTTCCTGGTTGGTCGTGACCCGCAATACCGCGACACATGAGATTTCCAAAGTGGAACTGGCCCGTGACGTGGCCCGGGCACAGGGGCGCTCCAAATGACTCAAGACAACAGGCTGAGCGGCGGTCAGATCGACCGCACCAAAACCCTGAATTTCAAATTCGACAACCGCAGTTACACTGCGCATCCGGGCGATACGCTGGCCTCGGCCCTTCTGGCCAATGGCGTGCGCCTGATGGGCCGGTCGTTCAAATACCATCGCCCGCGTGGCGTGCTGACTGCCGGTTCGGAAGAACCCAACGCCCTTGTCGAGCTGCGCACCGGCAACCGTCAGGAACCCAACACCCGTGCCACGACCGTTGAGATGTTCGAGGGGCTTGAAGCCCATTCCCAAAACCGCTGGCCCAGCCTGAAATTCGATGCTCTGGCAATCAACGACAGATTCTCGACCTTTCTGACGGCGGGGTTCTACTACAAAACCTTCATGTGGCCTGCCGCGTTCTGGGAAAAGCTGTACGAGCCGATGATCCGCCGCGCGGCCGGTCTTGGGTCATTGTCGATGCAGGAAGATCCCGATGAGTATGACAAGGGGTTCCGGCATTGCGATCTGCTGATTATCGGCGCGGGTCCAGCCGGATTGATGGCGGCACTGACTGCGGGCCGGGCCGGTTCCGAGGTCATTCTTGCGGATGAGGATTTCGCACTTGGTGGGCGGCTCAACAGTGAAACCTTTTCGCTGAACGATGACGATTCGACCGATTGGGTTAAGCAGAGTGTCGCTGAACTGTCAGCAATGCCCAACGTCCGCCTGATGCCGCGCACGACCGTGATCGGTGCCTTTGATCACGGCATCTATGGTGCGGTTGAGCGGACGGGCGATCATCTTGCTTCTCTGCCTTCCGGTAAACCGCGCCAGATACTCTGGCGCATCTACGCCAAACGCGCCCTGTTATGCGCTGGCGCGACCGAGCGGCCCATCGCGTTTGAAAACAACGACAGGCCTGGCATCATGCTGGCAAGTGCTCTGCGCACCTATGCCAATCGGTTTGCAACCACGGCGGCGCAACGTGTCGCCATCTTTACGAACAACGATGACGGCCACCGCACAGCTGCGGATCTGCACGCAAAAGGTATCAGGATTGCTGCCGTCGTCGACGTTCGTGACGACGCTCCGACCAGCCATGACTATGAAGTTCTGCGGGGCGCGCAGGTCAGGGACACCAAAGGCCGACTGGGGCTGACCTTTGTCGAGGTTGAGCTGGCAGACGGGTCGTCGCGCACGCTGGACTGCGGGGCGCTTGGCGTCTCGGGTGGCTGGAACCCCAACGTGCATCTGACCTGCCATCAACGAGGGCGTCCCGCGTGGAACGACGATCTGGCGGC
Organism: Ruegeria sp. P8; assembly: GCF_056534665.1. Lineage (NCBI taxonomy): Bacteria > Pseudomonadati > Pseudomonadota > Alphaproteobacteria > Rhodobacterales > Roseobacteraceae > Ruegeria > Ruegeria sp. P8. Next base: position 174,390 of record NZ_JBQERC010000005.1, read on the forward strand.
CTTTGTCCCCGGCGCGGACTTGCCGCCTGGGCTGTCCGTCGCGGGGGCGGCAAATGGTGTGATGTCCACCCATGGCGCCCTGCAATCCGGGGCAGAAGGCGCGGCGCAAGCGCTGGGCCTGAAAGGCCCGCTGCCCGATCTGCCTAAGGCCGAGGATACCCCGATCTCGCAGACACCGTTCTGGTATGTTCAGGGTTGCAGCCGCGCGTGGCTGGATCAGCAGAACGACGTGACCGTCAAGGATGTGAAGCTCAGCCATCAGGAAGGGTTCCGTTCGGTCGAGCACTTGAAACGCTATACCACCTTGGGCATGGCCACCGATCAGGGCAAGACCTCGAACATGGGCGGGCTTGCGATCATGGCCGAACTTGCAGGTAAGTCCATTCCGGAAACCGGCACAACGATCTTCCGCCCGCCCTATACGCCCGTTCCGATTGCAACCTTTGCTGGTCGGATGAAAGGCAAAGAGTTTCATCCAACCCGCCTGACCCCGTCACATTACTGGGCCAAGGAACGTGGCGCGGTGTTTGTCGAGGTCGGCAATTGGCTGCGCGCACAGTGGTTCCCGCTGCCCGGTGAAACCCATTGGCGCGAGTCCGTGGACCGTGAGGTGCGCCAGACCCGTGCCTCGGTCGGGGTGTGCGACTGCACCACGCTTGGAAAGATTGATGTTCAGGGTGCGGATGCGGCGGATTTCCTGAACAGGGTCTATTGCAACGGATTTGCTAAACTGGCCGTCGGCAAAACCCGCTATGGGCTGATGTTGCGCGAAGACGGAATTGCGATGGATGACGGTACCGCCGCGCGTCTGGCCGAGGATCATTTCGTGGTCACCACCACAACCGCGAATGCGGTCAAGGTCTACCAGCATATGGAATTTGTCCGGCAATGCCTGTTCCCGGACATGGATGTACAGCTGATCTCGACCACCGAAGCCTGGGCACAATACGCGGTAGCCGGGCCCAATTCGCGCAAACTTCTGCAAAAGATCGTGGATCCCGAGTTCGACATCTCGAACGAAGGCTTCCCGTTCATGGCTTGCGGCAACATCACCGTATGCGGCGGGTTGCGCGCGCGGTTGTTCCGGATTTCCTTCTCGGGCGAATTGGCCTTTGAAATCGCGGTTCCATCGCGATACGGCGACGCGCTGATGCGGCGTTTGATGCAGGAAGGTGAAGAGTTCGATGTCATACCCTACGGCACCGAAGCGCTGGGCGTCATGCGGATCGAAAAGGGTCACGCCGCAGGCAACGAGTTGAACGGAACCACCACCGCCCTGAACCTTGGAATGGGTCGGATGGTATCCAAGAAGAAAGACAGCATCGGCTCAGTCCTGTCCGAGCGTGAAGGGCTGAACGAACCAGATGCTTTGATGATGGTTGGCATCAAGCCTGTGAACGCTGGCGACAAGGTAACCGCCGGAGGGCATCTGATGAATGCCACGGGTCCCGTGGATGCTGCCCATGATCAGGGCTATGTCACATCGGCAGCATTTTCGCCGTCGCTGGACAGCCATATCGGCCTTGGCTTTTTGAAAAACGGCATGACACGTCAGGGTGAAAAGATGCGCCTTGTGTCGCCAGTGACCGATCTGACGGTCGAGGTTGAAATCGTCTCGGCCCATTTCGTCGACCCCGAGGGAGAACGGCTCCGTGCATGATCTTGAAGCAATAACCGCGCTGGGTGAAACCGAACCCAAGATCGACAGGGTCGGAAGCGTGACCTGTACCGAAACTCCGGATGTGGCGCTGGCCTCGGTCGCCGCTCGGCTGGGTCGGGAAAACAAGACCCGAAACGTCGTATCCCAATTGATCGGAGTGGAAACGCCTGGCGTTGGTAAGTTTACCGGCGGGCCGATCGTAGCCTTCTGGACCGGGCCTGATCAATGGATGATAGAAGCGCCCTTTGAGACGCATGAAGATCTGGCGCATCTGGTGAAAGAAAGCACTGGGGATAACGCATCGGTTTCCGAACAGACAGACGCATGGGTCAGGTTTGATCTGGACGGAGAGGGCGTGTTGGCAGTGCTGGAATTGCTAAGCAGTCTGGATTGCCGAAAAATGGCGGTCGGTGCCGCATCCCGCACGTCAATCCATCACCTGGGATGTTTCGTCCTGTGCCGTGCTTCTGGTTTGTTCAGTGTCTACGGGCCAAGATCGTCTGCCGGGTCACTGCATCATGCGATTGTGGCCGCAATGAAATCGGCGCTTTGAAGGCAAGGTCAGCTTGAGGGCAGCGGGGCGTTGTCTTCGACCCGAAACCGGTTGATCCGTCGCCGGTCCTCGCTGGGGCTCAAACCAAAGGCGGACCGATAGTGTGTCACCAAAGGCGTGACCGAGCTGTATCCGATGGCCGCAGCGATGTCGGCAATAGGGTCCTTGGTATAGACAACCATCTGACGGGCCGCCTTCATCCGCATGGACCGGAAATAATGGCTGGGGCTTTGCCCTGTGGCCTGTTTGAAGGCGCGCTCGATCTGGCGGGGGGTGACGCCCGTTTGATCCGCTATGTCCGCGATCGAGATTGGATTGCCGATACGGCTTGCGAACAGGTCGACACATCGGGCCACAAGCGGCGGCAGCTTTTCACCCGTGGCAGGTTTGCTTGCACTGGGCACCTGTTGTTGAACACCTTCCCCTCGCATCATCGGATGCTGGAACCAGCAGGCCACCTCATGCGCGACTTCGCCGCCCAACCGGTCCTGAATCAGATGCAGGGCCAGATCAAACGCGGCCGCCGCCCCGGCCGCTGTATACCGCGTGGCATCCGACACGATCACTTCGCGCCTTGCATCGATCTGTGGAAACTCGGCCAGAAACGCGGCTTCGTAGCACCAGTGCACCGATACCGGATGGCCAGTCATGACTCCCGACCGCACGAGCGGGAAAACGCCGCCGCTGATACCGCCCAGAATTGTCCCGTGGCGTGACAAAGCCCTCAACGCACCATTCCCCTGGGTCGGGTTTCTGAAGCCCGAGGTCGGACTGCTGAGCAGGAACAGAATATCAATCGGCTTACAGTCTGCGAGGTTGCGTTCAGCCTCAAAACGCACATGAGCGCTGGAGCTGACCTTTCCCCCGTTTTCCGCCACAAGAGACCAGCGAAATGCCTCTTGCCCGGCGATCTCATTTGCAGCGCGCAGCGGTTCGATGACCGAGGTCAGGCAAGCCATCGGAAAGCCATCGAACAGCAGAAACCCGATCTCAATTCTATTTTCTGTCAGCATGAGCGCTACACTATCAGTAAATCCTGGTTCGGCCCGGATTGCTCCTTGGCCGCTCTGGCCTGCGGAAACGGTTCGAACAAGTGTAGCAAAACTCGGAACGTGCGAAATCGAAAAAACGCGCAACAAACATGGTGAAAATCGGGGTCAGGTTCTGCATTCGGATTGACAGGCGGAAAGGAACAAAGGTTGCGCAGCGCCATTTGCCGGTCTGCCGATGCCGTAGATGCTGGACCCGTGACGGCTGAGACCCTAACGTGGCCTCAATGCTTCGCTATACCCTTAAACGACTGATCTCATTGCTTGCCAGCCTTGCCGTCGCCTCGGTGGTCATCTTCGCCGTGATCGAGGTCGCACCGGGGGACCCGGCATCGTTCATGCTGGGTGTCAACGCGCAGGAGGATACGTTGGCCGCGCTGCGGGCTGAACTGGGTCTGGATGGATCCAGGGTGCAGCGGTATTTCAACTGGGTCGGAGGGATGGTAGCCGGAGATTTCGGCACCTCGTACACCTATCGCACACCGGTGTCGCAGATGATTGCGGACCGGCTGTGGGTATCGTTGCCCTTGGCTTTGTATGCGCTCACGCTGTCCACGCTGATCGCCTTTCCTGCCGGGATCTATGCCGCCGCGCGCCGGGGCAAGCCCGGGGATCTGGCGGTGATGGGGGCGACACAGCTTGGTATCGCTGTGCCCAATTTCTGGTTCGCGATGATGCTGGTGCTGATCTTCGCCATAAACCTGCGCTGGTTCAATGCCGGTGGGTTTGTTGGCTGGGGCGAGGGCCTTTGGGCGGGGCTGCGTTCGCTGACTTTGCCCGCCATTGCGTTGGCCCTTCCTCAGGCCGCGATCCTGGCCCGCGTTATGCGATCAGCGCTGCTGGATATTCTGGGTGAGGATTTCATGCGCACCGCGCGGGCCAAGGGATTGTCGCGTCGTCAGGCTCTGTGGCGGCATGGGGTGCGGAACGCGCTGATCCCCGTGCTGACGATCATCGGCTTGCAGTTTTCCTTCCTGCTGGCCGGGTCGATCATCATCGAACAGGTGTTCTACCTGCCGGGCCTCGGGCGGTTGGTGTTTCAGGCCATTTCGGCCCGCGATCTGATCGTGGTTGAATCGGTGGTGATGCTGCTGGTCTTTGCGGTGATCACCGTGAATTTTCTGGTGGATCTGGCCTACGCAGCCGTTGACCCACGGTTGAGGAGCCGGTCATGAGCCGCAACCTGATTCTGGGCGCGGCGCTGTCGTCGCTGGTGGTGCTGGCGGCGCTGATCTCGTTTGTCTGGACACCCTACGACTATGCCGCGCTGGATATCCCCAACAAACTTCAGACGCCCGATGCACGGCACTGGTTCGGGACGGATCACTTCGGCCGCGACATGCTCTCGATGATCATGGTCGGTGCACGCACGTCGATTGCGGTGGCTCTGGTGGCTGTGGGAATCGGCATGGCGCTGGGCGTACCCCTTGGCCTGACAGCCGCCGCGCGCAAAGGATCGTGGTTGGATGAGGTGATCATGCGTGGCAACGATCTGGTCTTTGCCTTTCCCTCACTGGTCATCGCCATCCTGATAACGGCTGTGTTCGGTGCCGGTGCCATCAACGCGATCATTGCGATCGGTATTTTCAACATCCCCGTCTTCGCCCGCATCACCCGCGGGGCCGCATTGTCGCTGTGGGAGCGCGAGTTCATACTTGCCGCCCGTGTGTCGGGCAAAGGCGCAGCACGGATTTCAGCCGAACATATCCTGCCCAATGTTGCCAACCTGCTGATCGTTCAGGGTACCATCCAATTTTCATTGGGCATACTGGCCGAGGCGGGTCTGTCCTATGTCGGTTTGGGTGCGCAGCCGCCGACACCCAGTTGGGGCCGTATGCTTGCGGACGCGCAGACAATGGTCAGTTTTGCCCCGCATTTGGCTCTGATTCCGGGCATGGCCATCATTGTCACCGTGCTGGGTTTGAACCTGCTGGGTGATGGTCTGCGCGACTGGTTGGATCCAAGGATCAGGGTGGCGCGGGCATGACGTTGCTGCAAGTCGAAAACCTGTCCCTATCGATCCACGGGGTGCCGATCCTGAAACGGGTGAACCTGTCTATCGATCCAGGCCAGATCGTGGCGGTGACAGGTGAAAGTGGTTCGGGCAAATCCATGACAGCACTGGCTGTGATGCAGCTTCTGCCAAACGGGGCAACGGCAGACGGCGCGATCCGACTGGACGGCACTAACCTGCTGACCCAATCCGAGGCCGAGATGTGCGCCTTGCGTGGCGCGTCTATCGGGATGGTGTTTCAGGAACCGATGACCGCGCTCAACCCGGTGAAAACCATCGGCGATCAGGTGATGGAGACCATCCTGATCCACAAGGCGATGCCTCCTGCTCAGGCCCGGACCCGCGCTGCCGAGGTGCTCACGCGGGTTGGACTGCCGCCCGACAGGTTTCCTCTGTCGCGCTATCCGCATGAGCTGTCGGGCGGGCAGCGTCAGCGTGTCGTCATCGCAATGGCCATCGCATTGCGTCCCAGGCTTTTGATCGCGGATGAGCCGACCACGGCGCTGGATGTCACCACGCAGGCGCAGATCCTTGATCTGCTGAAAGGGCTGGTTCGCGAATATGATATGGGCCTGCTGATGATCACCCATGATCTGGCTGTGGTCTCGGACATGGCCGATCAGATTGTCGTCATGCGTCACGGCGAGGTCGTCGAAAGTGGCGCGACGCGAAACCTGTTTCGAGATATGCAGCACCCCTATACCCGTATGTTGTTCGAAGCTTCGGGTCATCAGGTCACCCTGCCTGAACCTACACAGCAACGCCCGCTTCTGGAGGTTTCGCAGGTCGTCCGGGATTACCGCCTTCCCCGCAAAGGTCTGCTGGATGCGCCGCGCCACCACCGCGCGGTGGATGGTGTCAGCTTTACCCTCAACCGAGGGGAGCGTTTAGGGCTGGTGGGCGAGTCCGGTTGCGGAAAATCGACCCTAACACGGGCTATTTTAGGGTTGGAAGAGATCCAATCTGGTCAGATTATGCTGGATGGTCAGCCGGTTTTCACCGGCCACAGGCCCAACCTTGCGGTACGTCGCAAGATGCAGGTCGTGTTTCAGGATCCCTATGGCAGCTTCAATCCCCGCCACCGTGTCGCGCGCCTGATTACAGAACCTTTTCACCTGTTGGAAACGCCACCAAAGGGGTCCGAACGCCAGGACCGGATTGCAGAGATGCTGACGGCAGTGGGCCTCGGCCCTGATGATGCGGGCAAATACATTCACGAGTTTTCGGGCGGGCAACGCCAGCGGATCGCTATTGCCCGCGCTCTGATCATTCGGCCGGAACTGATCCTGTTCGATGAGGCGGTTTCAGCCCTCGACGTATCGGTGCGCGCCCAAATCCTCGATCTGCTTGCCGAACTCTGCGAGGCTTATGATCTGACTTACCTGTTCATCAGCCACGATCTGAGTGTGGTGCGCACCATCACCGATCATGTTCTGGTGATGCAATCCGGACGAATTGTCGAACATGGCAAGACCGAACAGGTATTCTCGGACCCGCAGCATCCCTACACGCAAACCCTGATCGCCGCCGCGCCCCAATTGCCTGAAATCGGGAAGTTATTGGCGTAAAACCATTTGTTAGAGCCTGAACGGAGGCCAAAATGACCCAACCACTCTGGTTTGATCCCACCCTGTGCCTGATTGGCGGAAACTGGATACCTGCGACATCAGGCGACTCATTGCCTTTGACCAACCCGTCAGACGGGACCGAGATATGCAGGATCCCGCGCGGCTCGGGTGTGGATATTGACGCGGCGGTCGCCGCCGCCAGATCTGCGCTAAAGGGCGACTGGGGGCGCAAGACGGCCTTGGAGCGCGGCCGCATCCTGACCCGGCTGGGTCAGCTGGTGCTGGAACGGGTGGACGATCTGGCGCGGCTTGAGGCGATGGATGTGGGCAAGCCCCTGACGCAGGCCCGCGCCGATGCCATCGCGCTGGCGCGCTATTGTGAGTTCTACGGGGGTGCAGCGGACAAGGTGATGGGTGAGACCATTCCCTATCTCGATGGCTACACCGTCTATACACTGCGCGAACCCCATGGGGTGACAGGCCACATCGTGCCCTGGAACTATCCGATGCAGATTATCGGGCGCTCGGTCGGGGCCGCGGTGGCCATGGGCAACGCCTGTGTTCTGAAACCGGCGGAAGAGGCCTGTCTGACCGCGCTGGCCTTTGCCCATCTTGCACAGCAAGCGGGTCTGCCAGCAGGTGCGCTGAATGTTGTGCCCGGCCTGGGGGCCGAGGCCGGTGCCGCATTATCCGGGCATCCGGGGGTCAACCATATCTCGTTTACTGGTTCGGTGGCCACGGGTGCATTGGTGCAGCAGGCCGCAGGGCGAAACGTTGTGCCTGTGACACTGGAACTGGGCGGAAAATCCCCGCAGCTGGTTTTTGACGATGCCGATTTGGATGCCGCCCTGCCGTTTCTGGTGAATGCGGGCATTCAGAACGCAGGACAGACCTGTTCGGCCTCGTCCCGCATTCTGGTACAGCGCGGCGTCTATGATCAGGTCAAATCCCGCATGGCCGAGGCCTATGAACAGCTCAGCGTTGGACCCGCGATGCAGGATCTTCGCGTTGGACCACTGATCTCGGACCGGCAAAAGCAGATCGTAAACAGCTTTCTGGACAAAGGCGCCGATCTGACCGTTGCGGCAAAAGGGATGATCACAAAGGATGCGCCGGAAACCGGGGCTTATATCCGGCCCACCTTGTTTGCGGACGTGCCACCGGATCACCCGCTCGCCCGTGATGAAATCTTCGGCCCGGTCCAGGTTCTGATCCCGTTCGACACCGAAGAACAGGCTCTAAATATAGCCAATAGCACTGACTACGGTCTTGTCGCCAGCGTCTGGACACGTGACGGTGCGCGGCAGATGCGGTTGGCAAAAGGGCTGCACGCGGGTCAGGTGTTCCTCAACAACTATGGGGCAGGTGGCGGCGTTGAACTGCCATTTGGCGGCGTGGGCAAATCCGGCCATGGCCGCGAGAAAGGCTTTGAGGCGCTTTATGGCTTTTCGCAACTCAAGACAGTGGCTGCCTATCACGGGTAACAGCGCCCCGGTCTGTCAGATCAACGTTTCTTTCGCGCATATGCGCCCCAGAACAATCTCCTTGATCTCTTTAAGGGAATGGGCAACGGACAATCCAAAGGGCGGTTGGTATCAGTGATTTGTCGTCTCAAGTCACTTTTGAAGCAAAGACCGTTCGGGTCAGGACCAGAAAATCGCAATGAAGGACCCGGGTGGCGCTTGGCATTCCCGCTCTGTTCTGGATTGTCGGCCTCCTGCTTGTAAAAGCGTCGAAACCAAAAGCGGGCGTCTCAACGCCGCTATTACGCGCGCTTTTCACCGATCGAGGTTACGCCCAGAACATCCAGCACCCTGGCTTCGATCTGCTCGGCATTCATACCCGCAACGGCATACATGTCCGCGGGGCTGGCCTGATCGATGAAGATGTCAGGCAAGACCATCGAGCGGTATTTCAAGCCCCGATCAAAAACACCCTCATCCGCCAGAAGCTGTGCCACATGGCTGCCAAACCCGCCAACAGCGCCTTCTTCGATGGTGATCAACGCCTCATGATCCGCAGCCAGATTCAGGATCAGATCGCGATCCAGCGGCTTGGCAAAGCGGGCGTCTGCGATTGTTGGGCTAATGCCTTTGGCGGTCAGAGACTCGGCTGCTTTCTGAACTTCAGCCAGCCGCGTGCCAAAAGACAAAAGTGCGACGCGCGCGCCTTTCCGGATCATGCGGCCTTTGCCGATCTCCAGTACCTCACCGCGTTCGGGCAAGTCCACTCCGACACCTTCGCCGCGCGGATAGCGGAAGGCAATCGGCCCTTCATCATGCGCGACAGCGGTTGCCACCATGTGCATTAATTCCGCCTCATCCGCGGCGGCCATGACGACCATGCCCGGCAGATTGGCCAAATAGGCAATATCGAACGACCCGGCATGGGTGGCACCGTCAGCCCCCACCAAACCCGCGCGGTCAATGGCAAACCGAACGGGCAAGCGCTGGATTGCGACGTCATGCACAACCTGGTCGTACCCCCGCTGCAGAAAGGTCGAATACATGGCGCAGAATGGCTTCATCCCCCCTGCCGCCAGCGCAGCCGAGAAGGTCACGCCGTGCTGCTCGGCAATCGCCACATCGAAACAGCGCGACGGGTACCGTTCGGCAAACAGGCCCAACCCGGTGCCATCTGGCATCGCGGCAGTCACCGCAACGATCTTGTCATCGCGCGCGGCGGCATCCACCAGAGCCCTGCCAAAGACAGACGTGTAAGAAGGGGCGTTTGAAGGGGCCTTTTTCTGCTCGCCCGTAACCACATCGAATTTGGCTGTCGCGTGGCCTTTGTCGCGGGCCTGTTCGGCTGGTGCGTACCCTTTGCCCTTCTTGGTCAAGACGTGGATCAGGATCGGCCCGGTTGCCCGCGCCTTGACGGTGCGCAGAACCGGCAACAGCTGATCCAGGTCATGCCCATCAATAGGCCCGAGATAGGAAAACCCGAGCTCTTCGAACAGGGTCCCGCCCACGGCCATACCTTTCAGCATTTCCTTAGCGCGTTTGGCCCCTTCGCGGAACGGTTCGGGCAAAAGTGAAACAGCGCCCTTTGCGGCGGCTTTCAGATCGTGGAATGGCGCCTCGGCGTAGATTCGGGACAGATAGCTGGACAGGGCACCAACAGGGGGGGCGATGCTCATCTCATTGTCATTCAGAATGACGATCAGGCGTTTCTTCAGGTGACCTGCGTTATTCATCGCCTCAAAGGCCATGCCTGCGGACATCGATCCATCACCGATCACGGCAATCGCGTCACCCAACCCTTCAGGGGTTACACCGCCCAGATCACGCGCGACGGCAAAACCCAGTGCCGCACTGATCGAAGTGCTGGAATGCGCGGCGCCAAACGGGTCATAGGGGCTTTCGCTGCGCTTGGTAAAACCGCTCAGGCCATCTTTCATGCGCAGCGTGCGAATGCGGTCGCGCCGTTCGGTCAGGATTTTGTGCGGATAGCACTGATGGCCCACATCCCAGATGATCTTGTCGCGCGGCGTGTCGAAAACAGCGTGCAGCGCGGTTGTCAGTTCCACAACACCCAGACCCGCGCCCAGATGCCCGCCGGTCACAGAAACCGCCGAAATCGTCTCGGCCCGCAATTCCTGCGCAACCTGATGCAGCTGCGCGTCCGAGAACCGCTTGAGATCAGCGGGGCGGTTCACAAGGTCCAGCAGGGGCGTTTTGGGGCGGTCAGACATTTGGCGCGTTCCTGGCTTAGCTGTCCCGGGCAATAACGAAGCGAGCGGCTTCCTTCAAGGTTTCTGCCGTCGGGCCATACCCGTCCAGTGCGGCACAGGCCTGATCAACAAGTTCACTGGCGCGGGTTCTGGCAGCATCCAAACCCAGAAGCGATACGAAAGTGGCCTTTCCCGCATCCGCATCTTTCTGAAGACGTTTGCCTGCCTTTGTCGCATCACCTTCAATATCAAGGATGTCGTCTGCAATCTGAAAAGCAAGACCAAGGGCCCGGGCATATTGGCGCAAGGGCTCTGGATCCGCTTTCGCCAGACGCGCACCCGCACAGGCGGACCATTCGATCAAAGCGCCCGTTTTGCCGCCCTGAAGCCGTGTTATCGCATTCAGCGTCAGAGGCTCAGAAGCGGTTTCCGCCGCAATATCAAGCGCCTGCCCCAAAACCATACCTTGCGCACCGCTTGCCCTGGCCAGTGTCAGTGCCAGATCAACGCGAACGTCTGCGTCTCCAACCTCGGGCCGGGTACACAGCTCAAAGGCCAGTGTTTGCAGCGCGTCCCCGGCAAGTACAGCCGTGCCTTCATCCCATTTCACATGCACTGTGGGGCGTCCGCGCCGCAGATCGTCGTCATCCATGCAGGGCAGATCGTCGTGAACCAGCGAATAGGCGTGCAGGGCCTCGATCGCGGTCGCGGGCCAGATCGCGCGGGACTCGTCGATTTGGTGCAGGCGCGCACTTTCCAGAACCAGAAACCCGCGCAGCCGTTTACCGCCCCGGGTGGCGTAGGCCATTGCCCGTGTCACATCCAGATCGTCCAGCGCGCCCATTATCAGGTCAAAATGATCCTGAAGGCGCGCCGCGTCCTGCGCCAGTCTTTCCTGAAACATTTACTGACCTTCGACAGGTGTGGTCCCGGTCGGTTGGCCATTCGCGTCCAGAGTGATCGCGGCCACTTTTTCCTCGGCCCGCTTCAACTCGTCCTCGCAACGCTTTTTCAAAGCGGCCCCGCGTTCATAAAGCGCAATCGACTGATCCAGCGCCACGTCGCCGCGCTCAAGCTGACCAACCACGGTCTCAAGCTCTTTCATGGCCTGCTCGAATGTCATCTGCTCAACTGGGGTATCGGTCATCGTGCTGCCTTCATCAGTTCTTCCACATGGGCGCGTGTCGCCTCGGCCAGTGCGTTCAGATCATACCCGCCCTCCAGAGTCGAGACGATACGGCCCTGACACACCTCATCGGCTATCCCGCACAGCTCTGCCGTGATCCAGGCGAAATCGCCAGTCGACCAGTTGAGATTGGCCAGAGGGTCGTCCTGATGCGCATCGAACCCGGCCGAGATGATGATCAGCTCCGGCCGGAATGCCCGCAGGCGCGGAAAGGCCTGCGTTTCATAGGCGGATCGCATCTCAGCCCCGCCGGTGCCCGGGGCCAGCGGGATATTCAGAACGTTATCGTAAGCGCCTGCCTCGTCCGGGCGGCCTGATCCGGGCCATAACGGCATTTGCTGGCTGGTGATCACAAGGGCCCGATCTTCATCCCACAGCAGGTCCTGCGTGCCGTTGCCATGATGAACGTCGAAATCGACCACAGCGACCCGCTTCAGCCCGTGGTAATCCAGCGCGTGTTTCGCAGCCAGCGCCGCGTTGCCAAACAGGCAGAACCCCATGGCTTTCTCGGCTTCGGCATGGTGCCCAGGCGGGCGAATGGCACAAAAGGCGTTCGGCGCCTCACCGCCCAAAACCAGATCAACGGCGCGCACTGCCGCACCCGCCGCGCGATAGGCCGCATCCACGGAACCCGGCGACATGAAGGTGTCCCCGTCGATCTGCGCAAACCCGTCAGTGGGGCGCGACGATCTGATGTCGCGGATATGGCTTTCGGGATGAACACGCAGCAAATCATCGTCTGCCGCCAGCGGAGCGGTCACGCGCTTCAGATCCAGCCCCTCCAGCGCGTACAGGATATGCTCCAGCCGCGCCACCTGTTCCGGATGACCCTGGGGTGTGACATGTCCAAGGCAATCGGCATGTGTCAAAAGGGCGGTTTTCATCGGGATCCCATCTTCATCTGGCTAAAAATATCCTCGCCGAAGGCATTAATCGCCGCGCAGCGGCCCATTCAATCGGGCGCCAGCATATAGCCTGCGCCCCGGACTGTCTGCAGATACCGGGGCTGTTTCGGGTCCTGTTCGATCTTCCGGCGCAGGCGGGTGATCTGGACGTCCACGGCACGTTCCTGCGCCTGACCTTTGTCCCGGCCCAGATCTTCCACCAGTTTTGCACGGCTGATCGGCTCGCCAGGTTGGGCCGAGAAAATTTTCATCAGCTGGCTTTCGGTTGCCGTCAGGCGGACCGGCATTTCGCCTTGCCACATCTCACCACGTTCAATGTCATACCGGATGGGACCAAGATGCAGGATCTTCGCCGCTGTTTCCTCGGCCGGGGTTTCCGGCATCCGGCGCAGGATCGCATTGATCCGCAGCAACAGCTCTTTCGGCTCGAAAGGTTTAGCAAGATAATCATCCGCGCCGGCTTCAAGCCCTGCAATCCGATGCTCGGTCTCGCCCTTGGCGGTCAACAACAGGATCGGTGTCGTATGGGTGTCACGCAGCGATCTGGTCAGGCTGACGCCATCTTCGCCCGGCATCATCACATCCATGACGATCATGTCGAAATCCAATCCCGACAGAACCCGCCGCGCATGGGCCGCATCCCGTGCCGCTGTCACCAGAAACCCGTTTCGCATCAGGAATTTCTTGAGCAGATCGCGAATGCGTTCGTCATCATCAACAATCAGCAGATGGGCATCCATTTCGCTCATGAACTCGTATCCCGCAATTTCGTATAGGCATGACGCATATCAGCATCCATCATTGCTTCAAGTACTTTGCGAAACCCGGCCACGGCCTCGGGACCGGCATCCTTGAAGGCTGCGCGCATTCTTGTTCGTTGCGCATCTGACAACGTGGCCTCCAACGTTTCGCCCTTTTCCGTCAGAAATAGGTGCCGTTCGCGTTTATCCACGGTTCCGACCCGGCTTTCCACCAGACCATCCTCGATCAATGTCCGAAGAACCCTGTTCAGAGACTGTTTTGTAACCCCGAGGATCGCCAGCAAATTGTTCACCGTGGTGCCCGGAGCACGGTTGATAAAATGGATCGCGCGGTGATGGGCGCGGCCATAGGCCATCTCGGACAGGATACGATCAGGATCCGCGGTAAAGCCGCGATAGGCAAAGAACATGGCCTCGATCCCCTGGCGCAACTGTTCATCCGTCAAAAACAACAGGCTCTCGCCCCCATATCGCGGGGCTGGGCGGATTTCGGACATATCATGCCTCATTCGTTACTCGGGTTTGACTTTATGTCAGCGTTATTGACATTCCAAGGGCGGAGCGGTATCGAATCGCAGTTTTTGCGCAACATTGTGTCCGCATCGGACCTAAGTAGCGCAACAATCGGAAATTTAACCCGGTTCAGGAGGTTTCGCATGGCGGGGTATGATGATCGTGACGGTGTCATCTGGATGGATGGTAAGCTGGTGCCCTGGCGCGATGCCAATGTGCATATTCTGACCCACGCGATGCACTATGCCTCATCCGTGTTCGAGGGCGAACGGGCTTATAACGGCAAGATTTTCAAAAGCCGCGAACATTCCGAACGTCTTATCGCCAGCGCCGAGGCGCTGGACATGCCGATGCCTTACACCGTCGATCAGATTGAAGCGGCCAAGGAAGAGACCCTGAAAGCCAGTGGCCTTCAGGATGCCTATGTCCGCGCATTGGTCTGGCGCGGGTCTGGCGAAGACATGGGCGTGGCGTCGGCCCGCAACCCGGTACGGATGGCCATCGCGGTCTGGCCCTGGGGCGCCTATTACGGCGACGCCAAGATGCAGGGCGCAAAACTGGACATCGCCGAATGGAAACGCCCCAGCCCGGAAACCATCCCGGTCCACGCCAAGGCAGCGGGCCTTTACATGATCTGCACCATTTCCAAGCACAAGGCCGAAGCCAAGGGATGCTCGGACGCGCTGTTCATGGACTGGCGTGGTTACGTGGCCGAGGCAACAGGTGCCAACGTGTTCTTCGTCAAGGATGGAGAGGTTCACACCCCGCTGGCGGATTGCTTCCTGAATGGCATCACCCGTCAGACCATCATTCAGATGCTGAAGGATAAAGGCATCACTGTGCATGAGCGGCGCATCAAGCCCGAAGAAATGGCTGATTTCGAACAGTGCTGGCTGACCGGAACCGCGGCCGAGGTCACTCCGGTCGGGCAAATCGGAGATTACACTTTCGAAGTCGGCGACCTGACCCGCGAAATCGCAGAAGATTACGAAAAGCTGGTCCGCTCGTAATAACTTGCAAAACCCCGCTTCGGCGGGGTTTTTGTTGCAGATCGTGCAAATTGTCGTGCAAAGCGTTCCGTGATCTGGACGATCGGATCAGTTCCCGTATCTTCACCGCATGTTGGACCTTCTCAGCGATATTCTCACCCGTCTGTCCCTGCGTGGCACGTTCTACTTCCGCACCTCGTTCACACCACCTTTTGGTATTCAGGTGCCGGAATTCGAAAACGTCGCGCGGTTTCATTTTGTTCAACGGGGTGAGCTCAAGGTCCATGTCTCATCCACCGGAGAAACGTTGAGGCTGCGGCAGGGGGATCTGATCCTGATCCCTCATGGGGCGCCACATGCGTTGTTGTGTGCCGAGGTCAGGCCACCGGATGCGCTTCCTCTGGAACAGGTTCTTGAGATTGCCGGCTACAAGGGCGATGGCGTCCTTGTCTATGGCGGTGCAGACGAGGACCGGGACACGCAACTGATCTGCGGCCATTTTTCTTTCACCGGCCCAGCAGGGCGAAAAGGCACCGGGCATATGCTGATCGACCGCCTGCCACCCTACATCCTGATCGAGAATTATGGTGAAGAGGCCGGATCGTGGATGGAATCGACCCTGCGCATGATCGGATCCGAAGTGTCTGGGGCCCGTATTGGCGGCGATCTGATCGCACTGAAGCTGTCCGAAGTTCTGTTTGCGCAGGCGATCCGAACCTACTTGGAACGGCAAAGCCCGCAGGACACCGCCCTTGCGGGCTTTGCGGATACGCGCATCTCACGCGCTTTGACGGCGTTCCACCAAGCGCCAGCGCAAGACTGGAGCGTTGCAACACTGGCACGCGAATCCGGCATGTCGCGCACAGCCTTCTCTCAGTTGTTTGCCCAGAAGATGGGCACGACGCCGATGCAATACCTCACCGACTGGCGCATGCAGATTGCGTGCCATGGCCTTACAGAGGCACGATGGAACGTGGCAGATGCAGCAGCCGAAGTTGGATATGCCTCTGAGGCCGCGTTTTCCCGTGTTTTCAAGAAGCAGGTCGGCTTGTCGCCAGCCGCATACAGATCCATGCACTAATACGCCAAGAGTTCTGTACGATCTGCAAGATTTTTGAAACGATCGAGAATTCAGCGTTCGGGTCAGGCTTTCTATCTTTCTTTCATCACTGATTGAAAAGAGGAAAATCCTATGTCCCTGCGTTTCGTTACCCGCTCTGTCCACGCGTATCTGGACTACCCGGTTGCCATTGCCCTGATGACACTGCCATTCCTGCTGGGATTGGGTCAGTCCAACCCGATGGCGCTGTGGCTTTCGGTTGTCACCGGCGTCGCCGCCTTTGTCCTGACAGTTCTGACCGACCACCATTTGGGAATTTGGCGCGTTCTACCCTATAAATTTCACCTGGCCGTGGACCTTATTGTCGGCATCACCTTTCTGTTTGCACCCAGTGTACTGGGGTTTTCAGGATTGGATGCGGCGTTCTACTGGCTGAACGGTGCGGCTGTGGTTCTCGTCATCTCGCTCAGCGCGCCTGAGCAGGAAGTCGCTGTCTGAGCGCTGTTCCTCAGCACTGGCAACTTTGTCCAGATGCTACCGAAATAGCTGAGCCGCCCGTTTTGTAAATCGGCGGCTCAGAGCAGAGAAGCTTGTTGGCCGGTCGGGCGAATTTACTTGAAAAAGCCGACTGAATTCATCAGATTTATCCCTGCGCGGGGTGAGGTCACAGATGACAGACACGCTTGACGAAATCATGGCCCGACATGATGCGCTGGTTGCGTGCGGGTGCAATTGTTGCGAAGGCGACTATTGCGCCTATGCCGACCGCCAGAACCGGGACACAGCAACCGCTGAAGAAGCCCGCACACAAGGCACCGCCCATCAACGCAAGTCGTTGCGATATATCTTTGAAACTGTGCGAAGCGGCAGGGGATAGCAGCGCAGCAGTTTGGGCTGCGCTGTTGCAAGGTTCAGAAATCCACCCCGCGCTGGGCTTTGATTCCCGCCTGGAACGGGTGTTTTTCTTCGGTCATCTCGGTGACCAGATCTGCATAATCACGCAGCGCCTGCGGTGCGTCACGGCCTGTCAGGAACACACTCGTCTTGTCCGAACGCGCGTTCAGCCCGTCTATCACCTGCTCGACCGAGAGATATTCATAGCGAAGCGCGATGTTGATCTCGTCCAGAACCACCAGATCGTATTCGCCACTTGCCATAAGGGCGCAAGCCTTGTCGAAGGCGGCGTTGGCGGCTGCAATGTCGCGCTCGCGGTCTTGTGTGTCCCAGGTAAACCCCTCACCCATCGTGTGCCAGGTGACCAGATCACGTTCTTCGAAGAAACGGCGCTCGCCGGTTTTCCACTTGCCCTTGATGAACTGCACCACGGCGACCTTCTGACCCCAACCAAGCGCGCGGATGACCACGCCAAAGGCCGCAGATGACTTGCCTTTGCCCTTGCCGGTATTGATCAGAACAAGGCCGCGTTCGGGGTCGACGGCCTCGGACACTTTCTTGCGGTGCTGGGCCTGCACCTTTTGCATCTTTTCCTTGTGATCCTGCGCGTCGCTCATTGGGGAACCTCTTTGATTGTCCGGCCCAACCTAGGGAAAGAATGCAAAAGGTAAAGTCACGCTTTGGGGTCCGTGACAGAACGCGCCTTGCCACGCTCAAGCCCCAGCTGGTGTTCGCGCCAGATCACAACAACATTGCCTGCGATCACCAATGCGGCCCCGATCAGGATCGCAACGGTGGGCAATTCATCAAACGCGAAATAACCGATCACAATCGCAAAAAGCATTGTTGCATAGTCATAAGGTGCCAGCATCGATGCTTGTCCAAACCGATACGAGGACGTGACCAAGATCTGTGCAACTCCGCCAATTAGCCCCATGGTGATCAGTATTAGAGCCTGATTCAGGGTAGGCATTGTCCATCCCCAGATCGCCGTCAGGGCCGAAAGCAGCGTCGCTGTCAGCGAGAAATAGAACACGATTGCAGCAGGGTGATCGACCTTGACCAGTTGGCGGATGTGGATCTGCACGAAGGCCCGGGCAAAGGTCGCGCCCAGTACGCATAGCGCTCCGATGGTTGCAGCCGTTTCCATCTGAGTGCTGCCAAGCCGGGGCCAGATCATGATCATCACGCCAAGCAACCCAAGTGCCACGGCACCGATGCGAATCATGCGGATGCGCTCGCCCAGCATCACAGCGGCCAAAATCAGGGTGAAGATCGGCGTGGCGTAACCGATTGCGGTGACTTCGGGCAGCGGCAACAGGCTAAGGCCGGTGAATGTCAGCCCCATGGCGCTGGTCCCCAGAACACCGCGCCAGAAATGCCCCATGGGTTTCTTGACGACAAAGCCTTGCGCCAGCTCTCGGCGCGCGGTCAGCCACAGAATTATGACCGGAATAGCAAACAGGGACCGGAAGAACACCAATTGGCCCGGCGGGAATTCGTCAGATAAGGCTTTGACCAGGGCCGACATCGACGTGAAAAGGAACAGCGCGCCAAGCTTCAGCGCCACAGCCAGCAAAGGTCGATGCGATGTTAAGGGTTTTGTCATCGGCGCGACCCTGCGCCTTTGCAGAAAAAAGATCAACGGGGTGGATCAGGTGATGGTCCACGACTTCGGTATCGATGCGCCGATTTCCGCTGCAAAATCCTCAAGGAACTGAAACATTCGGCCTGCCCTTACCTGCGCAATCTGCTTGCCTGCATCCGTCAGCATGTCGTCCGGCAGGGTCAGCAGCTTAACCTTCCAGTGATCAATCGAATACCGCAGATCGTCCAGCGGGCGCGCTTCTGCGAATGGATCAGCCGGATCATAGAGAACACGCCCCAAAGCACCTGATACAGAAAATGTGCGCGCAATCCCGATGGCCCCCAAGGCGTCAAGGCGATCCGCATCCCTCAGAATTCGGGCCTCGAGCGTTTCGGGTGGGATATTGGCCGAGAAGCTATGGGCCGCTATCGCATGTTGCGCGGCCTGAACCTGATCGTCGGAAAAGCCCAGTTTTGCCAGAATAGGCCCTGATTCAGCAGCTGACCGGCGTGAGGCAAACAGTCGGTTCGGGTCATTCTTGGGTAGGTTGACCAGATCATGAAGATAACAGGCTGCCAACAGGACGGGGATGTCCACCTGAGCGTCTGCAATGGCCTGAGCATTGGTCCAAACACGATCCAGATGGGCCAGGTCATGGGCCGGATCAGTTTCCATGCGTTGCGCGACAATGGCACGCAAACGCGCGCGCAGATCAGCCGATCCGTCCACGGTTTTCTCCGATCTGACCACGGTGCAGCAGTAGGTGGTCCAGGATGACACAAGCCATCATCGCCTCACCGACAGGGACAGCGCGGATGCCAACACAGGGGTCATGACGGCCCTTGGTGATGATCTCGGTCTCTTCACCGGATTTTGTAATGGTTTTGCGGGTGGTCAGGATCGAAGAGGTCGGTTTTACCGCAAAGCGCACGACAATGTCCTGCCCGGTCGAGATGCCGCCCAGAATCCCACCTGCGTGGTTTGAGCTGTATTGCGGACCATTCTGACCCATGAAGATTTCGTCGGCGTTGGCTTCGCCAGTCAGTTCGGCGGCAGCCATGCCTTCGCCGATCTCGACACCTTTGACAGCGTTGATCGACATCATCGCAGCCGCAAGATCAGTGTCTAACTTGGCGTATATCGGCGCCCCAAGCCCTGCGGGGACACCGCGTGCCACAACCTCGACCACGGCCCCGACCGAGTTGCCGGATTTGCGCAGGTCATCCAGATAGGTCGCCCAATCCCCGGCCGCCTGTTCATCAGGCGCCCAGAACGGGTTCTGTTCAATCTGCGCCCAGTCGAATTTGGCGCGGTCGATCTTGTGCGGACCGATCTGGGTCATGTAGCCGGTGATCTGCACATTCGGCGCAATCTGCCGGATGGCCTCGCGCGCCAGTCCACCCGCGGCCACGCGCGACGCGGTTTCCCGGGCTGAACTGCGCCCACCCCCGCGATAATCGCGGATGCCGTATTTCTGCCAGTAGGTGATATCGGCATGGCCCGGACGGAACTTGTCCATGATGTCGCCGTAGTCTTTCGAGCGCTGATCGGTGTTTTCGATCATCAGTTGCACGGGCGTGCCTGTAGTTTGGCCTTCGAACACGCCAGAAAGGATCTTGACCTGATCCGGTTCGCGCCGCTGCGTTGTGAACTTGTTTTGCCCCGGTTTGCGCTTGTCCAGCCAGTGCTGGATCATCGCCTCGTCAATCGCAACGCCCGGCGGGCAACCGTCGACAGTGGCGCCCAAGGCGGGCCCATGGCTTTCACCCCAGGTGGTGACGCGGAAAAGATGGCCAAAGCTGTTCATCGACATGGGGCGTGCTCCTTTGCGGATCGTGATTAGCGGGCAAGGCCCCCGGCCTCAAGCGGATTTGGCCGTTGACGGTTTGAACGCCGCCCGTCGGGCGGCGCATTTTTGAGTATTTTCGAAAAGATGAAGATCAGACGGCCTGCGCGACTTTCGCACGGGTTTCCGAGATCATCAGCGCGGCCTGAGCCGCTTCGCGCCCTTTTTGTACGAAATGGTCGCGGTAGATCGCATTGTGATGATCAGTTTCCTGATATTGGTGCGGGGTCAGTGAGACCGAAAGGACAGGAACCCCTGTATCAAGCCCGGCGCGCATCAGACCATCGACCACGGCCTGCGCAACGAAATCGTGCCTGTAGATGCCGCCATCAACGACAAAGGCAGCGCAGGCGACGGCGGCATAGCGCCCGGTCCGGGCCAGATCACGGGCCAGCAGGGGCATCTCGAACGCGCCGGGAACGTCGTAGACATCGACTTGTTCCGAGGGGACGAGTTCGAGGAAGCCGTCGAGCGCGCGGTCAACAATATCGGAATGCCAGTTGGCTTTTACAAAAGCATAGCGGGTGTGTGTCATCATGATCTCCTTTCAGTTTGGTGGCCTGCTGGCAGTCGCGAGAACCGGTTCCCACTTTTAGCTGCCAGCCCGGCATGACACGTCACCCAAGGCGATCACGAGCAGGAGCGCCGGTTCACCGGCGCGGCTTGCACGTTCTCTTTCATCCGGACTTTGACCGTCGGCTCTGGCGTCTCACCAGATCTGCTGACACCCCGAAAACCGGGGCCGCTCGCGGGCTTACGGGTCGTGGCCCGCATACCGCCGGTGGGGAATTCCACCCCGCCCTGAGAACGAGGCGGACCTTGCCAAGAACTGTCCGACGCTGCAAGAGATTTGACAGGAGGACACTCATGCACCCTAACCCCGTTTTTCGCGCCGAGGATCGTGCGCGTCATGTTGAATTCGCCCGCGACCGGGCGTTTGGCGTTCTGGCACTCTCTGCGGAAGAGGGCCCGTTATTAAGTCATGTCCCGTTTTTGTTGTCCGAAGACGGATCAATGGCTGACCTGCATCTTGTGCGCTCGAACCCTATCGTGCGTGCGCTGCACGAACCGCAGCGCGCAAAGATCGCGGTGCAGGGGCCGGATGCATATATTTCGCCCGATTGGTACGGGGTCGAAGATCAGGTTCCGACATGGAATTATGTCGCCGTACACCTGATCGGAAAGCTTGAGCTACGCCCGCAGGACGAGTTGCGTGACGTACTTGACCGCCAATCTGCATTCTATGAAAAGCGGCTGCTGCCCAAGGCCCCATGGGTCACGGGAAAAATGTCCTCGGACGCGCTGAACAAGATGATGCGCATGATCGTTCCGTGCCGCATGCAGGTTGAAGATATTCAGGGCACGTGGAAGCTTGGTCAAAACAAACCCGAAGGTGCGCGAAATGCTGCCGCTGATCAGGTGTCCTCTGGCTTTGGCAGTGAAATCGCCCGGCTGGCCGCCTTGATGCACAAGGCTTAACCAGCATCAGGCGTCGGGTTTACTGGGGGCTGAAGGTCGCCAGATAAGCGGCGATATCGTCTGCACCGGTCTTGAGTTTGACGCTCATGTTCGGACGGGCAGTTTCGTCATCCAGAAATTCCTTGATGAAGCCGATCGGATCCTGCGCATAAGCAACGATGTTTTCCTCGGTCCAGACCAGACCCGCTTCGCCGGCACGGATCATGTCATCCGTGAACATGCCGATCGGCAGGCGCTCGCTGCCATAGCGATAATCGTTTTCGGACCCGGCCACGCGACCGACGACGCCATACAGATTCGGGCCGGTGATTCCACCTTTGACCAGAACTTCACCATCCTTGATGATCGCATGACACGAAGAACAACGGTTATATATCGCCTCACCTTTCGCGGGGTCGCCCGCGGCAAGGGTCTGAGAGGGCAGGGCCATTGTGCACAAGGCAGCGGCCAGAATGATCTTTGACATTGGGGTCTCCTTGCAGGAGTTCGCACGCCTTTTGCGCTGTCCTTTATTCGCGCGGAAAGTGCAACAGGTGAGGCGCGTGCAATTTGTAATTTAAATCATCTATTTAGCGAGTATGTTTTTGCTGAAAACAATCTCCGTTTCGAAGTCTTGATTATGTACCTTTTGGGCGCAAATCAGCGGCACCCAGGACAGGCTTCAAATACCCAACCCGGGTGGCGGAAGGCGGGGTGCGAAAGCGAATCAATGACGCATGAATCGAAGTTGCCGACAAAGTCGCACGCGAGATTCACCAAAAAACACTCTCCGCAGCTGCTGGAAACGACACATGCGGCGTATTGCGCGTTTATGAACGCTGGACGAACACTATTCTCCCCGATAGTAAGCGCGGTTAAGACACCGCATTCGTGCGGTGCGCGAGCTATTTGCCCGTCCGCGGGCGCCAGACAATCGGAGATAACCTCGTGTCCCACGCAGAAGACCACGAAGGCACCCGCAGAGATTTCCTGTACTACGTCGCTGGCGGCGCAGGTGTCGTTGCAACGGGTGCAGCCGTATGGCCCCTGATCAACCAAATGAACCCATCGGCAGACGTTCAGGCGCTGTCCTCGATCCGTGTGGATGTGAGCGGTGTTGAGCCGGGTACGCAGCTGACCGTCAAATGGTTGGGAAAACCCGTCTTTGTCCGTCACCGCACCGGTGCCGAGATTCAGGAAGCTCAGAAACAGGACGCCGAAGGTGTTGATGCGCTGCCCGATCCGCTGGCCCGCAACTTTAACCTGAGCGCCGATGCCCCTGCAACCGACGCAAACCGTGTGATGCCGTCGCCGGAAGGCGAAGCGCCGGGTGCATGGGTCGTCCAGATGGGTGTTTGCACCCACCTCGGCTGTGTGCCTTTGGGTGATGCAGGCGACTTCGGTGGCTGGTTCTGCCCTTGCCACGGTTCACACTACGACCTTGCCGGTCGTATCCGCAAAGGCCCCGCGCCTGAGAACCTGCCCATTCCGCCCGCAGAGTGGGTGGACAACGGCACAATCAAACTCGGCTAAGGGAGACCCAAACTTATGTCCGGAATTCCCCACGATCATTACGAGCCGAAGACAAACGGCGAGAAATGGCTGAACAGCCGCCTGCCGATTGTTGGCCTGCTGTATGACACCCTCATGATCCCAACCCCCAAGAACCTGAACTGGTGGTGGATCTGGGGCATCGTTCTGGCGTTCTGCCTGGCGCTGCAAATTGTCACCGGTATCATTCTGGTGATGCACTATACGCCGCATGTCGACATGGCATTTGCCAGCATCGAACACATCATGCGCAACGTAAATGGCGGTTACTTCATCCGCTACCTGCACATGAACGGCGCGTCGCTGTTCTTTGTTGCGGTCTACATCCACATCTTCCGTGGCTTGTTCTACGGCTCATACAAAGCCCCGCGCGAGATCACGTGGATCGTCGGTATGCTGATCTACCTGATGATGATGGGCACGGCCTTCATGGGCTATGTTCTTCCATGGGGTCAGATGTCCTTCTGGGGTGCGACTGTGATCACCGGTCTGTTTGGTGCCATTCCGTTTGTGGGTGACGCGATCCAGACCTGGCTGCTGGGCGGACCCGCGGTGGATAACGCCACGCTGAACCGCTTCTTCTCGCTGCATTACCTGCTGCCGTTCATCATCGCGGCTTTGGTCGTGGTACACATCTGGGCCTTCCACACCACGGGCAACAACAACCCCACAGGTGTTGAAGTGCGTCGCGGCTCGAAGGACGAGGCGAAGAAAGACACGCTGCCGTTCTGGCCGTATTTCGTGATCAAGGACCTGTTCGCGCTGGCCGTGATCCTGGTCGTGTTCTGGGCCGTTGTCGGTTTCATGCCGAACTATCTGGGCCACCCGGACAACTACATCGAAGCCAACCCGCTGGCGACACCCGCACATATCGTTCCTGAATGGTACTTCCTGCCGTTCTACGCGATCCTGCGTGCCTTTACCGGTGAAGTCTGGGTTGTTCAGTTTGCCAGCTTCATCACCGGTGGTATCGTTGACGCCAAGTTCTTCGGTGTTCTGGCGATGTTTGGTGCGATCCTGGCCATGGCGCTGGCGCCCTGGCTGGACACGTCGAGCGTGCGTTCGGGCAAGTACCGTCCGATGTTGAAATGGTGGTTCTACCTGCTGATCATCGACTTCTTCGCCCTGATGTGGCTGGGTGCGATGCCTGCGGAAGAACCCTATGCGACCTTCTCGCTGATCGCATCGGCCTACTGGTTCGCCTATTTCTTCGTGATCCTGCCGATCCTTGGTGTGATCGAGAAACCTCTGGCCCAGCCCGAGACTATCGAAGAAGACTTCAACGCGCATTATGGCAAGGCTGACGCCGACGCCACGCCGGCCGAGTAAGAAGAGGGACCGGAAACATGTTCAAGAAACTTGCAATCGGCGCCGCGTTTGCTCTGGCCCTGACCCCTGCTGCTTCCATTGCAGCAGGTGGTGGTGAGCAGCATATCGAAGATTTCGCCTTCTCGTTCGAAGGCCCGTTCGGCACCTGGGATCAGCATCAGCTGCAACGCGGCCTGCAGATCTATACCGAGGTCTGCGCGGCTTGCCACGGTCTGCAATACGTGCCGCTGCGCGATCTGGAAGCGCTGGGTTACTCGGAAGAAGAAGTCATCGCATACGCTGCTGGCAACTTCGAAGTCTTCGACCCCGAGCTGGACGATTTCCGCCCGGCGATCCCCACCGATCACTTCCCGGCCAATACCGGCGTCGGCGCTCCGGACCTGAGCTTGATGGCAAAGGCACGTGCTGGCTTCCACGGGCCTTATGGTCTGGGCATCAACCAGCTGGTCAAAGGCATGGGTGGCCCGGAATACATCGCCTCGCTGCTACACGGCTACACTGGCCACGAAAAAGAAGAAGCGGGTGCAGTGCTCTACGAAAACACCGCCTTCCCCGGCGGCTGGATTTCGATGGCGCCTCCGCTGGCTGACGAGCAGGTCGAGTTCGCGGACGGGCACTCGAACACGGTTGAGCATATGGCCGAGGACGTTGCCGCATTCCTGATGTGGGCGGCCGAGCCAAAGCTGACAGACCGCAAGAACGCAGGCTTTGTCGGTGTCATCTTCCTGACCGTTCTGTCGGTGCTGCTGTACCTGGTCAACAAGCGCCTCTGGGCACCGCACAAGGGCAAACTCCGCAAGGAAGATTGATCCGATCCGTCCTACCGGATTTTACTAATTCAGCCCCCGCGCCGTCAGGTTGCGGGGGTTTTCTTTTTCCAAGCCTCCATCAGCGCGCGCTTATTTGACCGAAATAAGCGCCGGGTCAATGGATTGGACAGCTTCACAGGCGCACATCAGCCACAACGGCTGATCAACTGCCGTTTGTCTGAAACACGGAGTCACGACAATGAAACTTCCTATTCTTTTTGCCTCAATTCTATTTGCAACGCCGGTATTGGCACTGGATCTCGCACCCGATGCCGAGCTTGGAAAATCCGAAGCCGAAATTCGGCAAACTCTGACAGGCATGGGATTCGATGTCCGCAAAATCGAGACGGAAGACGGCAAGATCGAAGCCTATGTCGTCAAGGATGGTAAACTGGCCGAGGTTTACGTTGATCCCGCAAGCGGTAAAGTCGTCAAGATTGAGGATCAGTAACCAGAATGTCTGAAACAGAATTGATGCATCGTGGGCGCACAGGCGCCCACGACGTTCAGGTCTGGGATCCTTTGGTCCGGCTGGTTCACTGGGTCGTAGTCTTGTGCGTTCTGATCAATGCGGGGATATCAAATCCCGAGGGCGCGTTCCACGAATATGTGGGCTATGTCGTGCTGGCTTTGGTCTTGTTGCGGTTGCTTTGGGGGTTAACGGGTCCGGCTTTTGCCAGGTTTGCAGCCTTCCCTTTCAGCCCCCGTTCGGCACTCAACCACCTGCGCGACATGGGGCGTGGTGACCAAAGCGTGCACCTTTCACACAACCCTCTGGGGGCCTTAATGGTCTATAACCTCTGGGCGACACTGCTGGCTTTGTGTGTGACAGGGTTCATGATGGGGACGGTTCGGTTCTTTGGCATCGAATGGGTCGAAGATCTGCACGAACTGGCCTTCAACTGGCTGATGCTGTCTGTTCTGCTGCATGTTGCCGGGGTTGTCATTGATCAGAGGCGAACAGGTGTCGCTTTGGCAAAAGCTATGATAACAGGGCGGAAGAATATACCTGAGGATTGGTCAACCAAATGATCAAATGGATCAGCAGCCATTGGCGGCCCGGCGATGCAGACGCTCACCGGGCTGTACTTATGTCGATAATGATCGTTGTTCAGGTACTTTGCGTGGTGTTTTACCTTGGCGACGTCGCCCTGGATTTGAAGGAAGGTGAGGGGCCTTCCCATGTAAGTCTTGAGGCTTTTGTCGCATTTGTTCTGCTTGCCGGAATTGTTTTTTTCATGATTGAACTTCGACGCCTGCTGGCAAGGGTGGAACAGACCAAGCTTGGCCTACAGGCCGCGCAGGGTGAAATGAGCGTGGTCATCAACACGTTTTTCGACCGTTGGGGGCTCACCGCTGCCGAGCGAGACGTGGGTCTTTTGGTTCTGAAAGGGCTGGATAACGAAAACATCGCGCGCATCCGGGGACGGGCCGTCGGAACCGTGCGCGCGCAGACCGCCTCGATCTATGCCAAGGCCGGGGTTGATGGGCGTGCGCAACTGATAAGCGTATTCATGGAAGAATTGCTTGCCGCAGATGGTGAGGCTGCGGACCTTCAGACAACCAAACTGTGATCATTCGCCCCAATGGCTCGGGCGGTTACGATCTGACCTTCGGGCTGAGGTGCATTGAACGTAACTTCGGTGAATTGTTCGGTCCGCCCCATATGCGGGTTCTCCATCAGGATCCGATGGGTTTTGCCGATCTGTTCTGACAGGTGTTTCCTGACCTGAACGTCCCCAGCCGCACGCAGACGGGCGGCGCGATCCTTAATTACATTCCCGTTCACCTGCTGCGGGATGCGGGCTGCTGGAGTGCCTTCGCGTTTCGAATATGGGAAGACATGCAGCCAGGTCAGTTCGCAATCGGTAACCAGCTTCAGCGAGTTCTCGAAATGCTGTTCGGTCTCGGTCGGGAAACCTGCGATGATGTCGGCACCAAAGGTCATGTCGGGGCGAAGTTTTCGGGCCTCTTCGGTAAACCGAATGGCATCGTCGCGCAGGTGGCGGCGTTTCATGCGCTTCAGGATCAGATCGTCGCCATGCTGAAGCGACAGGTGCAGATGCGGCATCAGGCGTGGTTCGGTTGCGATGGCCTGCATCAGATTCTCGTCCACTTCGATCGAGTCGATCGAACTGATCCGCAGACGGGCCAAATCCGGCACCAGCTTCAGGATGCGCATCACCAGATCGCCCAGTTTGGGCTGTGCAGGCAGATCGGCCCCCCATGAGGTCAGGTCGACGCCAGTCAGCACCACCTCATGATAGCCCCGATCCACCAGCCGCTTGATCTGATCCACCACAACACCGGCAGGCACGCTGCGGGAATTGCCCCGGCCATAGGGAATGATGCAAAAGGTACAGCGGTGATCGCAGCCGTTCTGAACCTGCACATAAGCGCGTGAGCGTGTGCCAAACCCGTCGATCAGGTGCCCGGCCGTTTCGGTGACAGACATAATGTCATCGACCTGAACGGCCTCGGTCTCGCCGATAAAGTCGGCGGCCATGCCTTTCCAGGTTTCTGGTCGCATCTTTTCCGTGTTGCCGATCACCGCATCGACCTCGGCCATCTGCGCGAAGGTGTCGGGTTCTGTCTGGGCGGCGCACCCGGTAACAATCAGCCGGGCGTTCGGATTTTCACGACGCAGTTTCCGGATCTCCTGTCGCGCTTTGCGCACAGCCTCAGCTGTGACGGCACAGGTGTTTATCACCACGGCATCCGTCAGTCCGGCTTGTTGCGACAGCTCTTTCATCGCCTCGGTTTCATAGGCGTTCAGGCGGCAACCCAATGTGGTGAATTTAGGCGGGTTCATCCCAGCGTCCCTAAGAACTCGGGCGACAACGTGCCCGAGAAGACGTGACAGGTTGACCCGGTCATCCAGACACCATCCTCGCGCCAGTCAACCCACAGGGTTCCCCCATCCAGATCAATCTGCACCTTTCGCCCCGTCAGTCTACGCCGCGCCGCAGCCACCGCGGTTGCACAGGATGACGACCCTGATGCCAGGGTGATGCCCACGCCCCGTTCCCACACCCGCATGCGGATGTGATCCGGACCCACAACCTGAGCCACTTGCACATTGGTGCGCTCGGGATACAAAGGATGGTGTTCATAGCGCGCGCCGAACTCGGCCAAGGGAATCGCCTCGGCGTTTTCAACAAAGAACGTGCAGTGCGGATTGCCCATACCCGTCGCTGTCGGGGTTCCCTCGATGGGCAGTTCCAGCGTGTCCATCTCTTCAGCCAGCGGAATTTCGTGCCATTCCAACTGAGGAAGACCCATATTGACCGAGGTCAGCCCATCACCTGCGTCCTGCGCAAAAAGCGTTCCACGTTCGGTTGTCAACGTCAGCTGGGTTTTGCCCGTCTCATCCATCAACATTCGTGCGATGCATCTTGTGGCGTTGCCACACGCCGCCGAAGTTGATCCATCCGAATTATAAAACACCAGATGCGCGTCCGCCGCACCGTTTTCGATTACGGCCAGCTGATCGAATCCCACACCAAAATGCCGATGCCCGATTCCTCGGGCCAGAGCCGGGGTAATCGAAACATCCTGCATGCGCGCGTCAACGACGACGAAGTCATTTCCCAGCCCATGCATCTTAACAAAGGGCAATCCGGTATCGAGTTTCTGTTGCATGGCGGCGATATAGCGTCGGTCGGAACATGAATCCACCCTGTCGCGTCGAATCGTGAAAAAAGGGGTTGACCCCCCTGCGCCACCTGCCTAAGTAGGCCGCCTATCGGGTCGCCGGAAACACAGGTTGTTTCAGCGAAACGAGGCGCAAATTAAGGGCTTGAACCCGGTTGGGAAATTGCCGTAAAGAGCGCCACGGATCGAGAAGATCCAATAAAAGAGTGGGCCGTTAGCTCAGTTGGTAGAGCAACTGACTTTTAATCAGTGGGTCGCAGGTTCGAATCCTGCACGGCTCACCACTTTTTTCAATAAAAACAACATCCTGTAAGGCATCTGGCCTCCACTTAAAGTATAGTAACTCCATATGGAGGCCAAATCCGGGGCCAGCGATATTTTCAGGCCGTGTTTTGATTAAGCATCGCCCTAGCCTCATCGGCAGCGGAGCGCCTGGCATACTTCGCATATTTCTGGGTCTGCTGCAGGGTGGCATGACCTAGCAGGAACGAAACTTTATCCAAGGGCATCCCGTTATTCAGGAGGCGGGTGGCATAAGAAAACTAACATCGTGGAACCATGCATGGTTTATCGAAGGGCGGCTGAACACCCAACCCTGAAACTCGCACCATTTTTGCCTGGGGAAGGCTCCGAGCCTTAGGTTTGCTATCAATTGTGGGCGCAAATTATGAGGTTGCTCCGAGGTCAACGTCTGCTGGGTTAGATCAGCCCCCTAAGCCGACAATCCCACCTACAGACACGAAGACAAAGCCCAATATGGTGTTCACGTCGACATAATATCCGTGGATCGCACCTCTGAGGCGCGTGCTTTTCATTTAATGGTCTCACGGCCTCCAGCCGCTCGACTAAGAATCCAGTCGATACCGCGGAGATAGTCTTCAATTGTTAGGGGATTGTTTGCTCCGCTGGATGCGGAGAGCACAAACCCGTGCGCATAGTCGATCAGCAAGTGAACAAGAACATCGCCGCCATCGCTGTATTCAAGCTGGTCCGTGCTGGCCTTCAGGTCCGCCGCCACGTCTGTCAAATCCGCGCTCATCAGCTTAACATCCTCAAGGATCGCGCGCAAAAGGTTGGCGTTCTTCAAGGCATACCCATAGTAGGTCGCCATGATGCTTCGGGCCCGCTCGACCGGCGTGCCCCCCTTCACGCCATCCAGGACGCCGGCGAATGCGTATTCCACCAGATCGGACAGAAGCTGTTTCTTGCTGCCGGCGTGATAGGCCACCGCCATCGGGGTGACCCCAAGGCGATCCGCAAGCATGCGAAACGACAGCGCGTCAACGCCCTTGTCCTGGACGATCGGCAAGGCAGTCTTCACGATCAGTTGTTTCGAAAGACGCTGAGCGGCCTTCGGCGGCCGCCCGGGTAAAGACGCCTTTGTCACGCGGCTTTCAGCCTGTAATCGAGGTCCACCAGACCCGAGGGAAAGCTGTTGACCGACACCAGTTCCAGATCGACGTCGCCCTTGGTCTCGCCAAATATCCGGATGCCCTCACCGATCAGGATGGGAACAAGGGTGATCCGCATGTCTTCCACCAGCCCGGCCTTCAGGAACGAGCGAATGATCGCGCCGCCATCCACATAGACGCGGTTGAAACCTCGTGCCTCAAAGCTTGCCATCAAGTCTTCGGGTGCCATGTCTGACACCTCCACTTTGTCGCGCAGATCGTCTGGGATGTCGTCGGCGTTCATCGTCCGACTGAGAACCACAACCGGTTTGGCATAGGGCCAGGCTCCGAAACCGCGCACCGTCCGATAAGAGCCCGAGCCCATTACGATCACATCGACACTGTCCTGAAAGGCAACAAAGCCGTGATCTTCATCCTCGGTCGGTTGCTTTTCTAACCAATCCAACCGGTGATCGGGCCGCGCGACAAAGCCGTCCAGGCTCATCGCCATCATGATATGTCCTGTGGGCAAATTCGGAGTCTCCTGCAGTGTATTTATACATCGTATAATAATTTCTGGTAGAATACTCAAGAGAGGGTCTTTTCAGGCTTCGCCGAGAAGCCAGTTCGAGAAAGCCTTCACTGCTTCACTCGAAGCAGCGCTGTGGGGTTGAACCAGAAAATATCCGTAATCGGACAAATCGATCTCGGACAATCGAAAAAGCCGTTCCGCCTTAAGGTCATCCCGAACCAGATCATCCATCAAAGCGATCCCTTGCCCGTCGATGACGGCCTGAACTCGGACATTCGGGTCCGGCACGATCAACACATCCCGCCGTGATTGCGTGGGCAGATCTGCGGCGTTCAGCCAATCGGACCAGGCGGTGCTGTCATCGCGATCTCTAAGCAGGGTCAGATGCGGTATCGCGGCTTGCATGCCCAGCCTGTTGACCAGGTCTGCGACGGCCCGATTGCCCACTGGAAAGGGCGGCATGGACATGAACGGTGTCACGATGCCGTCTTTCCAGTTCCCGTTGCCCCATCGGATTGTCAGACCCACTCCCTGCAATTCATGTGCCGAGAATTCGATCATCGGCTGAATGCGAAGCTGCACATCAGGGTGGCTTTGCATGAAGGTCATCAGACGTGGCGACAGCCAGCGCGCCGCGAAATAGGTCGAAACACCAACTGTCAGAGAGAGGGTCGAGACCCCCTTCAAGACCTGAATTTCGGTTTCGATCTCTTCGTATCGGCTCTGGCAGATCGCCAATAGCTTCAACCCTTCTCCGGTCAGAGTGACGCCGCGCGGAGTGCGCTGGAACAGGCTCATCCCCAGATCGGCCTCAAGCGTTTTGATCTGATAGCTGATCGCGCCTTTCGTCATATTAAGTGCCACAGCCGCCATCGAAAAGCTGGAATGACGTGCGATCTCGGCAAAAAGCCTCAGCAGATCATGGTGATGAAAGCGGGCAGTCATAAAGATGAGTATAAATTATTTGAACGTAGCGGACAGAAAATTTCGATTTTCAAACATATTTTTAAACCCAAAAACTTCAATCAGTCTTACAAAGCGAAGAGATCGCGTTGGAACCTTTAAACGCAACATCAGGCATGTCAGCACCTCAGGGTCGCCGCAGCAGCGCGCGCAGGGGTCGTCTGTCCCGTCACAACGCGCCATGCGAGAGCCCGCCGTTCACTGGCCGCAAGATACCTGCATACGAATTGCTAGATGAAACGGCATTGGCCCGCATCGAAGATCAGGCCGACTGGATATTGGACAAGATCGGTGTCGAGTTCCGTGGGGACCAAACGGCGCTGGATCTCTTCGCAAAAGCGGGCGCGCGGGTCGAATTTGAACGTGTAAGGTTTGAGCCGGGCCATGTTCGCGCGCTGTGTGCCACGGCTCCGGCTGAGTTTCAGCTACATGCCCGCGATCCGGCCAAGACCGTGACACTTGGCGGCGACAAAGTTGTGCTGATGCCCGGATATGGCTCGCCGTTTGTCAGCGACCTGGCAAAGGGTCGGCGCTATGCGACGCTGGAGGATTTCCGCAATTTCGTGAAACTGGCCTATCTTGCGCCCACCATGCACCATTCGGGGGGCACGGTTGTCGAGCCGACAGATGTTCCGGTGAACAAGCGGCATCTGGACATGATGCAGGCGCATCTGACGCTGTCGACCAAGCCCTTCATGGGCTCTGTCACTGCACCTGAGCGCGCGCGCGACAGTATCGAAATGGCCCGCCTCGTCTTCGGCCGCGACGCCATGGAACACCACGCAGTGATGCAGGCCAATATCAACGCCAACTCGCCGCTGATCTATGATGACACCATGTCTTCGGCCCTGCGCATCTATGCAGAAGCCGGCCAATGCGTTTGTGTGTCGCCCGCGATTTTTGCCGGTGCCATGGGGCCACTTTCCCCGGCTGCGGTGGCGGCACAGACGCTGGCCGAAGCCATGGTTGGCATCGCTCTTGCGCAACTTGTGCGCCCCGGTTGTCCTGTGGTCTTCGGTTCGTTCCACTCGACAATGAATCTGCGCACCGGCGCGCTGACATTTGGCTCGCCCGAGGCGAACATGACCACCATGGCGCTTTCGCAACTGGGTCGAAGGCTGGGCGTGCCGGTGCGCTCTGGCGGGGGGCAGATCACCGCGTCCAACGCACCGGACGGGCAGGCGATGCAGGACAGCACCGGCGCGATGTGGTCCACGCTGCTCTCTGGTGCGCATCAGGTCTGGCATGCAGCGGGCTGGCTCGAGGGCGGGCTTGTGATGTCTTATGAGAAATTCATCATGGACCTCGACCATTGCGGCGCGATGCTGAAGCTCTTGCAAGGTTTCGATACCGATAACGAGGCCTTTGGCCGGGATGCCTACTATGAGACGGATCTGGGCGAGAACTTTCTGTCGACCAGTCACACCCTGCGCCACTACACGACGGCGAATTTTGAGCCACAGATATCTGACGCCGGCCCGTTCGAGACCTGGTCTGAAAATGGCGCGCTGACCGCTGATCAACGCGCCACCTCGCGATGGCAAAAGATGTTGGACGACTATCAACAACCCGAAATGAAACCCGACATCCGAGTCGCGCTTGAGGACTTCGTATCCGAGCGCAAGGCACAGATGCCGGACGAATGGTACTAGAAAGGAACACCCATGACCGAAGAACTCAGCCGCACATCCGCCCTTGCTTCCCGCCACACGGCACTCGGCTCGGGGCTGGAGGATTGGAATGGGATGGGCACCGCCTGGACCTACAACACCGATCCGGGCGACGAACACGATGCGGTCCGCGAGCGCGCGGGCATGTTTGATATGTCACCCTTGAAAAAGGTCTTCGTGCGTGGTCCTCACGCTCAGGCGGTACTCGATCACCTGACTTCACGCGATCTGTCAAAGGTCAAACCGGGAAAGGCGGTCTATCTATGCGTTCTGACTGATCAGGGAGGCATCGCCGACGACGCGATCGTGTCAAACAACGGCGGCGACGAATGGATGATCGTGCATGGTTCGGGCGACACGATGGCGCTCTTGCAGGCTTCGGCGGAGGGGCGCGATGTTGAGGTGCAGTTCACCGATGATCTGCATGATCTGTCGGTTCAGGGACCTGCGTCGCTGGATATTCTAAACGCGCATACGGATATCGACCTGAGCACTCTGTCCTATTTCGAGCACGCGCCAGCAACGCTCTTCGGCCATTCTTGCCGCATCTCACGCACCGGATACTCTGGTGAACGCGGCTACGAGATTTTCGCGGGTGGCTCGGTGATCACCGACATCTGGGACAAACTGGTCGAGGCAGGTGTAATGCCCTGTTCCTTCACTGCGCTCGACAAGGTGCGCATCGAAGCGGGCCTGCTGTTCTACGGCTACGACATGACCGAGGACAACACCCCGTGGGAGGTTGGTCTGGGCTTCACGGTGAGCAGCACCAAGGGTGATTTCCGCGGCAAATCGGCGGTCATGGCGGCGAAAGGCGCTGAGAAGGTCAACAACGTTTGCCTCGACATCGACCACCCGGACATGGTCGAAGGCGGTGAAGCCCTGATGCTAGACGGTCGACGCGTCGGCACCATCAACAGCCCCTGCTATTCGCACCGGATGGGCAAATCTCTTGCCCTCGCCCATGTTCAGCCCGGACTTTCAATCGGGACCACGCTGAGCGTCTCGGCAAATGGTCTCAACACTAGCGCCGCAATTGTGTCCAAACCTATTTATGACCCCAACAAAACGCACACTCACGAATAGAATGGCATCGGCACCGGCCCAATCCTGCCGTTCGACCTTAGTCCTGAATTCTGCGGTTGCAGCCCGCTTTCCGTACATTCGCCGCAAGCGCGAACTCCGGGCCTCGTCGAACTCACAGATTGCGGACAAAGGGAACTTTCACCGGGCAGGTGCCAAGGTCTGCTTCCGGATTTCTTTAAGATTTTCGAGCGTTTCTTCTTTGGCTGAATAAGGAGGCGATTGCGGCTTCAAAAAAACACTAATGTCGGCGATCTCGCTTATGCCAGCGTCGATACAGGCGTCCTTTGAAATATCTACTTGCCACGCCACAGCAACCAATACGTGACACCAAACGCCAGACCGAGTCCAGAATACCCAACGAAATAAAGCGGCTCCAGGTCCGTCGTATCGAGTGTAATGACCTTTCTGGCAACGGCCATCAGGGCAGTTGCAACTACCAGCTTCACATGTATGACATCGGCCGTCAGGTAGAGCGTGACATTCGTGTAAATCTCGATAGCGATCAGCACAACAAGCGCGGCCGCAAAAACCTCCAACAGAACACTGACGTCAAGAATCAGGGCCGGTGGACTTACAAGCTTGATGTAGAACGAGTAACCGGCGTCGATGACGGCAAATCCGATCACAACGACCATGAACAAAGACATCACCCGAACGGCGTGTCGAATGAGCCGATTGCAGCTTCTGACAATCAGATCCTAATGGTCAGGGTCAAGCTCGACATGCGCTTGCGCATTGCGTTGCATCTGATCGGCCATCAAGACCTCCCTATTTTCGACGTTTCATAAAAAGTTCTTCAGCCAAACGTCAGCGCCCTCTGGGCAAGACGACCTGAGCCTGCAAACGCAAGCGAACGCCTTCGGCACCCACTTCGGGCGCTTCGAGCCAATAGCCCGCCCCCGCTTGCAGATTGACCGGCAGCGCCCCCCATTGGACCAGCTTGGAGACCGAAGCGTTTATAGGCACAGCCCAGGCATCAGTTTCCCAGTCATAGGCGCTTTCGCTTTGCAGCGAATAGGTCCACGCGCCTTCGGTGGAATAAGCAAGAAAGGGCTGGACAAAACTCACATTCGTGGGGGTGTCGGGGTTGCTTTCTAGATCCCACAGATGATTGGCCAGCGCACCATAGGTCCACGGACCGGTCTGTCGCAGTGCAATGCCGGTGATCCCAGCAGCCCATGTATCACTCGATACGTCGCTAAAGGTTGGAAAGCGCACAACGGGACCCACGCCCCACGTTATGTCCCCGGTTCCGATTGGCGAGAACCACGCAGAGAAAAGGATATCTCCGAACCCCTCCTGGCGTGTGCCCGGCACAACGTCTTCCTGCCAGATGTAAGGAATGATAGTTCGGGTGATCAGGTTAAGGTCATCGTTCAGTTGAAAGGGCACGACTGGTTGAAAGTTCAGCGTGGTGCGCGAGCCCTGATCAGAGACGCCCAGATTTTCATCATGGTTCAATTGAAACGGAACCGAGACGATTGCCGCAAGCGGGTTGGCCAGTTCCTGGGCCAGATCGGATGCCTCGTCTGCAACGGTTGTGGTTCCGGCACTGGCTGCAAAGAGCAGCCCCATAAGAGTATGGGATCGACGCATAGCCGTGTACTCCTTTTGAAATGCAGGTTGGGCGAGTGGCCTAGTTGATCGGCTCCAACTTCGGGAAGGTCCAATTGCCGTTCAGGATTGCATCCTCCGGCTCATAAAGGCGGATCGCATAGTTCCAGCCCGAAGTGATCTGGACGTGTCGCGGTTTGATGCCGCTCCTTTGATAGCATTTATTGCAACAAAGGAGACGAACTATGGGACTGAAACGGACGGACGAATTCC
>NZ_JBQERC010000006.1:0-147293 GCF_056534665.1 Ruegeria sp. P8
CGACAACCGTAACCTCACCGAAAAGATAGGCGGTCTTGCCGCTTTGTCGCACCGCCAACGTCTGTGGTCGGTGACAACCGGACATGCAATCCACTTGCTGCAACTCGGCTTGCACCCCCGATGCCTCCAGCGTTGCGGCTAATTGATCATAAAGGGTGGAATCCGCGTCGCGGCAGGTTCTGCAAAGCGTGAGGTTAGGTAGGCACATGCGTCAGGCTGATCCTTGATCGAGAACTTCCATCTGAGATTTCATATTTGCTGGTCGGTTGTTAGCTCAGTTTCAATACGTGTTTTGACTCTAAGTCTGGAAAAGAGTCCATACTCAGGCAGGAAGGACACATGAGCCCTAGCCCTCGAAAACTTTGCAAATACACCGAGTGCGAGACGGGGATTTGGCAGGGCGAAGAAGCAACCATCAGACGAAAAAATTTTTAAGTTTCTACGTGAGACTGAGCTGAAGCAGGTGGTAGGCGATGAAGTGGAAACAGCTCACGCGAAACATCTTTGTTCTTCAATAATCTGAAACAGCATTGCCTCCGGGATCGGCTCGCCATGACACGCCTATTTTCAGGTCCGCGCGCACCGCGCCTCCCAAGGCGAATTCCGAGACGCGACAGGTTCTTGTTGCGCGTAACTAGGTTCGTTCTATCGTCAATTACAGTCTAGATCCGGGACATATAGCGGGGTTCGTGCTTGATGGTTACCTTTCGGTTACCACGACCGATCATGGGACTGAATGCGTAGCGACAACCGACGACATTCAAAAGGAAGTACGCTGATGCGAAACGCCTCGGCATTAACAACTTTTCTGTCTGCGTCACTACAACCGAGGATCGCCCATGCCGCCATCGGTTCTCGCCGCAACCCGGTGTGATGGGTGTTGTGATAACGGCATATCTCCGGGTGCAGCCAGTCTTCGAACTCCTCCAATGTCATCGACGCAGTGCCGGAGCCGTCGCATTTCCCCTTATCCTTGGGGGATAATTGCGTTCTTCCCTAAAGTAGATGAACGGCCTCCATGGTCGTCCTAATCAGGCGTTCGATATCTTCGCCGTAACGCGCTCGACCCGGTGGCCTTTACTTGACGGAGATACTCCAATCTGAGCGGGTCAAATGGAAGGTTTCGCTGCGGAAACGCGCCCATTGTCTACGTGTATGGCTTGCGGAATCCCAACAGTAGGCCAATACGACACCTCCGAGATATCTGGCGCGCGGATCGAATTCGTTCACACGCAATGGTGCAAACACAAGCAGATGGACGAGTCGGACTGAGCATCGAAACTCAACTATGCGCCCAGAACAATGCAGGTCGTGACATCAATTGCGAGAGGCAACCAATGTCTACCCAATGGTTTAGCCGCTAGAAACCTGTACCCAACGATCAGGGTGAATCGGGTCCTGTATTCGTAGGAAAAGATACCTTGTTTCCTTCCACGTTTTGATCCTGTTGGTAACATTGTCCAGAACCAAATCGCCTTCACTCGAGCGATAGACTAGAACAGCATGGCCATTGCGATTGGTGTCCAAGACGGTCGCGATTAGTAGCTTCGTAGGATCCACACCGTTCTGCACAAGTTCAAACTTCTTTTGCAAAGCGAAGTCTTCGCAATCTCCTGACCCTTGCGTCGGCAGTGTCCAGTATTCCTTTGTCCCGTATTGGCTTTGATCCGAAACGGCACGGATTCTCCGATTGACGCGCGTGTTGATCGTTTTAACGATCTGATTTTCTTGTGCCACGGACAGACCAGAACTACGAGCGCTCGCGCACGCCCAAGAGTAATCTTTGCATAGTGTTTTGGCACCGGATGGCGCTTCAATCTTTCTGTCAAGACCGATCGAGGGAAGCTCAGAGGCTTGTAATGTAGCGGCAGACACAAAAAAGCTGCATATAAAACAGATCATTGGGAGATAACCCAGCAGGTTTTTCGATAACATTCTCTGAACTAACGTGGGATTTGTCATATCTGCCTTCTCCATGCTCGTTCCTCGAAGGTATCCAAACTTCCGGGGCCAATGTATTTTATTCCAAGCCTTCATGTGCCTTGAGGCATTGCAACTGCTTCTTAGCCTCTAGGGGTAAAGCGGCAAAAATTTGCAGATTCTTTGGTATTTCTTCCTTAGTTGACAGCATCAGAGCATCCACGCCATCACCAGTCCGGCATAGCTAACAGCGCGAACTAGAGGGTAAGCTGATCGCAATTCTCTCATTCAACAAAAATACAACACAGATCGGCCGTCATCGCTTAAGGTTACGAAATACTGGGACAATGAAGCCGCTCCTCCCCAAACTGAGACAGGCAGTTTCGGTTTTTCCGGGCGCTGCAATTAGTGACCGCTAATGACATCTTTGACGACAGGCTCGTTGAGCAACGCCGTTAGCAGGGGGCATGCTGCTCCTTCAGTACAGGTCTGCACAAGTTCTACCAATGCTTGCTCCAGCCGTTGGAGAGCGGCGATCTTTGACCTGACCTTGTCGAGATGTTTTGTTGCGACGTCTTCGGCGTCACGACAGGCTTGCTCCGGCGCTTTGGACAATTCGCGAAGTGCGCATGCATCCTGAATAGTGAAGCCAAGATCGCGGCAGCGTTTGATGAATCTGAGCTCGGATATTTCCCGTTCCGTGTAAGCGCGGCGCCCCGAGGCGGTTCGACCGGTTTTCTCGACTATGCCTTCCCGTTCGTAGTAGCGGATCGTCTCGACCGACAGGCCGGTCAATCTCGCCACTTCGCCAATCGCAATCATGTGATGACCTTTCCCTTGAACCTGTAGCCACTACAGGATGCATATTGTCGGTCATGATGTCGAATTTCGCAAACCGCACGAAGCAAAAATCGAGGAAGCCGAACCGGCTTCCGCTCAAGATCGTCAAAGTCGGAGAAAGCAGACTATGAGCAAGTTTGTAGGGGCGAGTTTTCTTGGATCGTTTACCGCATTTGGCGTTGCGACCTGCTGCATCTTGCCGATGGCCTTGATTTTACTTGGCTTGGGAGGGGGCTGGCTGGCCGTATTTGGCAAGATTGCCGCCGCGAGTTATTACGTGCTCGGCGGTTCGACGGCCCTGCTGTTTCTCTCTGGCATCGTCGCGTACCGCCATGGTTCACTCGACCGCCTCAAATGGTGGCTGACAGGCAGTTTTGCGTTAACGACCATCGCTTGGGTTATCGTACTCAACGAAATCCGAATAAATGATTTCCTGATAACCTTAATGTGACGCCATGAGTGAAGAACGCCCGAACCTTGTCAGCACGATCATCTGCCCGGAATGTGGACATTCAAGACCTGAAACGATGCCAACAGATGCGTGCCAGTGGTTCTACGAATGCACATCTTGCGGAAAAGTCCTGAAGCCACTTCCCGGCGATTGCTGCGTCTACTGTTCCTACGGATCGGCCCCATGCCCGCCAATTCAGGCGGGCGACAAATGCTGCGGTTGATACGGCGACCGGGATGTCGGTTTTGTCCGCAAAGCCGGTCATCAGGCTTGGCGGACGCAGGTATTTTTTCACCGTAGGCTGGAACTTGCCCGGTAGGACAAGGCAGGCGTGAAGTCACGGATCAACTGGTTTGCCGTGAAGAATGTCACGTAAACCGGGCAGAACAAGCGAGCGCCGTGTTTTTCAGGATCTTGCCAGCGCCGTCGGGACTTCATACGGCCGGGTAGCTGGCAAACACCTCTGTGGTTCCATCCTTGCGGATCAGGAAGACGTCAAAGGCTTCGCGTTCGCTTTCCGGCCCCATGCCTGGCGAGCCGAACGGCATTCCGGGAACCGACAGTCCGACAGCATCCGGGTGTTCGCCCAGCAGGCGCCGGATGTCAGCGGGCGGGACGTGTCCTTCGATCATGTAGCCCTCCGCGCGGCCCGTGTGGCATGACATCATGCCCTCTGGAATACCGTTGGCGGTTTTGTAAGCGTTCAAGGCCTCCCAGGCACTGTTTTCCACGCTTAATTCAAAGCCTTCCGCCCGCATGATTTTGATCCACGAGCCGCAGCATCCGCAATTCGGATCCTTCAGGACATGGATGAAACGGTCGGTTTTCGCGAAGGCGGGAAGCGCCGCGCTTCCCGCAAGGGCCGCGGCTCCTTGCATCACGCGGCGGCGGCTCAGGTTATTCGTCGTCATGTTCCCTCCGGGGAAAACTTGTCTTGAACCGATGTGAAAGCGCACCGGCAGGGTTGAATGCGGATCGCAGATACGAGACTGCCATATTCGTTACCCTCGGATACTCATCAGATATGGCTTTCTGGGCGACGGAGGGATTTCTCACAATGATCTGGCGCAAACTCTGCTCGGAGACGGAACCCTCGCTCTCCTTTTTTCGCTGCACCAGCCACTCTGGGTCTTGCTTGGCAATAACCCGGTTCGCAAGCAACTCCGCTACCCTCCGATCAAGGCCGGAATTGCGCCTATTTCTCACTGCTGCGTTCTATGGCACCCACGATCGAACAGTTCTGAATTCCACCACGCCCCGGACACGCCGCTATCAGCTCGTCCAGATTGTTCCTCAACCGTACAAGCCCGTCGATCCGTTCCTGAATTTCGTCCCGCTTTTTGCGCGCTCTGGCCTGCATCGCGACGCACTCGGTATTTGGTACCGTGCGCAACTCCAGAATTTCCGCGATTTCTGCCAGCGAAAATCCGAGCTTCTTAGCGCCGGATATGAATTTCAGCCGCCAAAGCGTGTCACCACCATAGTCCCGCGCGCCGCCGTCAATTGGGCGCGGCGGCTGAGTGACAAGGCCCTTCCTTTCATAAAATCGGATCGTCTCGACGCCTATCCCGGTCTCGCGCGCGGCCTGGCCGATCTTAAGTGGTTGCATCGCGGTCTCCCTCCTTCACCGGCATCTTGACACCGTATCATGATACGGAGGTTAAAACATTGGGGTCTTGGTGCTTGCGAGGATGTCATATGCGGATCTTCCTGAAACGGTGGCTGCTGCCGATATTCGGCTCCGCCCTGGCGCTCTATCTGGTGTTTGCGCTCTACGGCAGCCTCGATTTTGCGCTGTTTCTGCAGGGCCTGCGCGGAGCCAACATGTTCTGGATCGCGATTCTTGCCGCCACCATCCTGCTGGAGCAGCTGATGAGCGGCTGGAAGTGGCGGCAGATCCTGTTCGACGTGAAACCGGTCGGCACCCTGCGGCTGACGGGGGCGCTACTGGCAGGTTATGGCGCAAATGTCCTTGTCCCGCTCGGCATCAGCCCGCTGGTCCGGGCCTGGCTGGTTGCTCGGCTCGACCGCTTGAAGATGGCGACCGTGCTTGCAACCGCGATCATCGCCCGGTTCCTCGACGGCGTCGTTTTCGCCCTTTTTGCCGGAGCGGTGGCCGCCGCCGGCCAGATTCCACAGATCGAGGGTGACCTGCGGCTGGGATTGAGCGTTGCGGGCCTGTTGAACCTGATGCTTTTCGGCAGCCTGCTTTGGGTTCTGTTCCGGTTCCGCGCGTCACTTCTGAGCGAAGACCCTCTGGTCTGCCGACTCTTCGACTGGGCTGCCGCCCGCATCGGGGCCGATGGCGCGTATCTGCGCACCGCGCTCGGTGAAGGGATTGTCTGGCCACAGGCACGGGCCCGCCGCATCGCCGCCATTGCCGCAGCCATTGCGGGTAAG
Organism: Ruegeria sp. P8; assembly: GCF_056534665.1. Lineage (NCBI taxonomy): Bacteria > Pseudomonadati > Pseudomonadota > Alphaproteobacteria > Rhodobacterales > Roseobacteraceae > Ruegeria > Ruegeria sp. P8. Next base: position 5,612 of record NZ_JBQERC010000006.1, read on the forward strand.
CTGGTGGCGACAACCCATTTCCTGTGGGCCGGGCTGGCGGTTGGCGTGGTGCTGAGCGCGTGGGATTACCTGTTCCTGATGGTGTTTGCCGGGTTCGCCATGGTTCTGGGTCGTTTCGTGCGCATCCCGGCGAGCTTTGTCTTTGGGGCGGGGTTCGCGCTCAAGGTGCTTGGCGTTCCGGACGAAACCGCCCTTCTGATGATCCTGTTCAACTATGTGCTGACGATCCTTCTGGTGGTCGGGATCGGCCTGACGGTGTTGTGGCAGAGCGGCATCGACATCCGCCGCGCCCGGGCGGAGGCAGAGGCGGCGAATGGCAAGGCGTAATCCCGAAGACACGAGATTTTGGCGGATCGCCGGTGCTGGTGCGGTGTTTCAGGGCGGGTCGGCGGCGGTGGACAGCGCGACGGTAGTGGCCAGTCTGGTGCATATGCTGACCGGTAGCGCGCTGGCCGTGGGCTATGCCAGCACGGTCCTGCGTCTTGGCTGGCTGCTGCCCCAGTTCGCGGTGGGCTACCTCGCCGAGCGCACCGATCGGCGGATGCCGTTCTACGCCCTTGGTGCCTATGGGCGGGCGATCACGGTCGCGATGATTGGTATTCTTCTGTGGTGGGGGGCCGACTGGCCTCAGGTCGATTGGCCTCCGGTTCCGCTGGCGCTCGGGATGCTGGGATTGTGGACGGTCTATGCCTTTGCCAGCGGCGTGGTCGCGGTGCCCTACAACGACATCGTCGGCCGGGCGATCCCGTCCGAGCGCCGCAGCCGGATGTTGGCCTGGCGCTTTTTCGGCGGCGGTGTTCTGGCGGTTCTGGTGGCGGGCGTTCTGCGACTCGCGCTCGACGTGATGCCGCCGCTCAGGGCCTATGCGCTGATATTCTGGCTCGGCGCGGTGCTGATGATCGTCTCTGCGACGCTTTTTGTCTCCGCGGGTGAGGCCGCTACCGCTGCAAGGGCGCCACGGGACCGTCCTGCCAATCTGCCTGGATTTCTGCGCGAAGGTTTCTCGACGCTGCGGCAGGACCGCCGGTTCCGGCTGTTCCTGATCTTCCAATGGCTTGGTGCAGCGACGCTGATGGCGTTGCCGTTCTATGTCGTTGCCGCCAGCCGCAGCGGCCTCGGGGCGGCGGATGTCGGAACGCTGTTGGCGGCGCAGACTGTCGGCGCGCTGGCCTCGAATCCGCTCTGGGGCCACATCGGAGACCAGGCGGGCAAATTGCGCCTGCTGGGGATAGTGGCACTGGTGCGTCTCGGACCTCCGGTGCTGGTTTTGCTGCTTGTGGTCACGGGTTCGGGGCTGACCAGTTTCGCGGTGCTGTTCTTCCTGATCGGCGCGATGATGAACGGCGTGACCATCGGCTATCTCGGCTACTTGCTGGAGATCTCGCCCGACGACCGCCGCCCGGCCTATTCCGCGTGGTTCAACAGCTTTGCGGCCCCGGCGGCGCTGGCGCCGCTTGTGGGCGGTGTGGTGGTCAGCATGATCGCCATCGAAGCCGTGTTCATCGCTGCGATCCTGGCCGCGCTGGGACAGGTCGCGATCGCCGCGCGGCTTACACGGGGTTGAAATAGCACCTTGTTCAGGACCAAAGCGTTTCCTCTCAACCCGCAATTCAGATGCGATCCTGTCAAAAGGCAAGATGGCATGTCTAAACATGGGCGAAGCAGAAACCTTGAGCGCAGCGATTAGAATTGTTCCGTTCAGAACATGACGGCGAGGTCTCTTCTCGAAAACTCCAGAAAGCGGGGTACATGTCGAATTCCGCCACATAGCATCGCGGCGCTGATCGAGGGATATTCGAGGACTGACAAACGAACCTGGTGAGGCACGCGCCTCTGAACAAAGTTCACCGCGCCGTCACCCAATTTTGACCCGTGTGTCGGTGACGAACTCGTAAGGGGGCAGATCGAGGTTGCGGGGCGCGGGGCCTTTCCGAATTCTACCAGACGTGTCGTAATGTGAACCGTGACACGGACAGAACCAACCGTCCCAGTCTCCGGTGGGTTCGCTGCCGCCCTGCCCGAGTGGTATGCATCCCAGATGGGTGCAAACGCCAATAACTACCAGCCATTCCGGTCGCTGTACGCGCTCGGCGTCAGGTTGCGGGTCGATCATTGGTGCATCGTCTTCTGCTATCGCCAGCGCGATCCGCTCTTTAGTCCGGTGGTCTATAAAGATCGGCTTGCCTTTCCATTTAACAGTGATCCTCGTTCCTGGTCCGACACCTTCAAGATCTATGTCGACAACGGCTTGGGCGGAGATGTCTGCACTGGGGTTCATGCTGTTAACAAGTGGCCAGACCGCCGTGCCCGTGGCCACGATGGCGGCACCGCCGGTGACGAAGTATAAGAAATCGCGCCGAGTTTCAGGCTCTGAAGGTGCCTGTCTTTCAGAAAATTCAGACATATTGTTCCTCCTGTGCGTCAGGACGGGTTCATCGAATGATAGGACTCGGACGAGGTGGATCAGTCGCCTTGGTCCTCTTCTTCACCGCGATGCCCCATTCCCTATTCATCAGAGTGATCTTCGTCGGTGTCACCGTGCAATGCCTTTACAGGCAGTGCACCGGCCGTCAGGTGCAGTTCAATTGCTGCTCTCCGAATTGGATTTGCTAACATGGCAATTTCCCTTCCTTATTGGGTTACAAATTTGTTCTGATCAGTTGGCCGTTGCTGCTCCTTGTTGCGCAGTGTTCTTGCCGCAAAGCCTCCAGCCATACAGGGCGCCGTTCTCAGTGTTTGCCGTGGCCGCGATGCATTAAGAAATGCATGCCCACGCAGACCAGCAAGAACAGCAACGGAGAACTGAGCAAAGGATAGAGTGTCTCGCGGTATTCCCAGCCCAGAACAGCGGCGCCCAACGCGATCGCAATGACAACCGGGAGCCAATTACGCTTGGCACCGTTGGCCGTCTGATCTTCGGTTTTGGGCGCTTCGGCCGTTACGTCATAGCTGACCCTTTCGGTCGTCTCCTGTGTGGCGCGGGTTTCGTCGAAATTTGATTGGGTCATAGCTGATTTGCCTCCTTTTCGATGATCCATTGTTTGAGAAAGATGCGCTCATAGACGAAGACCAAGCCGATGCCAGCAACGGCATATACTACGATCATCGGGTCGGAGCGCAGCTTGAGTATTGTGAACGCGGTCAGGACTACGCAGTCCAGCGCCAGGGCGGTTAACAAGACCCATCCACGGGCTTTGATCTGACCGCGCAAGCGTCGCCAGACACCCCAATGCACCGCCATGTCCATCACCAGGTAAAAGAACGCCCCCAACGAGGCGATGCGAGACAGGTCGAACAACACCGCAAGCAGGCCCGCAATCACGACCGTGTAGATCAGCGTGTGAGACTGGATGCTGCCCGTCATGCCGAAATGGCTGTGCGGGATCATTTTCATGTCGGTCAGCATCGCCAGCATCCGGGACACAGCAAAAACGCTGGCGATCAGCCCCGAGGCCGTCGCCACCATCGCCAGCGCCACGGTCAGGTAGAACCCGCCCTGCCCCAGCACCGGCCTGGCAGCCTCGGCCAGGGCATAGTCCTGCGCCGCGCGGATTTGCTCGGGCGGCAGGCTGACACCGACGGCAAGGGCGACCAGCAGGTAGACCACCGCGCAGATCGCGATCGAGATCATGATGGTGCGCCCGACATTGCGGTGCGGGTCGAGGATCTCGGCCCCGCTGTTGGTGATGGTGGTAAAGCCCTTGAAGGCGAGGATCGACAGGGCTACCGAGGCGACGAACCCCAGCGGCGCGGCCGGTTCCGAGCCCTGAACCTGCCAGGTTCCGCCCGCAGCCCAAAGTGCGGCGATGCCGAATATTGCGATCCCGCCGATCTTGAGCGCCGACATGATGATCGACCACAACCCCACGGACCGGTTGCCCGACCGGTTCACCGCATAGGCAAAGACGATCAGCGCAACCGCGACCAAAGGCACCAGCGGTCCGCTCTCGATGTTGAACGGGCGGAGCGCATAGCTCGCGAATGTACGCGCGACGAGGCTTTCGTTGATCACCATCGACAGCGCCATCAGCAGCGAGGCCGCCGCCGCAACCGCCCCGGGCCCGTAGGCCTTGGTCAGGATCATGGCGATGCCGCCCGATGAGGGCCAGGCGTTGGACATGGCGATATAGGTATAAGCGCTGAAACCCGTCACCACGGCCCCGACCACGAAGGACAGCGGAAACCACGGCCCCGCCAGCCCGGCGATCTGTCCGGTCAGTGCAAATATCCCCGCGCCGATCATAACGCCGGTACCCATGGCGACGGCCCCGGTCAGCGAGATTGATCCGGGCTTCAGCGCGCCACTGGCGCCGTGCGTACTATGCTTGTGCGTGCTCAAATCTTCGCCCCCCGCAATCGCAGCGCATTTAACACCACTGAAATCGACGAAGCGCTCATGGCGAAGGCGGCGAACATCGGGCTGATCAGGATGCCGAAAAGCGGGAACAGAAGACCCGCCGCCACCGGAACGCCCGAGGCGTTGTAGATCAGGGCAAAGAATAGATTCTGCCGGATATTGCGCATGGTAGCGCGGGCCAGCCTTCGGGCGCGCACGATGCCATCGAGGCTACCGTTGACCAGCGTGAAGCCTGCACTTTCGATCGCCACGTCGGCGCCGGTGCCCATGGCGATGCCCACATCGGACTGCGCTAACGCGGGTGCGTCGTTCACTCCGTCACCCGCCATGGCGACCTTTGCGCCTTTCTCCTGCAGTTCGCGAATTATGCGGGCCTTGTCCTCAGGTAGAACGTCGGCTCGAATCTCATCGATACCCAGACGTTCGGCCACCGCCTTTGCAGTGCGTTCGTTGTCGCCAGTCGCCATGATAATTCGGAAACCCAACTCGTGCAGTGCTTTCAGTGCTGCAGGCGTGGTTTCCTTGACCGGGTCTGCGACGCTGACCAACCCTGCCACTGAACCATCAAGCATCACGAACATTACCGTTTCGCCGTCATCCCGGCGCGCATCGGCCTTGGCCGTCAGATCGGTCGCCTCGAGTCCGAGATCGGTGACCAGTTTCAGGTTGCCGAGCGCGACGGGGCGGCCATCCACCGTGCCTTTCACGCCTTTACCAGTCACCGCCTCGAAGTCACTGGCGTCGGACAGGGCCACGCCACGTTCCTCGGCACCTGTGACGATTGCCTCAGCTAACGGGTGCTCCGAGCCCTTCTCCAGCGTCGCAGCCAGCCGCAGCACCTCGGCCTCGTCATGGCCGGGTTCAGGTAACACAGCCACCAGCTGCGGCTTGCCCATGGTCAGAGTGCCAGTTTTGTCGACGATCAAGGTATCGACCTTCTCGAACCGTTCCAGAGCTTCGGCGTTTTTGATCAAAACTCCGGCTTGTGCACCTCTCCCCGTGGCCGTCATGATCGACATCGGAGTGGCCAAGCCAAGCGCGCACGGGCAAGCTATGATCAGTACCGACACCGCTGCGATCAAGGCGTAGGAGAGTGCCGGAGCCGGTCCCCAAACCGCCCATGCAATGAAGGCCAATACAGCGATGCCAATGACCGCTGGCACGAACCATCCGGCAACTTTGTCGGCGTATTTCTGGATCGGTGCGCGCGAGCGTTGCGCGTTGGCCACCATTTCGACAATCTGGGACAGCATTGTGTCAGAGCCCACTCGGGTTGCTTCGATTACAAGACTACCGGTGCCGTTGATTGTGGCCCCTGTGACCGGCTCGCCTTGTACCTTTTCGACCGGAACCGGTTCGCCAGAGATCATGCTTTCGTCAACAGATGAGCGCCCTTCGAGTACAATGCCGTCTACTGGCACCTTGTCGCCGGGGCGTACGCGAAGGCGGTCACCTACCTGTACTTCTTCAAGCGGAATTTCCTCTTCACTGCTGTCAGGGCGGATAATGCGGGCGGTCTTTGCGGCCATGTCCAGCAAAGCGCGGATTGCCTTTCCTGTGCCTTCGCGTGCCCGCAGTTCCATCACCTGCCCGAGCAGAACAAGTGTAACGATAACTGCGGCAGCCTCGAAATAGACCCCAACATGGCCTTCTGAATCTCGAAAACCGTCCGGAAATATGTGGGGCATCAATACGGCGACAACGCTGAACAGCCACGCGGCCGAAACCCCCATGGCAATCAACGAGAACATGTTCAGGTTCATGGTGCGAAACGAATTCCACCCTCGTTCCAGAAATGGCCAACCGCACCAAAGAACGACCGGAGTGCCAAGTATCAGTTCAATCCATAGGGTTGTTCGCTCACCAAAAATCTCTCGCACACCAGACAGCCCAACGTAGGGGCCCATCGTGAAAACCAAAAGCGGCAGCGTCAGAACCGCACCTACCCACAGGCGCCGGGTGAAATCCACCAGTTCCGGGTTCGGCCCCTCGTCCACCATCGCCGCGCTTTCCAGCTCCAACCCCATGCCGCAGAGTGGGCAGGACCCAGGATGGGTTTGCCGCACCTGCGGATGCATCGGGCAGGTATATACGGGTCCGTCATAGCCTGTCGGAACGATGTCATATTCACCGTTGTCGTCCGTCGCGCCATGATGCGCGGAATGATGGTGATGCGCATGCGCATCCACCTCGCCCTCGGGCACAAGGTGCATCCCGCATTTGGGACAGTCGCCGGGCCCAGATTGACGCACGTCAGAATGCATGGGGCAGACGTAAGCGATCTCGGTCGGACCGTTCGCGTGGATTCTGATGTCGTGGTCTTCTGTCATGTTCTGCTCCCTGGTTTAAGCTTTGGTCGTAGAGCCGTTTAATTACACAATGCCGGGCACAGTCCTTCAGGGCAGAACAACCATCTGGTGGCCCTCACCCAGTATCGGCACTTCGGTAATAGCCGTCAGGCTGACTTGATCGACGATCCAGACCTTCGGTTCGGTTCGGCTTGATACCATCACTTTGCCTGAGTTCGGTATGGTCGTCAGGTGATAGGGTGCCGGTGACAGGTTGGTCGAGCGCTGTTTGCCCGTAGCAAGATCAATCGACAACAACCGGTCGGTGCCTTTGGCGGCCACGAACAGTACGGCCTCGCGGTCGGACAGGCCGATCCCGTGCAACTCGCCTCCTATGTCATAGGTTTCGGTGACAGAACCGCTGGCAAGATCTACGCGGAAGGCCTTGCCACCATCACTGTCGGCTACGAAGGCGGCGCTGCCGGTGGCGTTAAGTACAAGATGCTCAGGGCCTTCGCCGACGGGGATGTTGCGTACGACGAAGCCTTTGACGACATCCACTTCGCTAAGTGTACCGTTGCTGGTATTGGTGACATAGACCCTGTCGCCGTCAGGCGCGAATACCGCATAGTTGGGCATTGGCCCGGTTGCTACGAAACCAAGGAAGCTGAGCTTATCGAGATCGACGATCGAAATACCGTCACCGCCCGGATGGGTCGCCACCGCGAACTGCCCATCGGGCGAGACCGCAGTGTGATGCACCGCACCTGGAACCTCGATCTGGCGGACGACCTCGCGTGTTTCCGCATTAAGGATCGTCAGCAGGCTCCGCCCCTTGTCTTTGGGCAACACGGTGACATCGCGCTTGGCGTGGTGCGCGGCGTGTTCGTCCTGGGACATACCTTCGGGTTTTGGTGGCGTTGTGGCCTCGGTTTCTGCGTAGCTGCCCGCGACCAAGTACTTAACGCCGGGCGCGCCGGCCAGCCCATGGACCGCCACGAGCCTCGGCAGCCGCTCGACGGTCTTGCCGGTTTCGGAGTCGATCACCAGAACCGAGTCCGCGCTGCCTTCGGGAATGAACACGGTTGCCGCAAGCGTGAGTGAAGGCGCGGTCAAAGCTACTACAGACAGGCCAGCGGCCAGATTGAACAGGGTCATTTAGGTTTCCTTTCGTCAACTGAAACGCGCACCTTGGCGGGCACGTGCAGAAAAATCCGGTAGATGACGGCCATCAGGAAGGGCGTCAAAAGCAGGGTCAGAGCGATGGCCTTCATGGCTTTGTCCATTCAATCAGTTGAGTTTTGTGCGAGCCGCAAAGACATTGAACAGTCCGCCGAACAGCAACGCGGCGTACCAGCCGTAGAGAAACGCCCATAACAGTCCCAACAGGAATGAGGGCAGGCTGAGCCAAGTCATTCCGGGCATCAGGCCGATCCAAGCCCGGTACATGGCAAAACTTGGAAAGATCAGGTCAAAGGCCACGCACAGCAGGTAGGTTGCGGCCAGAAACAGGCTGAGCGCCCAGCCAAGGGTTGTCACCGGAACAACGGGATGATGTTCTTGTGTCCCCATCACACAGGGACCACAGGTCAGGCGCAACAGTGCGAATAGCACCACGCCCGTGACGAAAAAGTACAGAATGGTAAGCATGGTAAGTGTCCTGAACTGAGTTGGGCCGCAATCAACGGCTTGGGCAAGACCCCGGAGCGATTCCGGGGCCATTGCCGGTCACGTTCAGGACAGGTTTGGCGGATGTGGTAGTGGTGCGACCGGCAGGCTTGCGCGTGGCCGGAACCGTTCTGGCGCTACGAGCGTAGCAATACGCATCGAGAGCAATTCAGGTGCCGCCATAACTGCCATCGCATAACAGCCCGGGTGCACTGAGCAGTCTAATTCTTCTGATGGATGAGACGCGGGATACCCACCGCTGTCATCGATAACGAGCTCGGCCTGGGTGGCGGCCTTCGCGATGTCATGCCCGGCATGGGACGGCACAACAGAAATCAGCATCGAAACCACCAACGCACAGATCAACAGGACCTGCAGCCGGCCCATGGCTCGACCCGTCCGTGTCGCAGTTGATATCCATTGTGCGCGGATCACTTAGGGTTTCCTCCATTCTCCAACAGTTTAGGACCGCTTGGATCGGTCGCATTGATCTGGCTCAATTCGTGGTCTGAAGAGCCAACGGGCATCTTGCGTTTCCAAGCCAACCAAATAAGTGGCGCCCCCGTCAACAGCCCAAGCCCGATAACCGCAAGGCTGGTGCCGCCCGTCGCGGTTTCGGTAATCTGGCTGCCCAGATGGGCCAAAACGAAACTGGCCGGCAAGATTCCAGCCAAGGTGGCCAGTGCGAACCGCCAAAATTGAAGTCGGGTCAGACCAGCGGCATAGCTGACCATGTCGAAAGAAACGAAAGGCATCAGGCGGCTGGTGAACACGGTCAACATCAGGGCATTCTGCGATCCAAGCAACCCCATGTCCAGCTTGTCGCCGAACCACCGGCGCAGCGCGTCGCGCCCCAACCAACGGGCTATCAGGAACGCCAGCAGCGCCCCCAACTCCGCCCCGATAGCAACCAATGCGGTTCCCGGCCCATGCCCATATGCCACCCCGGCGGCGACAGCGATCGGAGCGCTGGGGATTGGGCTGGCAACCACTGCGGCTGTCATGAAGCCGATGATGACAATGGGTCCGAACGGGCCGGCCCAATCCACCCACGCAGTAATGACTTCGCGCGATAGTCCTGCGTCCAACGCGCCAGACAGCCACAACCAGATGGTGGCGATCAGCAACGCGATCAAAACCGCGATGAAAACCAAACGGCTATTGCTGTGCAGGCCTTCCAGCTTTCGTTCCTCCTATGACATAGCCCTCCACCCCTATACGGGAGTGACGGATTCCGAGGTCACTTAGCGATGTATTTGACCAGTGCCACGATCGCCAGAACGATCAACACTGCAATCAGCAACATCCAAATCATGCCAAACCCCATTCCAGCGCCATACCCCATCATCGCTTTGTTCCTCAGTGGTTTGTGGCCGAGTGCGATGACCCGGCTACACGGTTGCGTTTCAGTTGTTGGTTTCAGAAGACTTTGTCACAGGTTTCGAGGACTTCATGCCGTGTTTCGGCGACATCGTCTTCGCGCCTTTCTCGATTTCCCCTGTGGTCACCGCGCCATCGCCATTGGCATCCAGATGCTGAAATCGGTCCACCATAGTTTCGCGGATCATTCCGGAATGCAGCGCTTCGAACTCATCAATCGACAGGTTGCCATCTCCATTAACGTCATGCGCCTGCATCCGGGCCTTCAGACCTTCGGCGATCTCAGATTCGCTCGGGCGACCGTCCTCGTCCATGTCCAGAACCTCCATGTCCAGAACCGCCAGCCAGTTGCCGCCCATCATACCCTTACCATGCATACCACCCATCATCTGACCATGCATTTTCATCATCACTTGCATCATGCCTGCGTGATCGCCCATCATACCGCCGGGCGCACCCTGCATCATGCCGCCCTGATGGCCCTGCATCTGCGCGCTGCTGCCATGCTGACCGGCGGCAAGCGCGGGCAGCGCCATCAAAGTCGCGGCAATGGCTCCGGCGGCCAGCGTGAAGGTAACTTTCATGACTTTCACCTCTCGGGTTTTTGTTTCTACACAAAGCATATGGCCGCCCTCGGCCGCGCCACCACCCTCCTACTCAACCCGGTTTGTATCGTTGTGTCGCAGCCGGCCCAACTGATACAAAGGGTTACAAAAAAGCCGGGATTTGTACCGCGCCGAGGCCTATGATCGCGCCATGACCGAAGCACCACATATCTTGATTGTCGACGACCACCGCGAAATCCGTGATGCTGTCAGCCGTTATCTGGAAAAGAATGGGTTGCGCGCCAGTACCGCGCGCGACGCAACCGAGATGGACGCGCGACTGGCGGCCGGTCGGATTGACCTTATCGTACTCGATATCATGATGCCGGGCGAAAACGGATTGTCGGTCTGCCGCCGCCTGTCCGCGGCCGGTGGCCCGCCGATCCTGATGCTGACAGCCCTCAGCGATGACACCGACCGTATCGTGGGTTTAGAGATCGGCGCCGATGACTACCTGCCCAAACCATTTAACCCACGTGAATTGCTGGCCCGGATCAAGGCGATCCTGCGGCGTTCCGAAACCACCGCCCCTCCGGCTGGCGATCTGAGCGGCAAACGGATCGCCTTTGGGAGCTGGGTTCTGGATGCCGACAGTCGCACCTTGATATCCGCCGAAGGGGCCGAAGAAAGTCTGACCACCGCCGATGTCCGGCTGCTGGCCGTATTCCTGCAGCGGCCCCGCAAACTCCTGTCGCGAGACGAACTGCTGGACTTGACCGCCGGCCGCAGCCCGCACTTGTTCGACCGTACGATCGACAACCAGGTCAGCCGCTTGCGTCGCAAGATCGAAGCTGACCCAACGCGCCCGAAGCTCATCACCACGGTAAGGGGCGGCGGTTATTGCCTGTCGACCGACGTGCGCGAGCTTACGGAATGAAAGGCTTTGCCCAAAGTCTGCGCGGTCAGCTTATCCTTTTGATCATCGCCGCGCTGACTGCCGCGCAACTGGTCAGCCTGTGGCTGTTCGTCGACGAACGCTCAATGGCAGTTCATATGGCCCTTGGCCTGGAAACCGCCGGACGCGCCGCAAACATCGCGCGGCTGATTGAAGAAGCTCCACCCGAGATGCACGACGCGATCCTGCGGGCAGCAAGCTCTCCACTGGTGCGTTTCAGCCTTACAGATACGCCCGCGGTCGATCACACAGGACATAGCGCTGGTGGGACGGTCGAAAACACAATCCGCAGAATTCTGCCAGGCTATGAAAACCGTCCCATCAGGGTAGAGTTACATGAGTTCTCTCCCGATATGCTGCCGGTCGAAGGTGTTCCGTCTACAATGGCTGAAATGCACATTGCAATGATGCGTGATCACGTTTCCGCAATTGAGATGCAGCTGTCGATCGCTCTGACGACCGATCAATGGCTCAACGTGGATACCCGGTTCCATAACCCTCCTCTGCAATGGCCTTTGCAGTCCTTCGTCAGCTTTGGTTTAACTGCAACTTTAATTCTTGGAGCAGCCATTTGGTTTCTACTGACACGGCTGACCGGCCCGTTGCGCCGCCTGTCACTGGCTGCAGACCAGTTTGGTCGCGGTGAAGACGTCCAGGAACTGACGGTTTCTGGTCCGACCGAGGTGCGAGATTTGACGCAGGCGTTCAACCATATGCGTGACAGGTTGACTCGCTATGTTGCCGATCGGACCAGACTATTGGGGGCGCTGGGTCACGATTTGCGGTCGCCTCTGACGGGATTGCGGGTTCGCGCCGAACTGGTGGAGGAAGAGGAGACCCGTGACCATCTGATCGAGACCATCGAGGAAATGCAGGATATGGTGGACTCCACCCTGTCATTTGCCAAGGGCGTAGCCACGCGCGAACCTTCCAGTACCGTCCCAATTGGTGAATTCGTAACCAAAACGACCGAAGACATTGTGCAAGCCGGCAACGTGGTTGAGGTATCGGTAGCAGACAATCCGGCCGTCACGCTTCGGCCGATGCTGATGAAGCGAGCTCTGCGCAATATCATTGAAAACGCCTGCCGGTATGGTGCCCGGGCCGACGTCTCGGTCAAGCAAGAGGGGAATGAGGCAAAAATATTGATCCAGGATCAGGGCCCCGGCATCCCCGAGCATATGCTTGATGCGGTATTCGACCCATTTGTGCGGCTTGAAACATCCCGCTCGCGAGAGACTGGCGGAACCGGCTTGGGGCTGTCGATAGCACGTACGATCATCCAGTCGCATGGTGGCACAATAGAATTGCTAAACAGAGAAACTGGCGGCTTGTGCGCTAAGGTGGTTCTGCCAGTTTTTGAGGGCCAAACGTAACTTGTGAACACAATCGGCACGTTCTGAAAGCTTATTGGAAGCGCACCGCTTTGGGCCAGTATCAGGTGTGGGCTCAAACGCAGCGGCGGAGAACACTGAACTGGAAAGACTGACTTTCCCCCCAAGGGGTTTGGTGCAGGTGATGGCGATGCGCGACGAGTTCAAAGTGGTCTTCGAAAAGCACGGCGATATCGCTCGGACTATAGCGGGCGACCGGGAGACCACTGCAAGTCTCCGGCCCATCAAGTGCAAACGTAGCAATGATCACATGGCCGCCAATTTTTACCCCTCTCTTCACGCTTTCCAGATAGGCCGCGCGTTGCGACGTATCCACGAGAAAGTGAAAAACCGCCCTATCATGCCAGACGTCATATCTGCGATCGGGGACCCAGGAAGTTATATCTGCGGAAATCCAAGTGACTGTTTCAGCGGCGCGCCCCAACCTTTCCCGGGCCGTGTCCAACGCGACCTGCGATAGATCGAGAACTGTCACGTCATGGAGCCCCTTCGCAAGCAACGCTCCAGCAAGACGAGATGTACCTCCACCAATGTCGATGACGGATGAAGGCTTAGACACTCTGATCAACTCGATGAGTTCAAGCGATATCTCTGGATCATCCTCGTGCCAACTCAATTGGGTGTCAAACTTCTCGCCATAGACATCGTCCCAGTGCTCTCTTGTGTTAGCCGTCATGTCGTATCGTTTTCCCAAGTCATCGCCCTGGAGATATCCTCATTTTGACCGCTCCGCGCTGCGTTTTCGACTGGAGCAAAAACCAACAAGGCAACGCTTCAGACAATTCGATGCTGGTTCGTTGAATGGCCGCATGAAGTCAGCTCGGCGACATTGTAGTACACACATTCCAATAGTGAAATGTTTTAGGTGGGATTTGCTTGTCGGTCAGATTTCCACTGGGCTGCGCAAGTAGCTCCAGAATTTTGCGCAGTTTAACTGCAGTGGCGCGGGCCGGAGACACCGAAGCGTTGGCAGTTTGTGTACTGCTTGCCTGGATTGCTCTGTTCAATCAGTATAGCCGGAAGATTTTCTGAGCTTTGGGGCTTCAATCAGTCAACGAATTGATTAAAGCGCCTTTAACCGACAATGGACTGATAACTTTTGAGCAGAGCCACAGATCGTTGAAATACGATTTGGTTCTTGAGTGGCTCCTACTCCATTTCTCTTAGTTCATAGAATTTCCTACAGTCCTTGAAACGGCGAACAATCACATCATTGGTGAATAGCTGCCGCATCAACAGACTCAGTTTTTCATGATCGCGCCGATCGCATACATACCACCATCGCTTTTGACCAACATCAGTGTGACTTCGTCACCGGCGCTAATCTCACCCATCATCTGGGCATTTTCAAGAAGCTGCAAATCCATCGTCATCGCGGGCCACCCGATCTCGGGGATCGGATCATGGCTGACGTTAGCGGTTTCGTCGCCAATTGAGTTCACCAAAGCTTTTGCGTGAACCGCCCCTTCCATCTGTTCGGAAGACATGGACATGTTGGAATGGTCCATGCCCTGGTTCGTTTGCGCGATGCTGGTTGTCGTAGACACGGCCAAAAGGGCCACAATAGCAGTCAAAGTTTTCATCAGATGCTCCTGTTTCAAGGTTGTGGGTATCATTCTGCCGGAAGCGCAGGGGGCACTTCCTGGATCGTGTGGGAGATCTCTCGGTTCACGCGATTGAGCGCGAGCCGTTTCCAAATCACGAATATTGCGGGAATGACGAAAAGCGTAAGAAGGGTCGCTGTCACCATGCCCCCAATCATCGGCGCAGCGATCCGCTGCATGATTTCAGAGCCTGTACCGGTGCCGTACATGATGGGTATCAGTGCTGCAAAGATCGTGGCTACAGTCATTACCTTCGGCCGAACCCGAAGAACGGCGCCTTCGAACACCGCGTCTTCGATATCGTCACGTGTCAGCTTTCGCTGTTCCGATTGCGCCAGCCCACGACGTTTCTCCCAAGCAAGATTGAGGTACAGCAACATGACAATCGCTGTTTCCACGGCAACTCCCGCCAGCGCGATGAAGCCCACGAGCACAGCAATTGAGATATCGAAGTTAAGATACCATAAGAACCAAACCCCACCTGCCAATGCGACCGGAAGCGCCGCAAGAATTATCCCGACCTCAATCACCCGATTGAACGCCAAGAAAAGCATGAGCGTGATGATTAGCAGGGTTGCAGGAGCAACGATCGTCAGCCTGTCCTGCATTCTCTCAATGTACTCATACTGCCCCGACCAGGTCAGCGAATAACCCGGAGGCAGGTTGACCTTTTCTGCAACCACCTCTTGTGCTTCGGCCACATAGCCGCCCAGGTCGCGCCCTGCGATGTCGATGAACACGAACCCAGTTCGTCGAGCGTTCTCTGATCGTATCATTCCCGGCCCGTCAACTATTCGAATATCGGCGAGAGCGGACAGTGGCACATGAGCACCCGACGGCGTGACGACAGGAAGATTTTCGAGCCGTTCCGGGCTGTCTCGCCATGCCTGAGGGTACCGAAGGTTTATAGGAAACCTCTCCAGCCCCTCCACAGATTCCGACACTTGCATACCGCCAATTGCGGTCTGCACTACGTCCTGAACTTCTCGAACACTCATCATGTATCGGGAGGCGGCATCACGCTTGACGTCGATTTCGATGAAACGCCCGCCAACAGGTCGCTCTGCGTAGGCGGAAGCCGTCCCTTCAATATCAGCGACCGCACGTTCTACTTCGATCCCTATATCTGTAATGACCTCCAAGTCGGTGCCGGATATTTTGACACCGACAGGTGTACGGATACCGGTTGCAAGCATATCGATGCGGTTCTTGATAGGTTGGATCCAAACATTTGTGACGCCCGGAACCTGAACAATTCGATCGAGCTCATTCCGGATTTTCTCCATTGTCATGCCGGGTCGCCATTCTTTTTTCGGCTTGAGTTGGATAGTGGTCTCCACCATCGTTAGAGGTGCTGGATCGGTTGCAGTCTCCGCACGCCCAACTTTACCGTGAACAGTTTCGACTTCAGGCACGGTCGCGATCAGACGGTTGGTCTGCTGCAGTACCTCACGGGCTTTTCCCGTCGAGATCCCGGGGTAGAAGCTCGGCATGTAGAGAAAATCACCTTCGTTCAACTCGGGCATGAATTCAGAGCCAATTCTCTGGTACGGGTACCACATGGACGTCACCAGAACGCCGGCCAACAGTGTTGTTGCCCATGGCCAGGCAATTGCCGCGTCCAGAAATGGGCGGTACACGAACACGACCAAGCGATTTAGCGGATTTTTTCGCTCCGGTAGAATACGCCCCCTTACAAAGTAACCCATCAAGACCGGAACCAGCGTTATCGAAAGGATGGCGGCTGCAGCCATGGCGTAGGTTTTGGTATAAGCGAGTGGCGAGAAGAGCCTACCTTCCTGATTTTCCAGAACGAAGACAGGCAGAAAACTAACCGTGATGATCGCCAGAGAATAAAAAAGTGCTGGTCCCACCTCAGACGCGCACTCTTGCACAATCCGCCATCTGTTCTCTGCTGTGAGCTTTTCTTTTTCCAACCGCCTGTGCATCGCCTCGATCATCACAATCGATGCGTCGACCATCGCACCAATAGCGATGGCTATGCCGCCGAGCGACATGATGTTTGCGTTTACTCCTTGCGCCTTCATCAGAATAAATGCGGCAAAGATTCCCAGAGGGAGCGACAGAAGAATTACGAGGGATGACCGCAGATGAAGTAGAAAAGCCGCGCACACAAGAACAACGACGATGAATTCCTGCGTCAATTTCTTCTGGAGGTTATCGATAGCGCGCTCAATCACACCAGATCGGTCGTAGGTCGTTATGATTTCGACCCCTTCCGGCAGGTTTGAACGCAACTCTTCTATGCGCGCTTCCACCGCTTTGATCGTCGCTAATGCGTTCCCACCCCATCGCAGGATGACCACTCCGCCAACCGCGTCTCCTTGCCCGTCGAGCTCCCCGACACCACGGCGCATTTCAGGCCCCAGGCGGATTTCAGCGACGTCTCCAAGCGTCAGAGCGGCGCCGCGCTCGTTGACCATCAATGGCGCGCTTGCAAGGTCTGACAATTCATCGATGTAGCCCGATGACCTGACCATGAATTCGGCTTCACCCATCTCAATGACGCTGCCGCCCGTCTCGCGGTTGGCCGCCTGAATAGCCGTCCTCAATTGTGCAAGTGTTATGTCATAGGCACGTAGTTTGTTTGGGTCGACGACGACCTGGTACTGTTTGACCATTCCGCCGATGGTGGCGACTTCTGAGACGCCTTCCACGGCTTGTAATTCGTATTTCAGAAACCAATCCTGCAGAGTCCTGAGCTGAGCCAGATCATGATTTCCGGTTCTGTCAACCAGCGCATACTGATAAATCCACCCGACCCCAGTCGCATCTGGGCCAAGTTGTGGTGACACGCCTTCAGGCAAGCTGCCGGTAATCTGGCCCAAATATTCGAGCACACGCGACCGAGCCCAGTAGAGGTCCGTCCCGTCCTCAAAGACGACATATACAAAGCTGTCTCCAAAGAACGAGAACCCGCGAACGTCTTTTGCACCGGGTACGGCCAATAGGGCTGTCGCAAGTGGATATGTGATTTGGTTTTCGACAACTTGAGGTGCTTGCCCGGGATATGGCGTGCGAACAATTACCTGGACATCCGAAAGATCCGGGATTGCATCAACCGGCGTCTCACGAATGGCCCAAATACCCGCAACTCCTATCATGAATGCGAGGGCCAAGATGACGAACCTGTTGGCAAGAGAAGAACGAATGATGGCCGTGATCACTGCGTAACACTCCCATCAAGCGCGACCTCTAACAGCGTCATCGAAAAGTCGGGATTGCGGCGAAGGATCAAAGAAACATCAATCCCTACAGGCAAGTTAGAAACCTCAATCCCCTCCGCAACCGGGAAATCCATGGTCATGCCCGGCATGCCGATCTCAGTCATCGGACCGTGTGTTACATTCGCGGTCCGCGCGTTTGCGTCGATACTGTTAATCCGGCCAGAAACCTGAAGCGGCGGCGCAATAGGCGTTGCCTCGGCCAATACCATTGTCATGCCATCTGCACGCGCGAAAGTCAGAGTCATTTCAGAACCGACTTCGAGCATGTTAGGGTCCAATGACGGCTCTAATGGGAAATCCATGGTCATCCCCGGCATACCAATCTCAGTCATCGGCCCGTGAGTGATGCTTGCAGTTCCCGCCTCAGCATTAACGAGGTTGATCGTGCCGGTGACCACAATCGGTGGAGCAGAAGGCGTCTTGGTTTCTTCAGGTTCAACAGAATCCGTTGGCGTGGAGCCCTCTTCGCGAATTGCCACAATCGAGAACATCCCCCCTTCTCCCTCAGCCAGATCAAACTCAATTGGCATGCCGATAGGCACGGTAGTGAGATCTACTCCGACAACCGACAAATCCATTGTCATGGCCGGCCAACCGAGCTCGGGGATTGGTCCGTGCTCAAGCGTCAATTTGCCATCGGAAGTGACGGCGCGCGCAACACCAGCTCCAGTTCCGGCAATACCGTCGTCCGGCGCAAGCTCCATCAGGCTCAGAAGCCCATCCGCACCCCGCGCGATCACGAAAGCAACCGCGTCGCCAGCATTCAAACGGTCGAGCGAAACACCAGACCTAACCGGAAACTGCGAAGTCATTGCGGGCCAATCGAGGCTTTCGAGAACATCGTGACGAACAGTTGCCATACGATTTTCGGCATCGAGTGAAACCAGGGTGCCTGCCCCGCGTGCTGGTTCGGTATCCGTTGGTGCCATTCGGGTGAAACCGGCGCTCAAAGCACTTTCACTGTCGATTAGAAACTGTGCGGATGCGACAACTTCCTCACCGGGTTCAAGCCCTTGCAGAACTTCTGTTCGACCCCCCTCGCCGAAACTGTCTCGAAGACCTGTGGTCACCAGTCTCGGGCGAAAAGTACCATCGCCTGTTTTCAAGATGACGCGTTCCGCCGAACCAGTACGAATTAGCGCCTCTGATGGAACAGTGAGAACATTCCGGCTTTCATCCGGTATAAGGCTAACGCTGCCAAACATGCCCGGCCGAAGAACGCCGTCGGTGTTATCGAAACTCAGTCTGACGGGAAGAGTTCGGGTTTGCGGATCAAGCTCAGGGTAAACATAGTCGATTTCGCCTTCGAAGGTGCGACCGGGTAGGTGCTCGAACCTTGCTATTGCGCGCATGTCCTCCGACAAACGTGCAATATCTCGTTCGAAAACATCGACGATCAACCATACTTCAGAAAGATCGGTGACCGAAAACGCAAGCGTGCCTGGCTGCAGGTACATTCCATCAGCGGCATTCAGCGCTATGACAACACCGTTTTGAGGCGCCTCAATTTGCACATTTCGAACCAACTCACCGCCCGCCTCGATCTCTGCAACCTGACGTGCGGACATACCGTGGCTGATCAACTTATTGCGCGCCGCGTCCAAAATCCGCGGGTCACCGGCTTCAACTGCGCGTACAAGATCGCCGGTCGCAGCTGCGATCAATGGTGAAAAGAGTTCAAATAAAACTTGCCCCTTCTCAACCCGATCACCGACCGCGCGAACTTTCAGTTGCTCAATCCAACCTTCAACACGCGTATGAACGTGATTGGTCAGGTGTTCGTCAAAGCCGACGAAACCCACCGTCTCGATGCGAGGTTCGATATCAGTCATGCGTGCAACCGCAGTCCGCACACCAATTGCGTTGATTTCCGCAGCGCTTAGGGTGACTTCTTCAGGGTCGCCGGTAGGTTCCTGCCCAGAATAAACCGGGATCAAATCCATACCCATCGGCGATTTTCCAGGTCCAGGCTGCCGAAAATTCGGATCCATCGGTGCTACCCAATAAAGGACCTCTGGTTCGTTCGACTGGCCCTGATCAATTGGATTCAGGTACAGTCTTTCAAGAATGACACCTCCACCCAGGCCAAACGCCAAGGCAAGTACTGATAGTGCCGCATATCTTCCACGCATAATAATCTCCCGACGGTCGCATTGAATGCTGGAACCGAAACAACATGAATGCCCGCGCTTGCGGGCCTGAGGATGTCAGGAGATTTGAGGAGGACGATCGGGAGTCAGAGGTCCCTGAGACAGATGGGTTTCCGAATCCATGTTTCGGTTTTGCTGCCCGAAAGCTGTAGCCAACACAGCAACACTCACTTGGGTAGGATATTCACCAACGCAGCAGATGCCGGAATGACATTCTCCGCTGTGATTTACGTGGCTATCAGTGTGGATTTGGCCAGTCGTCGGATGCAAACCGCTATGGTCGTGTTTGAAGTCTGATGACTTTGCAGCCATTGAAACGCCGTGAGGCTCAGAGGTGCTACTGTTTTTGACGTCACTGCTCGCGACCACAACAGTGCCGACGAAGGTCATCGCCAAGCAGACGCATGTCAGAAACGTCATTCGCAACACTGAGAAGAACTTCCACTCCATCCCGTGCAGTTAGGACGAACGTAACGTGTGTTCAAGCCAGTCGGAGAAAAAAACAGGTGAGTTGGTGCGCTGCATCGAAATGAAGCTGATTCCCGCGAATACACGTAACAAACTGCCAAAATCGGAGGCAGTTCATACGATGAGCGCATCTAAGTTTGGCCGAGGTTCTTCAGGATCGGGCAGTCAGGGCGGTGGTCGCCAGCACATTCGTCGATCAGATGAGACAGTGTAGCATGCATGGCCTTCAGGTCCGCGATCTTGGCATCTATCTCTTTTAGGTTCTGTTTGGCGATATCCTTCACGTCCGCGCTTGCGCGTTCTTTGTCCTCGTACAACGCCAGTAGTGAACGGCAATCCTCAATGGTAAAGCCCAAGGAACGGGCCCGCCCGATGAAGGCCAGTTTGTGCAGTTCCTTTTCGTCGAAATGTCGATACCCGTTCAGACTGCGCCTGGGTTTGATGAATCCGATATCCTCGTAATAGCGGATGGTTTTGGCAGGCAGACCCGAACGTTCTGCTACATCTCCGATATTCACAGCGGTTCTCCTTTTCTATTCAGCAGGCGCTGATCGCAGCGCCTGCTCTTCATTCTGCGAGATCTGTTCTCGCCCAACTTTGATCGGCTTAACCCAGCGCAACCGCAGCGCGTTGGTCAGGACAAATACACTGGACAGCGCCATGGCACCTGCAGCCAGAACCGGCGACAGCAACGGGCCGCCAAACGGATAGAGCACCCCCGCTGCAACCGGTATGAGCAGCGTGTTGTAGCTGAAAGCCCAGAACAGGTTTTGTCGGATGTTACGCATGGTGCGCTGACTAATATCGAAGGCGTTGACCACGCCTGTCAGGTCGCCTGACATCAGAACGACGTCGGCCGCCTCGATGGCGATGTCAGTGCCTGTCCCGATCGCAATTCCTACGTCAGCCGCCGCCAGAGCGGGGGCATCATTGATGCCATCACCCACAAAGGCCAGTTTTCCGCCATTTGAGCGCAGATCTTGCAACGCGGATACTTTACCTTCGGGCAGAACCTCGGCCACGACATGATCGATGCCAAGCTGCGCCGCGATGGATTTGGCTGTAGCGGTATTGTCGCCGGTAATCATCGCTACTTTCAGCCCCAGTCCGTGCAAAGCTTCAATTGCGTCTGGCGTTGTGGTCTTGATTGGGTCCGCCACGGCGATGACGGCTGCGATAACTCCGTCTACGGAGGCATAAAGTGGAGTCTTTCCGTTGATTGCGAGTTCAGCGCCCCGATCAGACAACGCGCCCATTTCAACCCCTTCGCGACTCATCAGGCGGTCGGCCCCGATCAAGATTGTATGGCCTTCGACCGAGGCGCTTACCCCGTAACCGGTGATCGACGTGAAGTCTTCTGGCTTCGAAAGCTCCAGACCACGGGTTTCAGCCGCGCGCACGATGGCCGTGGCGATCGGATGTTCGGATGTGACCTCAACGGCAGCAACAAGGCGCAGAACCTCATCCTCGGCCAATCCTTCGGCCACAATAAGGTCGGTCAGCTCCGGGCGCCCTTCGGTCAAGGTCCCTGTCTTGTCTACCGCAACAACAGTGGTTTCCTGCAGCATTTGCAAGGCGTCGCCCTTTCGGAAAAGGACACCCATCTCGGCCGCACGGCCGGTGCCGACCATGATTGAGGTGGGTGTGGCCAACCCCATGGCGCAGGGGCAAGCAATGATCAGTACCGCAACCCCGGCTACCAACGCCAGGCTGAGCGCGGGATCGGGTCCGAACAACATCCAAACCAGCACAGTCACAACGGCCACAGCGATCACTACCGGCACGAACCACAGCGTGATGCGATCGACCAGGCCTTGAATCGGAAGCTTGGCCCCCTGGGCTTGTTCGACCATTTGAATGATCTGGGCCAACATAGTGTCTGCGCCGACCTTTTCAGCCCGGTACGTCAATGCGCCCGCGCCATTGACTGTTCCGCCGACCACAGTTGCGCCCTCGGTCTTTTCGGCAGGAACCGGCTCGCCGGTGATCATGCTTTCATCGACATATGACGCGCCGGTCACTACGGCACCATCCACCGCGATTTTTTCGCCCGGTCGAACGTGCACAATATCCCCTACAACGATCTGCTCGATCGGTAGCTCGACAACCGATCCGTCGCGCTCAACTCGCGCTGTTTTTGCCTGCAGACCGACCAATTTTCGGATCGCTTCACCAGTTCGCCCCTTGGCGCGCGCCTCGAGGAACCGCCCCAGCAATATGAGAACCACGATCACCGCTGCGGCCTCGTAGTAGACGTTTGCGGTGCCGGCGGGAAGAACACCCGGCGCAAAGGTGGAAACAAGCGAGAACCCATAGGCCGCCGAAGTGCCCAGGGACACCAGAGAGTTCATGTCCGGCGCGCCTTTGAACAAGGAAGGGAAGCCCTTGGTGTAGAACTGCAAACCTGGCCCAAAAAGAACGATCGTGGTCAGAAGGAATTGCAGGTAATAGCTGTTCTGGATGCCGATCGTGCTCGCTATCAGGTGGTGCATGCCCGGAATAACATGCGAGCCCATTTCAAGGATAAAGACCGGCAAAGCGAGCAAGGCGGCAAAGCTTGTTCGCCGGGCCAATTGGCGAATCTCTTTGGCTTTGCGGTCTTGTGGTTCGGTCTGCGTCGCGGATCGCAGGCTCGCCGGATAGCCAGCAGATGCCGCAAGCGCCGCGATGGCTTCGGGTGTTGTGACTCCCTCAGCATAACGTACAGTTGCACTTTCGGTGGCCAGATTGACCGACGCGGACAAGACGCCATCATCTGCTTGCAATGCCCGCTCAACGCGCCCCACGCACGATGCGCAGGACATGTTCTGAATATCCAGCGTTACCTCTTCCGTCCGTGCCGGATATCCGGCGCTGTTTAACGCATCAGCAATGGCCGCTTTATCGGCTGGATCGCGGAAATCGACCTGAACGCTTTCGCTGGCGAGATTAACCGAAGCGGCATCTACCCCTGGCACATCTTTCAACGCGCGCTCGACGCGCCCTACGCAAGAAGCGCAGCTCATACCCTGAACTTGAAACCGTGCATGTGAAATTTCAGTCATATTGTCACCACAAATGTTCTGCTGACGGGCAACATAAGGGTTCCAGCAAGTGGAAGGTCAAGTGATGGGGTTGACTTTCTTTTCCACTAATTTTGGCGATCCAATTTTCACGACTTGACCTTCCTGTGCTGGAATACTTTAGCCGGGACAACGGAAAACAGGAGCAAACATCCATGACGACCCTAAATATCCCGGATATGAGCTGCGGGCACTGCAAGTCAGCAATCGAAAAAGCCGTTGCCACGGTGGATTCCTCCGCACAGTTGGACTTTGACATGGAAAACCGCAGGGTACGTGTCTTAAGCGCCAATCCACTTGATCAAATCCTTGCTGCTCTGAAGTCCGAGGGATACGAAGCCACGGTCGCATGAGACACTTAGGGGCGCATTCTGTCGCCGCCTTGGTTTTATCTTGCGTCTCTGACTGCCTCGATTAGCCGGGTCATTTCATCTTCGGCGATCAGCCCCGGGGCAAGAGCATCTCCAATCACAAACGAGGGGGTGCCACTGAAGCCAAGCTGTCGGGCCAATTCCATGGACACCTGAATATGTGCGTCGACTTCCGGCGCCTCCATATCTGCGCGCAATTGATCCTCGTCCAGGCCGAGTTCACGGACAACTTTCAGTACACTGGCCTCAGTGGCACGACCGTTCAGAGCCATAAGCGCCCAATGAAATTCTTCATATTTTCCCTGATTACGTGAGGCAAGCGCGGCGCGTGCCGCGAAGTCGGAACCTTCTCCGAGTATGGGCCATTCTCGATAGACAACTCGTACATCGGAATCGCCTGCGATTACGTTTTTCACGACCGGGGCAGCGCGTTTGCAATATGGGCAGTTGTAGTCAAAAAACTCGACCACGGTTACATCGCCTTCCGGGTTTCCGATGACAGGCGCATTCGGATCCTGTTCCAGCAATTCACGCTGATTTTCCAAGACGCTTCCAATTGCTTCGGCTTTTGCCTGATCCTCGCGCTGTTGAAGCAGTTGAATCGCCTGCATGATGATCTCAGGGTTTTCCAAAATGGCTTCGAGAGCCAGCCGTTTTACATCGGAGTCAGACAGCTCGTCGGCGCGTGCCATAGGAATGCCAATCGACATGGCGATAGCGACTAAGCCTGCAAGTATTCGTTTCACATCAGTTTCCTTCCGTTTGTTCTGCTTCGGTGCGTTGCTCTTGCAGCTTGCGTTCCCGATCCGGCCAACTCTCCTTGATGAAGGCGAGGATGTCCCAGATATCCTGATCCGACAGAGTGTCCCCGAAGCCTGGCATGCCGCTTTTGACGTCAGCGACACCCATCTGTTTCAAAGTTTGGTCCCCGCCAAACTTTGTATAGTCGAACAACAGCTTGTCGCCGTGATGCCAGGTGTGCCCGGTTCGGTCATGCGGGGGCGCCCGCAAGACGCCATCCGGATCAGGTGTTTGCCAATCCGGCTGACCCTCCAAATCTGCCCCGTGGCATGACGCGCAGTTTTCGGCGTACAAAACTGCACCACGTGCCGAATCCGCCGATGAACTGTTCTGCGCACGCCCACCCAGGCCCCAGCCAGCGACCGCGACAATGATCACCACAGCAGCCAGTGACACCCATTTCGCCGCGCTCTTGTTCATCACGCCACGCTCAGCCAGGTCTTCATACCAGCGGCCTGATGCGACAGCATGTGGCAATGAAACAGCCAGTCCCCCGGGTTATCCGCAACGAACGCAATCTCCCGCGTTTCTATCCGGTCAACCAGGATTGTGTCCCGCAGCGGCCCCAGGCTGCCGTTCGGCAGAACTTCCTGAAAGTGCGTCCCGTGCAAGTGCATAGCGTGCGGAAAGACGGTGTCGTTCTGCATCTGAATCCGGACTATGTCGCCACGCGAAACGGCAGCAAGTGGGTTTTCAGGTAACCCGGCGACACCGTTGAATGTCCAGATCTGCCCTTCCTGGACCAATTCATTGGTGCTCATGACCCGGCCGTTAAAAGTGCCTTGACGCAGTCCGCCCATCGCCCCGCCTTCCATCACCAATGGAACTGTCAAAGCGTCAGAAACATCTTCGAGAAAAGAAGCAGGGTTGGGTGGCAGGGCTGCGATCACACCGCGGTTAGCAGATGTGCCGCTTCCCGAAACCGGAATCTCAGCGATGACAAACGATTCATCGCGTTCGTGAAGAGTTATTTGAACGGATTCGTTCGATTCCGCTGTGACATCAACAATTAAGTCTGCTCGCTGTGCAGGCCCGAAAACAAGGGTTTCAAAATCCTCTGGCTGCCTTACAGGCATGCCATCATAAGCGACCAGTTTCCCGTTTGCGCCACCTACTGAGACATACATGATCCGATCAGTTGCCACGTTGACCATTCGAATTCGCAAACGCTGGTTCGTCAAAACTTCGGTCATGGGCGATATACGTGCGTGAACGTAGTTACCCATGCGACCTGCATGGGTCCAATCATGCATTGCACCAAAATCATCTACTATTTGAGCGTCCTTACCCAACCGCCAATCATCCAGAAGGATCGTGATGTCATGGTCCGTGTCCGGCGGGTCCGTTTCGTCGACGATGAACGCGCCGTAAAGGCCCCTGGCCACTTGTTCCGTTGACTGGTTGTGAGAGTGATACCAGAAGGTCCCCGCGTCCTTCAGAGGCAAGTCATACTGAAATTCGCCGCCGGTTGGTACAGCCTCCTGCGTAAGGCCCGGCACCCCGTCCATATTGTTCGGAACCCGCAATCCGTGCCAATGGATTGCCGTAGGCTGAGGCAGTGAGTTCAGGAGTGTCCGGCGAACCGTTTCGCCCTGCCTGGCACGAATTTCGGGGCCCGGAACACCGCCATCATATCCCCATATCTCGGTTTCAGGATAGCTGTCGGGGGCAACACGTGCCAATCCTGAACGCGCCTCGATTATTCGGGGGGCGGTAGCCGCCCTCCCGATAGTCGGCACTGCGATTAGTGCCGACGTGCCTGCAACGAATTGCCTGCGATTGAGCTTCATGAGGACTTCCCTCCAAAGAAAATTTGATCTCTCACTCGATTATCCCCCGTCGTGCACATCCAGCAGATAGGTCGCCATTGCCTTCCGGTCTTCGTCTGTCAGAAAGCTGGTGCCATAGTTTACGACCTCTCCCATGGCGCCGCCGAAGACATCGCCATCAGGCATGACGCCGGTGCGCAACGCGTAGGCCAAATCATCTACCGTCCAACCACGCTTTTGCAGGGTCTCAAAGTCGATGGCCGGTGCCTTGTCACCGCCCGGCAGGGAGTCACTTCCTTTGAAGTGTTCCGTGTCCGAATTTCTTGCGCCAGCCAGGTTCCTCCCGGTGTGGCAGGCCGCACAATGCGTAGCACCTTCGACCAGTAGCCGACCCCGGTTCCACACTTCGTCATTGCCCGGCACGGGATCAGTACGGGGTGGTTCCAGAAAAGCCGCGCGCCACAGCTTCAGGCCCCATCTCTGATTGAAGGGGAACGCCATTTCCTGCTCTTTTGACGGTTCCGCTACCGGTGCAACCGTTTGCCAGGCGGCCCAGAGATCGGCGATATCCTGATCCGTGAAATTGGCATAGAACGGATAAGGAAAGGCCGGGTAGTAGGGTTGTCCGCCGGGTGACACGCCTTGACGCACAGCGCGAGCAAACTCCTCGATTGTCCAGTCACCGATCCCGTGATCGGGATCTGTGGTCAGGTTCGGTGAAAAGAGCGTGCCGAACGGGGTATCCAACTCCACCCCACCGGCCAAGGGCGCGCCCCCTTTGGCAAAATCTGTGTGGCAAGCGATACAGCCACTTGCCCTTGCCAGATAAGCCCCGCGGTTAACGTCACCCTGAATGTCGAGAGCTTGTAAGGGCTGGCCAATTGGCCAAGCCATCACGGCAACAAGTCCCGCTGACGCCGTTACGGCGGCAGCAAGGCCCAATCGGAATATCGGTCTCATGACGCATTCCTATTCCGACCGAAACTGCGTGTGACATGCCGAGCATGTCTGGCTCAGCATCATGAACACACCATCTGCCGGCATTTCAGAAAGTTGTGCCTGGTTTGGACTGCCGCCCATCATTCCGGCACCCATCATGGATGCGCCGCCCATCATGCCCGAACCATGGCCCGACCCGGACATCATCAACCCGTTGTCCGCCGCAAGCACAAGGCCTTCAGAGTAGGTTTCCAACTGCCTGGCTAACTCTGCAAATGAACCCCAATCCTGCCAGATCTCCGATTTGGCCTCCGAGGGTTTGCCATCAGATCCCTCTGGAAACAGCTTTGTCATGCTCTCGCCAGCGTGACGCCCGATTTTCTTGGCCTCGCTTCGTACCGTTTGCGCATTGTAGGGCGTTTTCCCCTGCATCATCGGCGTAAGGATCTTCATGCTGTCCTTCATCGCGGACATACCATCCATGCGTTCTTTGACGATGCCGGTTGCGCCACCATGCGCCAGGGCGGCGGCTGCGAACAGAGAAACCAGGGCAACGCCTGTGGTCAATTTTAGAATGTTCATTGTTTTGTCCTTGTCGTCTGCTTCGACGCGCCCAAGTTGAGCGCAATTCGACTGGTCAGATCAGGACACGCGGCGGCGGTGGGTCAAACGCCGCGATACCGAGAACCCGGTATTGGGCTCGAGGGATCGAGTATCTTTGTTCAGTATCTTGGGGGCCAGGCGGTGGTGGACCCATCGAAAATAGACCAACAGCGTTGCAAATCGTTCCGCCATGACAATGTCCGGGATGACCCTGCTTGACATGCTCAACGTCCGCTGAGTCCGTTTGGTCAATCACGTGCTGTGAACCACTGCCATGTGCATGAGCAGAATCGGCCGTCACAAGCAGCCCGCCAATGGTCAGCACCATTGACAGTATGATGTAACGAATTGCACTGCTCATTCGGCTCGTCACCTTCAGAAAATCCCGTTTTCCTGCTGCAGCTCTCTGATATACGCCACGATGCCTTTCACATCCGCACGGGTCAAGCCATCGACCGGCGGCATATTGCCGAACTTCCAATGGTGTGCCCGAACTCCATTCTGGACTGCCACATAAAATGACTCGTCGGAATGGTGGCTTGGTTCATAGATTTTATGCACCAAAGGTGGTGCAAGGCCTTCCAGACCCGTTGCATTCGCGCCATGGCACGCCGAGCATTTGGCGTCGAATGCCACTTTGCCGACGGCCGCAAATTCGGTTAGCTGTTCCGGCAGATTGACGTTTTCGATTGGGTCTCCTGGCTCCAGTGCTGACGTATCGGGCGGCGTCATCGAGTGACCTGTTGGTTGCTGATTTAAGTTGTAGACGAACGCGGCGGCGCCTGCGATCACTACTCCGCCGATCAAGAGTGTAAGTTTATCCATCTCTGTTCTTCACATGATTGTCAGTTCTTAGGTTCAACGCGCGCAAAATAAATCGGCCTGACCAAGGTCAGATCAGTTTTACCTGAGTGCCCACAGTGGCCAGTTCGAACAATTCCGCAATCTGCTCGTTGTACAAGCCAATGCAGCCGTTGGAGGATCTTCTCCCGATCTTGCGCGTGTCGTTGGTGCCGTGGATGCGGTAGTATTGCCAGCTCAAATAGAGCGCATGTGTCCCCAGAGGATTCTCAGGACCCGGGCCTACATAGTCAGGCCATGCTGGATTGCGCTCTTTCATTGCCGGCGTTGGTCGCCAAGATGGCCCTTCGACCTTGCGAATAACCGTGGTGTAACCCAGCCTTGTAAGGTCTTCCGTGAGCGGTACACTGGTCGGATACATCCGGTAAACGCTTTCGTCTTCTGACCAATATTGCATGACCTTGGACTGTGTATCGGACAGGATTACCCCGTTTTTTAAGGTATCAAAGTGGTCCTGCCATTTAGCAACGCGGAATGAGGAAACATTGCGGCGCGTCCCCTCAGTTGCCGTTGATTGGGCCCAAACGGCAGGTGCTGGAAAAAGCGTCGTCGCAGCTAACGCGGCAATCACTTCACGTCGCGTAACAACCTTTCTTTCTTTGCTCCGTTTCATGCCTGCCATCCCAAAGTTTATTCTTTTTTTCCGACTCAAATAGCTCGTATGCCCGGTTCCTGCGCTGGAAGGTCAACACGCAAATGACATTTCATATGGGATGCCTCGTCTGAATTGTTGTTGCCGTCGGCGCAGGAATATTTCCTTGGAAGGCGGACCCAAATCATCAAGTCATTGTGGAAAAGCAGTTTTTCTTGGACGTAATTCCAGGCTGCTTTAAGCAAAACCTGACTTTCTTGAATCAACCGAGCACAAAAAAGCAACGCTAACAATTGCTTAGTTCTTGGTGAATTGATGTGATCACCCGTCGATGCGAGGGTATCAGGTACTACAAATGACAAACACAGTGGACTAAACACCATGTGCTTCAAGAAAGCTTTCCAAGCACTGGCCGCACTTATGCTCGTCGGCGCCTGCACCGAAACAACGTCGATATCTGCAGAAAGCGAGCCCGGAACGCTTTCCCGAGTTCCTGACGCCGTTGCCCAGATCGCTGCTCCGGGCCAGGACCTGAACGCCGTTAAAATCATGCCCGAGGACGGTTGCTATTGGTATCGCTACGTGGGGCCGGTTGAAACAACCTACCTGCCACTCAGGACTATTGAAGGGCGCCCAATCTGTACGCGCGCCTGACAAGCGCCTATCAGCTGGTCGCGGTCAGAAGGCGCTCGGGAGGGTAGAGATGAGCCGTGGACCCTGGCCTGACACGATCATAAAGCCCGATGATATGTGGCATCGCCATCCTTACGCAGCCAGAACTTGCGCGACCTCCGATAGATCTTGGATAAGGCGTTCCGTGAATTCGCAGGTATGTGTCGCGACCACCTTCGAACAGATAAAACGCCCTTGATCCCAATGGGTTTGTCGGCCCACCGGGCACACCATCTGCGAATTGCGCATATTCATCAGGGTCGCGTTCAATCATTTCGGCTGTAGGAGTCCAACGCGGCCATTTGGCCTTTCGCTTGATTGTGTAGACACCGGGCTCGTAAAGATTGCCTCGGGCAATGGCTACGCCGTAACGCATTGCTGTGCCACCGTCTTCGATGAAATACAGATATCGTGCCACCGCGTCGACATGAATGTCACCCGGAATAAGTGGTCGATTGGTTTGCACACGCTGAGGCAGGAAACGTGGGTGTAACCCCCAGGGATTGGATGTTGCGGGATCAAAATTGGCTGGCGTTACTTGCGCATCCCACTCCGACCATTGCGAGGCAGCCGCCGACGTCACTCCAAGAACCGGCTGAGAGAAAATGGCGAGCGAGGCTGCAACAAAATGTCGTCTGGTCAGCATTTATAGCCCTCCTGTTGCCTGGTTAGGGCCTGGAGTTAGTATCCAGGGGATTAGACAATCCGCGACGGGGGAAGATTTGTCCATTCAATTGTTCGTTCGATACCGCTACGATCCACCCGCGAGTTTTCAAGGCATAAAGTGACTTAGGCAGCTTCGTGTTTAACCTGAACCTTCACCAAGCCTCGGGACGACAATGCCTGCTATGTTATATCCCCTGAAATCTTCCAGGTTCGGACCGCGTCTATGTACCGAGTAACGCCCTGGGAATTGCAGAACTGGTTTGTCTGCTTCAAATTCGCTTCGCGCCAAATCAGCTTGACCTTCCATCGCGGGAAGGCGCTACCAGAGGTCTCCAATCCCAATTTTGGAGCTGAACGTGAAAGAAAAGCAGACCGCAGACGCGCCGCAAGCGGCAACACCGGTTACCGGTGGCAAGATCATGAAATGGGGCATGATGTCTTGTTGCATTGTCATGGTGACGCCGATCGCTCTCTACTTTATCGCCGGCGGAATGGTTGGCGGGCTTTCTGACTCTTTGAGTCTGTTCGCACCGTTGATCCTGTGCGTTGGAGCACATTTCTTGTTGCACAAGGCGATGGGAAAATCCTGCCATTCGACCAACTCGGAATCGGATCGGCCGAAGGCAACCGACGTCCCCGTGGGGCCGAACACGGTACCCCGGCAATAATCTTCAATCATGAAGTTTCGGTACTCAAGGTCGATCGCCGTGTCGCTGGCCGCTCTTTCGCTGGCGGCCTGCGCACCACGCCCTAAACTATGCCCGTTGCAACCGCCGCAGCCTGAATACGCACTGCCCCAAGGTTGCCGGGTTCAGTGGGAGGGCGCGAATGGCGGGGCCTATTTCATCTGCGAAGACGGGCGCGAAGGTTTCGTGAGCTGATCGTGGGGATGTGACATTCCGGCTCGTTGACCCTCCAGCGCTGGAATCTGGCAGAGACGGGTGCAAAACAACCGATGGCAACGCGCAATGGCAAGAACACTCCTAAATTTATGTATTATGATCTTGGGGTTAATCTTTGGCCAGACTTCCGCCGGGACAAGCCTTGCAGCTACATCCCAAGCGTATGAATCAGAGCCCCTGGTCGCACACATAATTACCGCGCAGGACGGGATCGCGCCTGACGTCAAGACGATCACTGCAGGACTGCATCTGAAACTGGGCGAAGATTGGAAAACCTACTGGAAGTCGCCTGGTGAGGTGGGAATTCCGCCCAAGATCACTTGGAACGGCTCGCAAAACGTCAGCGACGTACAGTTTCACTGGCCCGCGCCGATCCGTTTTCGCGCCTTCGGGATCGAGAATTTCGGGTACAAGGACGAAGTGGTCTTTCCGCTGACCGTCACACTCGAGAACCCCGGAGCGCCAGTTGACTTGAAGGCCGCTGTGACAACGCTGATCTGTTCCGATATCTGTGTGCCGGTCGAGTTTTCGCTGGACTTGTCGCTGACTCAGGGAACGGGTCGGGATCAGGACTCGGCCCGGCTTATAAATGCCTTTCTGTCGCGGGTGCCAACCACGGGAAACACAAGCGGAATGAAGTCCGATGCCGCGACCCTGGATACCGTGTCCGAGATGCTGACGCTGAATTTCACCAGCGACCTGCCCTTTGATGCGCCTGATGTCTTTCCCGACATGGGACGTGATACCGCGTTTGGTGCACCCGACATCCGGCTCGCTGGCGACAGGCGTCAGCTATGGGTGCAGTTCCCGGTCCTCGCTCTGGCACAGGACCCCCCCTCCTTGTCCGTCACGGTTACCGACACCAACCGCGTGGCCGAGTTTTCGCCCCGTACCGACTCTCCCCCTACCCCGCCACCATATGAGATCGCGGCCGCCGAAACTTCAGCCAGCGCGCTGGTCTGGATCATTTTGCTGGCGGTGGGTGGCGGGTTGATTCTGAATGTCATGCCCTGCGTACTGCCAGTGCTTTCGATCAAGCTTTCCTCGGCGGTAAAGGCTCGCGACCGCTCTGCGGCTCAGATTCGCGCCGGGTTCCTGGCTTCGGCAGCCGGAATCCTGACATTCATGTGGCTGTTGGCGGCTATCACCATTGCGGCGCGGTCGCTGGGCTATTCCGTCGGCTGGGGCATCCAGTTCCAGAATCCGCTTTTCCTTGCGGTGATGATCGTGGTGCTGGCGGTTTTTGCAGCCAGCCTCGCGGGCCTGTTCGAGATCACGCTGCCGCAGTCGCTGAACACCCGGCTGGCCCATGTCGAAAAGGGCCGCGTGTCGCTGGTCGGGGATTTCCTGACCGGAACTTTTTCAGCAGTTCTGGCGACGCCCTGCTCGGCCCCCTTCCTCGGCACGGCGGTGGCCTTTGCCTTGACCGGCCGACCGGTGGATATCGTGGCGATCTTCACCGCAATGGGGGTCGGGCTGGCCATTCCTTACTTGCTGGTTGCAGTGCACCCGAAACTCACCACCGCTCTGCCTAAACCGGGGCGTTGGATGGTGGGATTAAAATGGGCCCTGTCGGCGGCACTGCTAACCACGATCGGCTGGTTGGTCTGGGTGATGATCGGGGTGGCCGGAGACACTGCTGCAACTGCTACCGTGCTGGCTGCAACTGTTCTGGTCCTATTGATCTGGAAAAGTACGACGATGCCACCCGTTTTGCGCTGGACAGCCCTGTTGCTGACGCTGACCGCAGCGTTTGCCGCACCGGTTGCGATTGCCGGCAAAGACCGGTCCAGGCTGCTTGAGGCAGCCGGAGAGATTCCATGGATTACCTTCAGCCGCTCCGAAATCGCCCGCCTTGTGTCGCGCGGCGAGGTGGTTTTCGTCGATGTCACAGCCGACTGGTGTCTGACCTGCAAGGCCAACAAAGCGCTGGTGCTGGAACGCGGCGAGGTTCTGGCAACACTGCAATCGGACAAAGCAATTCCGATGCAGGCCGACTGGACCCGCCCCGACGATGTGATCGCCCGTTTCCTTGACGACAATGGACGGTTCGGGATCCCCTTCAACATCGTCTACGGCCCGTCGGCCCCCGAAGGCATCGCCCTGCCAGAGATATTGACCACGAACGCCATTCTCGACGCGATGGAACAGGCCGCGCCGATTGCGGGCGGAGCCGTGGAAAGCGGATCCTGACCCCGGAGTTCACATATCCCGGACGCGGTTGCTCTGCTGCGCTAAACGCATGGTCTCGTGCTCTTCCATATCCAGTAGCGCCTGAAGGAGTTCGCGTGCATCGGGTATCTCGGCACGCCCGTGCAAATACCGATATAAGTCGATCACCTGATTGTGAAGATCGAAGACCGCTTCGCAGATCTCATCGACGCTCATCTGTGCGAACGGCCTGTCGCAGGCGCGATGTGGGTCGATCGGCTCATTGCCCAAATAGTCATATACCCAGGTGTTGAGCGCTTTGGGATCGGCTCGTTTCACGAAACCATCGACGATTTTCTCCAGAGCAGCCTCATGATCGGCGAAGTAGGTAAGCAACATCCTGGCCAACTCCTGCTCTGACTGTGTCGAACAGTGGGCCAAACATTCGGCGAGCCAATGATGCATTTCCCGCGTCCAGACAATTAGATCAGAAAACGTTTCAACTTTCATGGTCTCAACCTCCTAAAGATCGGCATGCGATAGCCTAAACCGGAATTTTCCAGATGGCTCACTGGGCATCAGCGCGAAGTCGGCGCCGGCCCGATCCACGCCGGGCTGCGGGAATCAACCCCCCAGTTCCAGCAATGCCCGGTCGATTGCCACCTTGCGCGGATCCCCCTGCGGCAGGTCATCCGCCAGATCCCTTGCCCTGCCATAGGCGTTCCGGGCGCCGTCGGTCTCGCCCAGCACCGAATAGGCGTTGCCCAGCCGCATCCAGCCGTCCAGATCGCCTGGGTTTTCCTGCATCCGGCTCGCAAGCCGTTCTACCATCGAGCGGATGAAGGCCTGCCGGTCTTCGTCTGACATCTCCTCGGCCGCCGCCACCTGATCGGCAGTTGGGCCGGGCATGGAAGGGGCAAAAGCCGCCAGATTCACCGGAGCCCGTCCGATCGACGGGGCGATGCGGTTAAGCTGGGCCACAAAACTCTCCATCCATGGCCGGAACTCCTCTTCGGCGTCCATCCGCGTCTTCAGTAGGTCATAGGCCTTATCAGGCGATCCAGCCTGCTCCAGACCAACGGCTTTGTAGAATGTCGCTGCTGGGTTCGATGGGTCCAGTTCCAAGGCTCGTTCAAACGCCCGATCGGCCTTGGGCGTAACGACACCGTCATCGGCATAGACCAACGCCTCGCCATATTGCGACACCAGCGCTGAATTCGCATTGGGTCGGTCCAGCAACCCCTCGAACGCGTCTGCGGCATCTCCAAAGCGTCCCATCCGCATATAGGTCTGAGCCAACAACACCCATCCCTCGGTTGGCCCGCCGGTTTCATCCGCCTCAAGCCGCGACTTCAGGTGCACGGCAAGGTCGGCGATTTCACGGGCTTCGGCCTGCTCCCCCTCGCGTTGGGCAAATGGCTGGCTCGGGATGTAGGGACTACCCAGTTGCCAATAAAGACCGGCTCCGAGCGCTGGAACTACCAGCGCGGCAAGTAAAATCAGCGCACGCCCGGAATGGCCCATTATCGCTTTGTCGTCCGATTGCCGGTCAATCGCCTTCAGGCGACGTTCTATCTCGGCTCTGGCGGCCTTGGCCTCTTCGGCTGAGATAATTCCTCGTTCCAGGTCCTTCTCCACTTCGCCGATCTGGTCGGAAAAGATGGCAGAGGCGCTTTCGCGTCTCGACAAGTCCGAGGTCTTGCGCCCCAGGCCGGAGAGGGCGAGCGTCAGAAACACCGCCACGGCCATGAATGAAAAGATAATCCAGATCATGCGTGCGGCTCCGTGAGTGAATGGTTTTCGGGATTCCGTTCTTCGCTCGCGCCGCGTTCCGTCTCTTGTTTTCGCGACTTCCGATATCGGCGCGCATTTTGGGTCAATACCGCTGCAGTCGCGATACCACCCAGCCCCAGGATGACGATAGGCGCAACCCACAGAATGTAAGTTGATGGCTTCCATGGCGGGTTGAACAGAACATAGTCGCCATAACGCGCAACCAGAAAGTCCATAACCTGCTGGTCCGTGTCGCCTGCCACCAGCCGTTCGCGCACAAGCAGACGAAGGTCGCGCGCCACGCCAGCGTTAGAACTGTCGATGTCTTGGTTCTGGCACACCACGCATCGCACCTGTTTCGAAATCGCCCGGGCCCGCTCTTCCAATACCGGATCTGCAAGTATCTCGTCGGGCTCAACCGCGAATGCCGGCTGCGACACCAGCATCGCCAGAGTGACCGCGGTAATTACAATGCGACGTATCATGACGCCTCTCCTCCGGCCGCCCGCGCCTGATCCAGCGCGGTGCGCATCTTTGAAATTGCCTCGCCGCCCAGCACCGGGCCGACAAAACGGAATACGACCTTGCCCGCGCCATCAATCACAAAGGTCTCCGGCACGCCGGAAATCCCCCATTCGATCCCGGCTCGGCCGTCCAGGTCGGAACCGATGCGCTCATAAGGGTTGCCCAGATCGTCGAGCCATTTCCGCGCGTCCTGCGGCTTGTCTTTGTAGTTAATGCCCATCAGGCGAATGCCCTCATCGCGTACCATACGCGTCAGCACCGCATGTTCGGCCCGGCAGGGCACGCACCAGGACGCAAACACGTTGACCACGATCGGAGCTGACCCGTCATTTTCCACCAGATCGGTACTGGACAGCCCGTGGGTATCCAGCCCTTCGACCGGCGGCAAGTCGAACTCAGGCACCGGCTGCGAGATCAATACAGACGGGATTTCGTTTGGATCGCGATCGGGATTCAGTCCCCATAGCAGGAAGGCACCCAGGATGCCGGCAATCGTAATTGGGAACAGTGCAAATAGACGTTTCATTGCCCTACTCCGCCGCCACCGGAACGGAGCTCTGCCCAGTCCGCTTTCGTGGTGCACCGACGCGTAGACGCCGATCGGAGAGTGACAAGACACCACCAAATGCTAACAATCCTGAACCTATCCAGATCCAGACCACCAATGGCTCATACAAGATACGCAGGGTCCATTTGCTCTGTTCTGATTCCGCCGCCGGTTCCGATATCGAGGCGTAAAGGTCCCCTGCCAACGTCGTTCGAATTGCCGACTCGGTCGTACTGGTACCCGCCACGAGATAGGCCCTGCGCTCGGGTTGAAGCGTGGTGACATAAGCGCCATCGCGAAATACCGTCAGTGTGGCCGCGCGAGACAGATAGTTCGGACCGCGAAGCTGTTCCACACCGTCAAAACGCACGTCGAACCCTGCTATCTCAATCTGTGTTCCGGGCTCGGCAAAAGTCACGACCTCGGATTTCCAAGCGCTGGACCCGATAAAGCCGATCATACAGACAGCCAACCCCGCATGGGCCACGACCATGCCGTAATGAGAACGCGGTAGGCTGCGGGCCCGACGCTGGGACTCGGCCAACGGTGCCTCACCCAGCTTAATTCGGCTGGCCCACTCTGTCAGCACAGCGCCCAGCAACCAAACCGCAAGGCCGATCGACACTACCGCCAAGGCTGGGCCGCCGGTATCCAGATACCACACAAGCAACGCTACGAGCAGGCTAACCCCGGCCACCCATTTGAGCCGGGACAGAACACCGCGCAAATCCGCCCGCTTCCATGACAACAGCGGCCCAATCCCCATTACAACGACTAAAACCAGCATGATCGGCACGAAACTGGCGTTGTAATAAGGTGGTCCAACCGAAATCTTTTCACCTGTCACAGCCTCAAGCAAAAGCGGATAAAGCGTACCGAATAGAACCGTCGCCGTTGCGGTGGCCAGCAGCAGGTTGTTAATAAGCAAACCGGCCTCGCGGCTGATCGGGGCAAAAAGACCGCCGCCCTCCATCTCCGGTGCGCGTATGGCAAACAGCGTCAATGAACCACCGATCGCGACAGCCAACAGCGCCAAGATGTAAATGCCGCGTTCGGGATCGACCGAAAACGCATGGACCGATGTAAGCAAGCCTGAGCGGACAATGAATGTCCCCAACAAGGACAACGAGAAGGTCAAAACGGCCAGTAGGATCGTCCAACTTTTGAAGCTGCCGCGCTTTTCGGTCACAATGGCCGAATGGAACAGCGCTGTGCCAGCAAGCCAGGGCATAAACGAGACATTCTCGACCGGATCCCAGAACCACCAGCCGCCCCAACCCAGTTCGTAATAGGCCCACCAGCTGCCCAGAACGATACCAAGTGTCAGAAACACCCAGGCCGCCAATGTCCAGGGTCGGACCCACCGCGCCCATGCCGG
Organism: Ruegeria sp. P8; assembly: GCF_056534665.1. Taxonomy (NCBI): domain Bacteria; kingdom Pseudomonadati; phylum Pseudomonadota; class Alphaproteobacteria; order Rhodobacterales; family Roseobacteraceae; genus Ruegeria; species Ruegeria sp. P8. The sequence continues at coordinate 43,281 of NZ_JBQERC010000006.1, forward strand.
ATCGACCCGCCCCTCAATCAGGGCAGCCACGGCGAAAGAAAATACGATAGAGAAGCCGACGTAACCCAGGTATAGGAACGGCGGGTGCATAGCCAGGCCGACATCCTGCAACAGCGGATTTAAATCCTGACCATCCAGCGGTGCCGGAAACACCCGGTCAAACGGGTTCGAGGTGAACAGCATGAATGACAGGAACCCCGCGCTGATCCAGGCCTGCACTGCCAGAGTGCGCGCCTTGAGTTTCAGTGGGATGTTCCAAGCCAACAGAGACACACCCAGCCCGAAAATCACCAATATCAGAATCCACAACAGCAGCGACCCTTCGTGGCTACCCCAGGTCGCAGCCACCTTGAAAAGCATCGGTTTCAGCGAATGAGAATTGCTGGCCACATTTAGCACAGTGAAATCGCTGACCACGAAGGACCACATCAGAGCGGCGAAGGCGATAGCAACCAGCGCTGTCAGCAGGACCGAGGTCGCAGATGCCGATCGCATCCACATGACATTGTTCCGTGCTGCTCCAATCAAGGGAAATACGCTTTGCACCAAGGACACGGCCAGGGCAAGCGCCAGGGCGAACTGCCCGATTTCCGGTATCATTCCAATCCCTCCGGATTTCCGGTTTTGCGGCCTTGTCCGACAATCCAGCGCTGGAGGGTCAAGCGCATTATTGCCGCACCCCCTTCGGCTGATGCATGCTTGACGAGCGCAAATCTGGCCGGCGGCCTTGACCTTCCAGCGCTGGAGACCCCCACCATTTCGACTTCACCGATGGACGTACCGAACACTTTGTTTTCAGGGCAGGGACTCAGGAAACAAACGAACACGAGGGCATCATGACACGGAGCAACAGCAAGATTACGTGCGTCTGGCAACGCCTCCAGGCTGTAATACTGGCTGGGGGGCTGAGCCTTGGGTCAACTGCCATGGCCCAACCGGAAACCCGTCCGGCTGACAACGTGGCGATGAACCCGCAAGCCTCCAGCAACATGTCAGGTATGGGAAGCATGTCCAGGATGATGCGCCCCGACGCGGTGCCGCCAACGGGTGTCGTTGGCGGTATGCATCCACCCGAGGGTGTTTTGATGCCTGTGTTCTCTTACATGAACATGGAGATGGACGGAAATCGTACCGGAACGCAGTCGCTGTCTACCTCGAACGTTCTGTCGCAGTATCCGATCGCGCCGCTCAGCATGAGCATGAACATGGCGATGGTCGGCCTGATGTACGGTGTGACCGACGAGATCTCGGTGATGGCGATGCTGCCCTATACCCGCAAGACGATGAAGCACCAGACCCGCATGGGCCAGACCTTTGAGACCAGGGCACAGGGGTTTGGCGATCTGAAGATCATCGGCGGATATGATATCTACAAATCCGACGGGCAGGTGCTGGAACTATCTCTTGGCCTCAGTCTGCCGACTGGCTCGATAGACGAGACCGACACCACGCCAGCTGGGCCGGACCAGCTGCTGCCCTACCCCATGCAACTGGGTTCAGGCACCTACGACCTGCTGCCGGGCGTCACCTATACGGGCCAGAACGCGGATTGGTCTTGGGGCGCCCAGCTGGCCGCCATGATCCGGATGGGTGAGAATGATGCCGGTTACACCTTGGGTGACGTCTATTCAGCAACAGTTTGGGGTGCACGGCGCTGGAATGACCAGTTCAGCTCCTCGTTGCGGGTGGTCGGCGACATCGTGGAAAACATTGACGGGTCGGATGCGCGCCTGAACCCAGGCATGGTGCCCACCGCTGATCCGACCCTGCGCGGCGGCCAGTTTCTGAGTATCGGAATCGGAGTGAATTACCTTGTGCCGGGGTCGGGCGTTTTGGCGGGCACGCGCCTGGGTATCGAGGGCGTGATCCCTGTGTATCAAGATCTGGATGGGCCCCAGCTTGAACGCGATTACGCAGTCTCCTTCGCGATACGCAGGGCGTTCTGACCCTTCAGCCCCAAACCGACTGTAAACGGACAATCAGCGCCGCCGCGGTGGTCAGAACGACCACTGACACCGCCATCAGTAGCAGGGCCAATATCACAGGTCCGCCGCGCCCAGGTACGCGACGTGCCAGTTGGGCTGCAAATCCAGTACCGTGGGCGATCTGGCTCTGAACGACGGATAGGTATAGCGGCAGCGCTCCGACCAGCGTGGCGTACAGGTAAACGCCTGAGATGTTCTCGAAGTAGGCGGAGCGTACCAGCGTCGGACCGACTACCCGCAACGCCACTACGGGATCACCGCCGAAAGACCCGAACCAGTCTGCCGAAAGCGCGTAGATCAGCGCGTGCAGCGCGATGAACAGGACGGCCCGTAGCAGCAGGTCAATTAGCAGATACCGGGCCGGGATGGCCCCCCTGCCCCGCGCCCTTACCCCAACGGCGAAAAGAAAAAAGCTGAGATAATTTAAAAGGAAAACGACCGGCAACCCATTCGTCACCACCTGACGCAAAAACCGAACAAACGCGGGACCACTGTTCAGGAGGTGCGTCGCAAAGCCCGGCGTGCGCAAAACGAAGATGGCCAACAGCGGAAACAACGCAAGGCAACTGACGATCAGCGTGTTTCTGGCAAACTTCCAGAAAGGCAATTCAGTGGCAAAATATCTGTTCATTTCATTTAGTTTGCCAACGGTTCCAGCGCAATGTCGATGTCAATTGGTTTACAGACCTGCGACAGAACCTCCGATTTTATTATTCCGCAAGCCCTCTACCTACTTTACGCGCAAAATCTGTTACTTTTGCTCGGTACTTTTGTTGCGTTATCAGTTTTAAGTTACATACGATAAGTATCCCTTATCATGACTGATTGATTTTGCCGGAAAATGCGCGCAGAATGTGCCTCATTTGTCGGTTTTCCTTAACCACTGGACTCGCGATGGCATTGGTCCATAACCCGTAGACCCCTGCCCCGATCCGGCAGCAAACCTAAGTAGATGCAGCACAGTAACCTGGGATTTTGTAAACATGGACCGGCACAAACTCAGCCCGTGTCTACTCTTAAAGGACCAGAACAGCATAAGGCCAACCATGAGACATGGTGAAAACAAGCAAGAGCAGTCTACAGGTTTGGGAAAATCGACAGTATGAGCACCCCTGAGCCCTATCTCCCCGCCCCCTCCCCTGCCCTGTCGCAGTCTGACCAGGACGCCCTGACCGATCTCTATGTCCGCGGCACACCCGCCAACACGCTCAGGGCCTATGAGCGCGATTTGCTCTATGTAACGGCCTGGAAGGCAGCACGGTTCGGAGTGCCGTTGGACTGGCCCGAGAGCGAGGCCACAGCGCTGGCCTTCATTCTCGATCACGCCCGCGATCTGGGAGATGCCGCGCCCGAGGATGTCGCGCGTCAGAGTGCCGAGATGTTGATCGCGCAAGGGCTACGCAAGTCCCTCGCCTGCCCGGCCCCTTCTACGCTGGACCGGCGCATCGCCTCCTGGCTGGCCTTTCATCGAATGAAGAACCTGACCAGCCCTTTTGATGCGCCGCAGGTGAAGCAGGCCCGTGCCAAGGCGCGCCGCGCCGCCGCCCGGCCCCCTGCCCCAAAATCGCAGCAACCGATTACCCGCGATGTGCTCGAGCAGTTGCTGTCCACTTGTCGGGGGTCCCGGCGGGATTGCCGCGACCGCGCCATCTTGATGCTGGGTTGGGCTTCGGGTGGTAGACGGCGCTCGGAGATCACCGGGTTGATGTTTGAAGACGTCTCGCTGAAGGAGTTCGACGAGAAAAGCCTGGTTTGGATTTCACTGCTGGAGACCAAGACGACAACCAAAGGTGAAACGCCGCGGCTGGTGTTGAAAGGCCGCGCAGCCCAAGCGCTGGCCCATTGGATCGAGGTGGGTGAGATTCAGGACGGCCCCTTGTTCCGGCCTGTTTCAAAAGCCGATCGGGTGTTAACCCGCCGCCTCAGCCCGGATGCCATCGCGCAGATCGTCAAGCGTCGGGCGAAACTGGCGGGCCTGCCGGACGGGTTCGCTTCCCCCCATGGGCTGCGCTCGGGCTTCCTGACCCAGGCCGCGCTGGACGGCGCCCCGATCCAGGCCGCGATGCGCCTCTCCCTGCATCGCTCCATGGCCCAGGCGCAGAAATACTACGACGATGTGGACATCGCGGATAACCCGGCGACTGATCTACTGGGGTGAGTAGTTACTGACTATTTAATAATCCCCGCTTGAGGGAAACTCCGGCTGCTGTGCCTATGTCTTGTTTCCTGTCGCATCTGTTAACGTGGCCAGCGCGGAAACATGTCGCGGCAGATCGCAACGGGAATGCAGGATATCAACAATGATCACCGCGTCCGGCTGATCCAGATAAACCAGGAAATGCTCTCCTGCGCGCACATATCTGAGATCCGCCGCCTCTTCGACCAATATAGAACAACTTCGGCTGGCCACCCTGCCCTCTGTGATGGCCTGACAGCGCGCTATTAGTTCTTGTTCATAAAGATCGGCTTGATGCGATCCAAACTTGTCGATGGTCCATCGGGCAATTTCCACCAGGCTGGATTCAGCGCGGCGTGTCAGTCGAAAGGGTCTGGTCACGCCTTGGCTCGTGCCCTTGCAAAGGCACGACGGATCGCATCCGAACCCCTGCCTTCTGCCAAATCTCCGGCCTGAGCCTGCGCTACACCCTCCTGCAAGCCTTGTTTGAGAGACTCCAGCCCCGCTTCTTCCCGCTCCAAAAGCCGAAGGCCGGCGCGCAACGCTTCACTGGCGTTCTGATATCGACCGGACGCAACCAGATTCTGCACCAGTTGATCCTGCGATTCTGTAAGTACAACATTGCGGGTTACCATGGCGTAAGCCTCCTTTTTGGCAATATATGCCAACGAGACCGTCTGTTCAACGATTGAGGAGCCCAAAATCACTAATTCGAGCAAGCTGGTTTTATGGACGCTAATGGGACGTGAACACACGGATCATGTCTGTGATCCCATATGAATCCAATGACGGTAGAGACTTGCGTCAAAAGCCGCGCCGCGCAAGCACAGCTGCACTGGATCGAGGACAGTTCCGTGTTCCGTCGCAACTTACAGGCGCACAATTCCCGAAACCCCGCCCTCACGGTATGCCATTTCTTGGGCAATTGGCGAGCGGCTGACTCTAGCCGGAATGTTCGCGTGTTTTCCTCTGCGCACGGGCTGAGCTCGGTGTATCTGACCCAGATCGCCATGCCATTCTCACCGCATCGTACTCCCGTACTGGCGCAGAAGTATTGTTACGAAGTTGGTATCGCAGAAAACTCGATAACGAAATTGTTGGTGAGAGAATTTGACCAATCAGCTCAACTAGCTCCCTGCCCTTCCCAATTGCGCAATTTGCGCCAAAAGCCGTTCGGCCTTCACTCCAACTCCATGCTAGAGGCGTTCTACTCAAAGCGGAGCATAGGGAGGAGTTTTACAGGAATGCCTTCGCATGCCTACGTTAGAACTTCATCGACTGAAAGAACCCATGATCCCGCTCAACCGAGTTTACAACTGTAAACCACCCTGCTCTGATGCAAAGCGTATGTAGTCCTCCGCGTTGGAAAACCTACAATATAGGCGAAAATCCTTGACTTAGTGCTATGAATCACGGCTGTTTATCTCAAGTGGCGCAAAAATGACCACATTCTTTAATTTGAGGCAACTACATGATTCCCGTGACACCACTTGCGGCAGAAAGACCATCGGCACTCGCCACGGAAATATCTGAGAGATTAAACTCGGCTATCCGGGAACATCTACTTGCTGCATTTGCCCCCGACAACACCAAATCACTGCGAAATTTTGCAGCGCCAGAAGCTGCTGAACTCTTAGGAGTCTCAGGTCAATTCATGCGCAAAGTCCACGCAGAGGGAACGATTCCTGAACCGAATGACGTACGCAGCGGTAGGCGTTACTATACTGCCCAAGAACTTTGGGAGGCTCGCGAAACGCTTGAGAAAACCTCACGCAAAAAAGGGCGCTATGTCCCTCGCCGGACTGAAGGAGAAAAGCTCCAAGTCTGGCAGTTGATGAACTTCAAAGGCGGCAGCAGTAAGAGCACCACAACAATTCACTTGGCTCACTATTTTGCGCTTCGCGGTTACCGTGTGCTGGCTGTTGATCTGGATCCTCAAGGCTCTCTTACATCCATGTGCGGCATAAGCCCCGAAATAGAGTTTGACGGGCTGACGATTTACGATGCTATTCGATATGAAGATCCGGTAGATATGGCGGACGTCGTGCTTCCGACGTACTTCCCCGGTCTCTCTGTGGCTCCGTCACGGCTTGTTCTTTCCGAATTTGAGACAGAATCTGCCGTTCACTCCAACCCAGACCATCCGTTCTTTACAAGAATACGGAATGCCCTGGCCCAGGTGGAAGGAGATTTTGACCTTGTTCTGATTGATAGCCCACCTCAGCTAGGATTCTTGACAATTGCTGGGATGGCGGCCGCCAGTTCATTGCTTGTGCCACTTACACCTTCGATGCTGGACGTGTCTTCGACGGCTCAATTTCTCGAACTCGCTGGTGCTTACATGGCAGTCATTGAAGATGCCGGCGCTACGCTCGAATACGACAACTTCAAATTCCTGATAACGCGTGACGAGCCAACAGACGTACCGTCTCAACAACTGGCTTCGTTCATGCGGGCACTGTTTCAGGATCGCGTTATGTCAGCCACAGCCCTCAAAAGCACCGCGGTCAGTGACGCCACAATGCTCAAACAATCAATTTACGAAGTCGTGCGGTCAGAAATGACACGCGCAACTTATGATCGGGCAAAGAACTCAATGGATGCGATCGGCTCTGAGGTAGAGCAAATGATCCATCAAGCATGGGGACGCAGCTAATGGCTAGAAAGTCGCTTCAGGAGATGTCGGGGATCGCAAACACCATCGCGCGCTCTGGCCCCAAGGCCATCGATAAAACTCCAAAACCCAATGCCCCTGCTCTTGGTGCGCTTCAGGGCTCTCTTGCCGCAATCAGGGAAATTGACCCTGCTCTGATCGACGACTGGGGGCCTGCCGATAGGCTCGGTGAGTTTACAGCTGTAAACATTGACGAAGAAGACGATAGTTTTGAAAGCTTGATGTCGAGTATACAAGACGGTGGCCAACAAGTTCCCATTCTTGTCAGAAGATCGAAATCCGACGGTCGATACGAGGCAATTTATGGACGGAGGAGGCTCAAAGCCTGTCGTGAACTTGGTATTAAAGTCCGCGCCAATGTTCAGGATATCGACGATGCTTCAGCGCTTCTCGCCAAAGGGCTTGAGAATGCTGCGAGGCGCAATCTTTCCTTCTACGAGAAAGCACGTTTCGCCGAGGCGATCCTGACTTCCGGGCATGACACGGCAACGGTGCGGCAAGTATTGAACGTTTCGAAATCAGGGCTGTCTCACCTGACAAAAATTACGCAACATGTTCCTGCAAAGATTGGTGACATGATCGGCGCAGCCCCAAAATCAGGCCGCCCAAAATGGACCGTGCTTGCAGAGCACTTCGTTGCAGGCAAGCTAGCGGAAGATGAAGCTGCAAATCTTCTTGCAACCATTGAGCCATCGATGTCGTCAGATGATCGGCTGGAAATGCTCCTAAAAGCAGCTGCCAAACGCGGTGCAAGACAAAGAGAAGGTGCAGCCGAACTCAACCCAATCGAAGGCGTTACAATCAAATCTACCAACGGATCACTAACTGTTTCGGTCAAAAGGACCGGAGCTAACGCTGGCTTCGCTAGCTGGTTGGACGAAAACATGGCTGAAATCATTAAGCGCTCACACGCTGAGTTTACAGCTGTAAACGCCAAGAAAAAGAACTGAGGACGAGCAGAAAGGAGGAAGGCAAACAAACAAAACCCCCGAAACCGGAGCTTCGAGGGCTGCTGCGCAAAGCGCAATTCTTAGATTAGACACCTAGAATCTAGCAGCACCCGAATCGCCACACAAGAAAAAACGCTCTTGAGCGAACGGGTAATTTTTGTCTGCCGATAGATAATCATGAAAACACTAACAGCATTGGCTCCAATTGGAGCGACCTTGTCGGGAACGGCAGGGCAGGGGAACAGTACGCCCAAAAAATGGATACTTCTTCGCGCCGTTGAAGAGGCCAGAGAACCTCTTGGGTTAAAATCCACAACTCTCAATGTCCTGAGAGCGATGGTTTCCTTTATGGGCGGTGATCAGATTGCTGCGGACCAGGATGATCATCACATCTGTTTCGCGTCCAACGCGGCGATAGCCAAACGAACTCATGTCAGCGTGCAGACAGTTGAGCGTCATATCTCGACGCTGGTGGACCTTGGACTTATCCGCCGCGTCATGAGCGCAAACGGTAAGCGATGGGCGCGCCGGGATCGCCAGGGCAGGGTGGTCACCGCAACTGGGCTCTCCTTGATGCCTTTGTCTGAACGGCACGCTGAGTTCATTCAGGAAGCCCAGAGGCATGCTGATCGCGTTCTCGAGTTCACTGTACTCCGTGACAAAGTTTCCGCCGCTCTGGCGCGCCTTAAGGAACTCGTAGCAAATGACACCGCGATCTCTGATTTGGTGACCACCGTACGCAATGCTCTGCGTCGCAAACCAGATGCGAATGTACTCAGCGAGCTGTTGGCAGAAATCTCTGTGGAAATCTCCGAGATAACACAGACTGATACAGAAAATTTGAGGGCCAGTGACAGTGAAATTGAGGGGCACAAAGAGGACTCTTTGAATCCGGAAGTTAAGAAAGAAAAGCTTTCTCAGATTCAGGTTTCTCCAGACCAAATGGAGCGCAGTTTTCCACGGCTATGCTCAGAACTACGCTTTGCAAAAGATCAGCACCACTGTGATCGGCTTATGGATGATATCGCCGAGTATCTACGGCTTGGCCAAACCTGGTATGCAATGAAATCAACTTTTGGCCCAGCTATTCGCTTCATTGTTCTCGGATACATCTTTCAACGTGCTGAGAACATACAATCTCCAGGGGCTTACCTGATTTCGTTGCTGGCCAAGATCGAAAAGGGCGAATTGTCTCCAAAGGCAATGCTCTCGCGGACATCCAATGCTACGTAAATTTGGGGAAACAGGATGAAATTTACCGTTTTCAGATTACACCTCCAAGTGATGACTGGATCGAAGGGTCTGAAAAAGGTGAGCTATAGGATTGACCTCTATAAATCACGCAACCATAAATAGTGAGTTATAGAAAGGAAGCTTATACCTCACGATGTGGAACTGGCAGAACCCTGACTGGCCTACCTTTCGTTACGACGCCGCAAGACTCGAACCATACGAGCAACAGTTCCTGTTGTCCTCAGGGGAAGTTCTTGGAGCGGTTCATCATGTGAACACATCGGATCGAGATCAATTGCGTATCGACCTGCTAAGCGAAGAAGCAATGAAGACCAGCGCGATCGAAGGTGAGATGCTGGATCGTCTCAGCGTGCAATCTTCCTTGCGCCGACATCTTGGACTGGCTCCCGACAGCTATCCATCCAAACCGCGCGAGCAGGGCGTTTCTGAAATGATGGTGGATGTTTATTCCAACTATTCGGAACCACTGTCACACGACACCCTGTTTCGGTGGCATGACATGCTTCTGTCCCATGACAGGCATCTGGAAACGATTGGATCATACCGGAGCCATGAGGATGCGATGCAAATCGTCTCAGGCAGGCTCGACCGCCCAACGGTGCATTTCGAAGCTCCACCTTCACATCAGGTTCCGGCTGAAATGGACCAGTTCGTAGCCTGGTTCAACCGGACCGCACCGGATGGTCCCGAACCATTGCGCGCACTGATCCGGGCCGGTTTGAGCCATCTGTATTTCGAGAGCATTCATCCCTTTGAGGACGGCAATGGCCGGTTGGGTAGGGCGCTGGCTGAAAAGTCCTTGGCCCAGAATATCGGTCAGCCAAGTCTGATTGCCCTTGCTTTCACGATCGAGCGAGAGCGGAAGGCTTACTACGACCAACTCGAACGCCATCAAAAGACGCTGGAAGTCACACCGTGGCTCGTCTGGTTTGCCGAAACTGTCCTTACAGCACAGCAGGTGACGCTTGAGCGGGTTGGTTTCTTTATTTCCAAGACGCACTTCTATGATCGGTACCGTGATCAGTTCAACACTCGCCAAAGCAAGGTAATCGCCCGTTTGTTCAAGGCTGGGCCGGATGGGTTCACAGGGGGATTGAGCGCTGAGAACTATATCTCGATCACGGGAACATCGCGCGCCACAGCAACGCGGGATCTCCAGAACCTGGTAGAGAAGGGCGCTTTGATCCGAACGGGTGAACTCCGGTACACGCGATATTGGTTAAAGCTAGATCGGGACGGGTAGGGGGCTGAAGTACGGCACGAAGGGCGGATTCCGGTCATTCGCTGCAATGCTATGAGCAAGCACATTCGACACGAAAGCAGACATTGATAGGCTTGGCATATTGCATGCCCCTGTTCGTTAATGGTTGTCGTTTGATGTTTGCTTCTTGGCCTCAGTACATCTTGAAGCAATCCTCACAAATAGCCAAAACGCAGACGAGCCGCCGCGCGTACGTCGACCGATTTCTTCAAATGTACAAGGAAGACCGAACGCATGCGATGGTGGCGGACTTGGATTTCGCCCGATTGCCGCAACCAAAGGTTCTACTGGCTGCGGCAGGTAGCGGCAAAACCAAATCCTACAACGAAATGATCTTTGAGCTAAATAGGCGGCAAGCGGTGCACATTTGGGCGACCTCTCCGCCGATGAATTACTGGCGCTGCTCGATGCATTCGCGTTTGATTGCCGTCGTGCTCGACCTGCATTTCAGGCGGGTCATCGGCAGGGCAGTGAGCAATCGGATGAAACGTGACCTGACGATCCGGGCGCTGAACATGGCCATCGCCTTGCGCAGACCTCCCAAGGGCTGAATTCACCATACCAGCCGCGCCAGCCAATACTGTTCACACGACTATATGAAGCTTCTGCTCCAGCATGGCTTCAAGGTGCCAATGAGCGGAACTGGCAATTGTTACGATATCGAGGCGGTCGAAACCTTCCTCAAAAGAGTATTGGCAGATATGCTGTGGCAGCAGTCCTAGCGGACGCGCCGCGACGCCTGGATCGCCATCTTCCAGGATTCCATGATGGGCGCAGACGCCACTCAGTCCTCGGCTGGAAAAGCGCCTTGGCCGTTGAAAGAAGTGTCGCTAAAGTGAGTAATCGGAGCAGCATAAAACCGTGACAGATATATACTCTAGTTCCATGTGGAGGAAAATTCCGTGGCAGGTCAAAGGTCAAGTTCTATGTACGTGTCTCACGCGTCAGAAATGACAGGCTCATCTGTGGACATAATCAATCACTTCCACTTCAAAGTGATTATCACGAAGGAGGCATGAAGAAGTACAGCGCAAAGCCTCCCGCAGCCACGACTACATGTGGGAGGAAAACATGCGGCCAAAACAGTACATCCCAAACCTTCTTGTCCCTCTTCCCAGAACGCCAAGCCTCAGACCAGCTCGAAGCGATTTGAAACGGCGCAAGTTCTTCGGATTTCGCCTGAAACGCTTCCTCGATTTGATAGATTCTCGGATAGAAAGCATACTGGTTTGTCTTCCAGAGCGCCTCGATAAGCCAAAAAATTATGGCGCTAAAAGCGGCGATCAACAGAACACTTGGTTGGCTCTCCACGTAAGCAGCTACAAGCCCTGCTGCGCTTAAAGTAACGCTCCAAGCCTTGATAGACAGTGCTTTCGTATCGAAGTCCTCGACAGTCTTCTGTAGTTGAAGGTACTCCTCTGTAAGTCTATCATCCATGAAAATTCTCAATGTTAGGTTGGCTTCGATGACGGCAAGTTACGAGTTTAGACTTCGGTTTTCGAGCCCGAATTTTTCTTGCTGTGGATCGCCTCCATTGAGTATGCTATGACTGATTTGGAGGGCTCTCCTCAGCCGAAGCCCCTTCTAAGATGGGCGGGAAGTAAAAAGAGGCTCGCAAAAGATCTGTTGGCGGCATTCCCAGTTAGTTTTGAAAGATATTTTGAACCTTTTTGCGGTTCAGCCTGCATGTTTTTCGCACTCAAAGGGAAGACAGCAACAATCTCGGATATAAATACCGATTTAATGAATTTTTACGCTCAGGCATCCAAAAGTCCGGCGGAAGTCTATGAAAGATTCATAGCGATACCCAGAAGTTCGGAAAGCTACTACAAAGCACGAGAAAAACTTCAATCTACGGAAGACCCTCTCGAAAGAGCCTCGATTTTCTACTTTTTGAACAGAAATTGCTTTAACGGTATTTTTCGCACTAACAAGAAAGGGCAATTCAATGTGCCCTTTTCGTCTTCTCGAGTACCCAAGTATCCAACGGAGCAGGAATTTTTTGCTTCCGCTAGACACTTGTCCTTGGCCAATCGACTGCAACTCGATTTCGAAGAAGTCTGCATGAAAAATGTAGCTTCACATGACTTTGTCTATCTCGACCCTCCATACTATGAATCCACCCGGAGAGTTTTTCGTGAATATAGCTCGCAGCCATTCGAAATGACCGACATCGAGCGCGTCCGCAAGGTGCTAAGGATTCTTGATGAGCGAGGGGCCATGTTTCTGCTCAGCTACCCTGACTGCCCGGACATCGAACAGTTAGCGCTTGACTGGTCTACCACAAGAGTGACCACTATAAGATCGGTTGCGGCCAACACAAACGCACGCACCCATCAAGACGAATTGTTTATAAGAAATTACTAAGGCGAAGTTATCCTTGCGAATTTTGGTCGTCAGCGATTTGCATGCTCATCAGAAGGAGCCAACGAGCACAGAAGCTCCGTCGTATTTTTCGGCCCTACCGAGATTTTCTGGGGAAAACTGGAACCCAATTGCCTCGATACCGAACATCGGCGAGTTGCAGGAACACGGAGTTGATTGGATCCTGTGCCCGGGCGACTATGGCGATCGAAATGATGCAATAGCCCAGCACTTTGCTTGGAGGCAGTTGAACAGGCTTAAGACCAGCTTGAGCGCGAGGCGTCTTGTCGGCGCTATTGGAAACCACGATGTCGATTCTAGGCGTAACACACCAGACAATCCGGCCGACCAAGAGCTACGTTCCCTAGCACCATCTTTTCCTATTGCTGACAGACGTATAGGTGACAGATTCTGGCGCGATAACATGTTGGTCCACCAGTTTCGTCAACAGGATTGCACTTTAGTCGTCCTAAACTCCTGCACGTTTCACTCAACATACGGACCCGAGGACGACGTTTGGTCGACTACCGAGTACTTGCGAGGACGGATTGCGGCAAACACAATCGAAACATTACAAAATACGGTTCCTCAAAAGCTCTCAAAATTCAACGTGCTTCTGCTTCATCATCATCTAAGAAGACAAGCATGGATGGAAGAGGACAATTCCGAACTGCAGAATGGCGAAGCAATTGTAGATGTTCTGAAAGCTACGGGTAGAAGATGGCTTGTAGTGCATGGGCACCAACACATCCCAAAGATTGACTACGCCGATGCCCAGCCAAATTCACCAGTTGTACTCTCAGCCGGTAGTATCGCAGCAAAATCGTATGCCGTAAGAGGCTGGCACCCAAGAAATCAAATTCACCTAGTTACAATGAAGGATCCCGGTGAAGGTCTGGATGCATCGTCCTTGTACGGCACTGTTAAGACATGGAATTGGTCTCCCGGGACAAACTGGGTACCAGCTCAGCATGATTCTGGCCTACCCTACCGATGCGGCTTCGGAGCACCGGGTGGTTTACCCCAACTGGCTGATAGGATAGTATCAGAACTGTCCGCAACGACCACCAGATTTTGCCGCTGGGCAGACCTAAGCGCTTCTTGTCCAGAGATCGATTTTATCGTTCCAGCGGAACAAACAGAGTTGTTGCGACTACTGAGATTGCGGGGCGCTCGAATACCAGAAGACACCTATTGGCCAGAATTCATCGAGTTGGAGGGACCATGAATAATCGTTCATTATTCGATTCTTTCAACGCCCGGTCGCTTGATCCTGCCGAGGTTGGCCAGAACTACATTTACTCACAAGACATTCTTGATGTATCGAAACACGCGAACACTGTTGTCCTCGGCCCAAGAGGGAGCGGCAAGACAACTCTGCTGAAAATGCTAACCCTTCCAGCGCTGCAGTCTTGGACATCACCAAAGCGAGATGAAGTTCTTCGTAACGTCGACTACTATACAATATTTATCCCAACCGACTTCACATGGTATCCTGAATTTAGGCGCCCTATATCTGGCGATTTCGACAAAGCCACGGACGAGATACTTTCCAATGAATTGTTCCGCAGTCACGTAAAGCTATCAATTTGCGATACTCTGGGTCACATTCAGCAGATACAGAGTGTACGCGACCAGAAATTCGACAAGTTCAAAATTGACCAAAATATTGAAGAAGAGAAAGACTTTTTCAAACTTCTAAGCGGTGATTGGAATTTGGAGCCAGAGTATGGAGGGATATTCGGCCTTAGACGCGCTATTACACAGCAGATAAAGTTAATACAGAGAGAAATAGCTTACTCTGCAAGTGATCGACCATCTCCCAAGGAGTTGTTGGACAAGTATGAGTTCTTTGGCGGCGCATTTTACGATGATCTGAACATATTCTTGCAACTATTTCGACACTTCTACCATTCTAAATTGAAATTCGCGGCTTGCTTTGATGAGGTGGAGATAGCGCCGGAGAATGTAAAAAAGTCAGTTTGGCAGAGTACACGCTCTTTTAATCAAGATTTCATTATTAAGTTCTCCGCCAGCCCCTACGATGTCGCGCTTTCTAGTATCTTTGGTTACCGCATGCCTATGGTGTCCCATGATTTCAATTTGGTGGACCTGACCGATCAAAGCAAAAAGAAGATTATTGAGTTTAGCGAAAAGTTTCTTGCTGCGATCTGCAGAGATGTCGGTTTGAAGCATGATTCCGCCAAAGATGTCCTTGGAACTTCAACCTATACCAAAGACCCAGAAGAAACAGATAACGACGATGGTGAGTTGCTACGTTTAGAGCCCGGTGGAATGTACTATAACTATTTCGTTGACCTTGCGAAGAAGGACAGAAGCTTCGCAAACTACATCGATGAGAACGATATCAATTTGGAGACAATGCACACCGAGAGCGAAAACAGGCAAGCTTTCATACGAAAGATGATCGCGCCGGTTGTGGTTAGAGAGCACTACCTTTTTGACAGCTCATTACATAGCCGAGTGAGCAAAGTTCCGAAGCGTAGGCTTAGTTCGCTAAAATCGCTCCCACCGCTGTATACGGGAGCAGAGTCCATATTCCAGATTTGCGAGGGCAACCCACGTTGGTTGTTGGGTCTTGTCCGGCCTCTATTGCTTGAGGCGCGTGGTGGCAAGCTACCCGTTTCTCGACAAAAACAGTCATCGCGAGTACGTCGATCGATCGCTTCCCTCATGATGTTGCTTTCTACCTACGGCGACGACCGAGTAAGTCCCCAGGGCATAACACTCGTTCAACTTATTGATGAGATTGGAAAAAAACTATCAGAAGGCGTTCTGGGCGAGCGATTTGATCCAGAACCTGCGCTTACATTTCGAGTCGATAGTAAAGTAAGTGGACGGATCATGGATATGATTGGCATAGCCGTAAACCAAGGTGCCATGATCATTCTACCTCAATCAGAACCGGTTCGACCTGGAGAAATTTCTATGCGGCGTGTGCGTCTAAGTTATTTGCTTTCGCCTAGATATAAGCTGCCGTTGATCAGAGGAAGGAGGATTGACTTGTCGACGCTGTTATTCTCTGACTCGAGGTCCAGCGAAAGAGTTTCGGAACAACTATTGCTAGACGATCTGTTTAACTATGATTGATAAATCTCGAAGCATAGCGAGTTTTGGCGAGTATACTTCGACTGCGAATATTTTTGTCTCTGCCTCTGGATCAGAGCAACGCTCCACCGCGCTTCTGCGCGAAGAGTGTATTTCCAGCGAAACAACTGTTGTGTTTCAACATGCTAGTCGAGAAAGCAAAATAGCGAGAGATAACGAAATCTATATTCGAGATCGTGCCGATATTATATTGTCAGAGCGTGACACTCTAAATGGTTCGGAAAGCTACCGCCAGCTATTACAAGTATTTGAGAATTCCGCACCGGAGAGCTTGCATGTCCTGATAGATATTTCCTGCCTCACACGGACGATGCTGGCAGAAATTGCAGTAATGGTTCGAAAATTTAGGCATAAAGTTCATGAAGTAGAGTACTTATACCTTCCGGCGAAGTTCGTTCAGCCAAAGAACGAGTATCCAAAAATTCGAAGAATTGGTGCTAGTCATCCGGATTTAGCGGGGTACAACGCTGATCCGAACCTACCACTTGCCTTGGTAATGGGATTGGGGTTTGAGTACGGCGTCGCGTTGGGGTTGATCAACCAACTTGAGCCCGAACGAACAATCTGCGCGTGGGCTTCCGGCCATGATCCAAGATTTGATGAGGCAGTGCGCAAAGCAAATTTTGACTTTGATTTTTCTCCATACAAAGCAAGCACGATCGAATACAATATGTTCGATCCGGTAGGAACGATGAGGCTTCTATCTGACGTAGTAGGCGTTCTATCCTCTCAGTTCAGAGTTGTTCTCGTGCCTATGGGACCGAAAATATTCTCATTGGCTGCCACTTTACTCTCCTTGGAAAGTGACAGTGATTTGGCATTGTACCGGGTGGAACACGGACACAATCCCCGCGATGTTTTGCCGTCAGGAGAATTGATTTCTGCGATTGGGCATCCGAGTCTGAGACTAGAACCGTCCACGGTTTCATAGCAGTCGGATTTTCGCTACAATAGCTGATGTTGGTGGCCGCTTTGATCCATCAAACTGCGGCGGTGCAGCGGGTCTTTCAGCTCAAAGGCTGGCAGGTGCGCAAGAGGTCCATCGGAGCACGTCCCAGGATCGAGGCGCTGCCATCGGCGGCCAAGGCTCCGAATGAGCGTTGGGCGACCGATCTGGCCCGCGTCTGGGCCGGCCAGAATGGCTGGGCGACGCTGGCGCTGGTGATGGATTGCCACACGCGCGAGTTGCTCGGCAGGCATCTCTTGCGCAGTGGCAAGGCGTCCACGGCGGTCTCGGCGCTCGAACATGCGCTGATCGCAAGGTTCGGAACTTTGGGGCGGGTCGATACGCCGTTCCTTCTTCGCAGCGACAATGGCCTGGTCTTCACGTCCCGGGCCTATACCGCGATGGTCCGCAGCTACGGAGTGAACGTATCGTCCTCGATGCTGTTTGGCGGCATCTCCGGGTCTGCGGTAGCGGATACCTCGGCATTGGGATCGATCCTAATGCCGGTGATGAAGGAAAAAGGCTACGACGGCGACTATGCAGTCAACGTGACCGTAACATCTTCAATCGCCGGCGTCGTGATCCCGCCAAGCCACAACATGATCATCTATGCCATCGCGGCAGGTGGCCTTCCGATTAGCCAACTGTTCTTGGCGGGTGTCGTTCCGGGTATCCTGATGTGCCTGTGCCTTGCCTTTGTGGCGTGGTTGGTGGCCGTCAAGCGCGGCTATCCCGCTGAACCTTTCCCGGGGCTTTCCTCACTGGCGATCAGCTTCATCGTCGCGCTGCCCGGCCTGCTGACCGCTGTCATAATCGTGGGCGGTGTGTTGTCCGGTATCATGACCGTCACGAAATCCGGCGCGTTCGGTGCGATTTACGCCATCGTTGTGACGGCACTCGTCTATCGCGAATTGACGTGGCAGAAATTCAAACAAGCGGTTCTGGTCTCGGTGCGCATCACGTCCATGGCGATGGTCCTGATCGCCTGCGCCTCGGCTTTCGCATATCTTCTGACACTCAACCGCGTGCCAGAGCTTCTGGCGAGCTTTGTCTTGTCGTTTTCAGAGTCCAAGTTCGTTATTTTACTGCTGCTCAACTGTACGTTCCTGCTTTTAGGGATGATCATGGACATGGCAGCTCTGATCCTAATCACCACGCCAATCTTCCTACCCATTGTCCTCGATCTTGGTATGAGCCCCATCCAATTCGGAATCATCATGATGATGAATCTGGGCCTCGGGCTCACAACGCCTCCGGTCGGGGCATGCCTGTTTGTTGGTTGCGTTGTCGGGAATGAGCGGATGGAAAATGTCGTGAAGACAATCTGGCCGTTCTATTTTGCCATCCTGTTCGCGCTTTTGCTCGTGACCTATATCCCGGCAATATCGCTTGGTCTCGGCTGGATGTTTGCAGCAAGCTAGCCGGAAGGCTTCAGGACTGAGGCGATTGGCGCTGACCTGCCCCCTTGGAAATTATCGAGTTCAAAAGCGCCCAAGTGTCACGAAATCAAGTCTAGATACATAAGTGAGAACAGAATTGCTGGCGTAACTCTAACGCACTCGCAATCGATCGCGGGAAATGCGAAATCGTCGGAGAGTTTCGCAAGAGCAGCGAACGGCCGCTTTACAGGTTGCGACTTCAGCATCGCGCAAGCAAATTGAACGGCAGCTCCGGGCCGTTCATTCGCAGTCAAAGGCCCCGATGTCTTGGAGAACACGGTACGTGACTGCCTTTCGCTTTGAGAGATATGTTGTGTCTGGCATATCCATGTTCAGAGCAAAGACATAATTATCGCTCGCGCATTCCAGCCAGCCGACGAACCATCCGATGTCCATATCCGTTTTGCTGTACCACCAACCGGTCTTGGAACGCATGGTCCAATCTGGATGGAAATCGCTTACCATGATGCTCCTGGCCGCCGCATAGGTAGTTTTAGACAGTGGCAACCGTTCCAGGGCAAGTTTCGACAGGAACGCAACTTGTTCCTGCGCCGAGATTGAAAGTGTTCCGTCCAGCCAATAGGTGGTGAGCTGGTCGATGGTGCCGACATCTGCATTTCCGTACTGGAAGCTCTTCAACCCGTGCGCCATCACAGCCTGTCCCCCGGCTCGGGCAATCTCCTGATAGACCCAAACCACCGAGTATTGGAACGCGGATTCGAGTGAATGGTCCTGGTTCCATGCGCGGTTACTTCGTGGAACACTGTCCCACTGAAACACAGTTTCGGGCGTCGCCAATCCATTTTCCAGCGCAATCAAGCTGTGTGGGATCTTGGACGTGGAGGCTGGCGAAAATTGCTGTTGGGCGCGGACAGGATTTGCGACCCAAAGCTGGCCATCAGACAGGCGTTTGATCACAATCGTCGTGCTTTCAATCTCGCCGCCTCCGGCAGTTACATTGAGCTCGACATATACTGCATCGGCTGCGAGCGGCGACGACAGCGCAATGGCAAGCCATCCGGCGGCATAAAGGCCCAGAAAAATAGCGGCCTTCAATTGGACTTTCACGCTTCTGCGGCGATCTGAGGCGGCCAAACTTAGTCCTTTCCAATTCACGCCCGGATTATCCTTGGTGAGGCTTGCCTTGCCCTGTGTCGAGGTATTGTTTGAGGCTGCCCAGAAAAAACATATCCCAGCCCGCCTCACAAACATCATAGCATAGCAAGTCGGGGGTGAGCCCTTGGTGCCGCATCTCAATTCTAGAGCCACCTTCTTGTTCGGTGATTTGCCACAGCACCTTGGTGTTGAGCCACTCGGTTTCAATCTCTTTGGGTTGGCCCTCGTGGATGTGCAGGGCATCGACGCAGGTCCATTCGACATGTGTTGGTTGGTCAGTGCTGGTCAACTCGAACGTCCAATAGGACACGCCGGGTGGGAAGGTGAATTTAGCGCGGTCCCCGATGTTGTTCAGCGGCTGATCGGGTCGGGTCCACCAATGTGCGACACCCCTAGTTACCGCGTCGAATGCAGTGGAGGCGGATGCCTTGACGTCTATGGACTTTGTATAGCTTGGTGCGGTCATCTTGGTTGTCCTTAAGCAGCGTCGGCCCAATGGGGCGGAAAGGTTGCGGCGACATTTGGAAGGGTTTCGATCCGCCCAACCCAATCCGCGATATCAGGCGACACGGTCGCCAGGTCCGGCAAGTCAAGCGCTTGCATGATCATTGGCTTCGTCTCCATGGCCCGTTGGATCAGTCGCACATGGGGAAAGGCCACAGCGTCAGCCGCCCCCGGGCGTTCACCGGACAGAAATGGGGTTTCGGCCAAGATGTCGGCTAGGTTCGCAAGTTCGGACCGAAGCCTTTCGCTGGCGATTTTCAGGTCGTCGGTCGCTTGATCCGCGCCTTGGAAAAAGATGGGCGACAGCACACCGCTTGTGGCATCTGGCAGATAGTCGAAAATCTCCATGGTGCGCTGCCAGATCATCGCTGCGTCCAGCGGTGTTTCCCCAAACAAGGGTTTGGCCGGGTATTCCCGATCCAGCCAAGCCAGGATCGCAACGGATTGGCTTAGGGTCGTGTCGCCGTTTTTCACGGTCGGTACGGTGCCGCGTGGATTGATGGCAAGGTAGGCGTCTGACTTGTGCTCTTTTTGTGCGGCGGACAGCAGGTGGACGTCATAATCGAGGCCCTTGAAGGCCATTCCAAGGGTCGCACGCCAGGGGCTGGGGGCACCGCTTACGGTCCAGATTTCCAGGGACATACTCACATTCCTCCGTGGGTGGGTGTTTGCAGAGACATAGCCACCACGGTATGATCTGAAAAGTAGGCAGAATTTTTTGCTATACTATCGAAAATGATACTATTGAGGAAAACAAGATGTCCGAGGCCCTTGCTGATGCCGTTCAACCGGCTGTTCCCGACCAAAGCACATGCCCCGCGCCACGGGTGATCGGGATGATCGGCGGCAAATGGAAGCTGCTTATTCTGCAGATTCTGATCTTTCAGGGCACCAAGCGTTTTGGCGAATTGCGCAAATCCATCGACGGCATCACTCAGACGATGCTGACCAACCAGCTTCGCGCGTTGGAAGCTGACGGGCTGGTCACCAGAAAAGTCTATGCCGAGGTGCCGCCCCGGGTTGAATACTCTGCCAGCGCAGATGGACTGGCGCTGGCCCCCGTGTTCACATCGATGCACGACTGGTGGGTCAATCGGTCAGCTGGATCGTAACGCCTGATCGACGCGGTCAATTTCTGCTTCGTACCAAGCGATCGTTCCGGCAGGATCGTTGGAAAAGCTTTCCGCGAATGAGGCGGGCGCTTCGGTGACCTCGTCATACTGCGTCGCCCAAACCATCATCGACACCAAGGCGGGTAGAAAATCCTTGGATTTTTGTGTCGGAAAATAGCAAACGCTGCTGGCTTTGCGAGGGTCGGCTTCGCGGGTCAGCATGCCCAGCGTTTCAAGCTTGGATAGTCGGTTCGCAAGGATGTTGGTCGAGATGCCTTCGGGCGAGGCAAGGAACTCGCGGTAAGTGCGCTTGCCGTGCAGCAGGACATCCCTCAGCAAAAGAAAGCACCACTTGTCGCCGACGATGCCAGCGGCATAGCGGGTGGGGCATCCGTTCCATTGAGGTTTTTCGTTCGAGTTCATGATGCAGATATAGGCGACCGAAATGTACTTGCAATATGCAAGTGGCCGAAGTATTAAATTACTTGCAAAATGCAAGTGGAGAGAAAAATGCCTGCACCCTTCGTTTGGTACGACAACATGACGAACAAGCCGCTAGAAACGACCGTGTTCCTGCAATCGATGTTTGGATGGCAGCCCAAAGATATCGGCTCGATGACATTTCTGACCGAGCAAGGGGGCGACATGCCCTTCGCCGCCACTTGCAATGAGATGGACGGGATCACCGGCTGGGTGCCTTACTTTGAGGTTGATGATCTGGAGGCCGCGACAGGTCGCGCGCGCGAAAGCGGTGCCAGTATCATTGCCGAAAACGTCAAAGGCCCAGCAGGGGATGCAAGTTTCATCCGCGATCCCGGCGGCAGCCCAATGGCTCTTTGGAAGCGGGGCGAGGGGGCATGAGACCCGACATGTTGAAGCAACAGATCCTGGCTGCCGCTGCCTATCCTCTGATCGTTTTTCCCCTGGCCATCATTTGGCATTTGGTCCTGTTCAAAGACAGGTACATGAGCTTCGGATATTTCGAAGGCGAGCCGAACATCGCTGTCGGTCTGGCGTCGATGGGTATCCAGGGTGCCGTGTTGGCAGCCATTTACCCTATGTTTCGGTTCGGTCGCAGCGGTCTAAGGCGGGCAGTCACATTCGCAGCCTTGCTGGGGCTATTTTTCTGGACAAGCCATGTGCTGGCGCTGGTGGCTAAGCAAAACGTGCCGCAAGCAGGTACGTTCATCTTGATGGAGACACTCTATCTGTGTTTGCAGTTCGGCCTGTTCGCACTGGCCCTGGGCTTGATTTTTCGCGGGGCAGGGCGAACAACAGTCACGTCCGCCTGAGACACTGATGAGTTACCCCGTCTCCAAGAGATTCAGTCCGTATCATAGCGTAGGCGCGTGGCAAAGCGGTGCCTTCGAACAGCCGCTTTCCCGTGCCGACGACAACGGGAAACGTCCAGATCCGAAACTCGTCGATCAGATCATGGGCTTGCAGTGTTTGGATTAACGCAGAACTGCCATGGACTTGAAGCAGCGGCCCGTCTTGGTCCTTCAACTCTTGCACAGCTTCAGCCACGTCGCCGCTCAACGAGTGTGAGTTTTCCCAACTCAATGGTAGCGTCTGCGAGGTGGCCACATACTTTCGCGCCGCATTTAACCGATCGCCAAGATCAGAACGCGGCGCGTTTGGCCAGTGTCCGGCAAAGATGTCGTAGGTCTTGCGCCCAAAAAGGATGTCGTAAGGTTCCGACATGGCGACGCGTTCAACATGCGGCATCACACCTTCCCAATAGGGGGCTGCCCATCCGCCTTGCGTAAAGCCGCCAGAGGGGTCTTCCTCGGGCATGCTGGGCGACTGCATCACCCCGTCCAGAGTCACAAAGGTGATAACCGCAAGTTCGCGCATGTTATGACCGCTCATCGCCCAGCGACTGCGCAAAGGCTGCCAGCTTGTCGAAGGCCTGGTTCCAACCTCCAGCGCCAGCGGTGCCTTCGCCAACACCCACATGGACCATGACCATGCGCGTTTTGCCGTCCACCTCACTGAGCTCGACGATAACCTCAGTGATGTCCGGGAAGGACTCCGGCATCCCCATCGACTGCGGTGAAATAATGGTGCCGTCGGCGTCGCACATACTTTCTGTATAGACGAGGCGACCAGGCGCGCTGACCTCTTTGTAGACGCCGGTGAACCACATTTCCATTGATCGCTCTGGTGTTTGCATCGCCATGCCGACTTTGCGGGTTCCGCCTACTCTGACATCCATCTCGGCTGTCGGGACCGACATGCCGTTTGGGCCGTACCATTGTTTGAACAAGACCGGATCGGTCCACAGTTTCCACACAAGATCGATTGGCGCATCAAATACCCTCTCGATCCGAACCCAGGTGTTCTCTTCGCTCATGTTTCGTTTTCCTTCATGTCCGCCAAAAGAGTGTCCAACGTGTCAAAGCGTGCCTCCCAAATCGACCGATACCTCTCGGTCCAACTTGCGATTTCCTGAATTGGCGCCGTTTCGAGTTTGCATAGCCGAAACTGGGCGTCCTTCTGTCGCGAAATCAGGCCGGCGCGTTCCAGCACCCGAATGTGTTTCGACACAGCAGGCAAGGTCATATCAAACGGCTCTGCCAAGGCGTTCACGCTGGCTGATCCTTGCGCAAGCTGTGCCAGAATTGCCCGGCGGGCCGGATGCGCAAGGGCGGAAAACGCGGCGTCTAGTCGGTCATCTTTGGTCATAGGGTATTATTATACTAGTTAGTTAATTAAACAAGTGGTTTATTACGTTTCAATAGATGCGGCGACTGCCCGAACCTCCTTTCTAGAATTGTCAATTGACAGGAGATCTATGGCCAGCACGTCCAGGGGCAGGAGACGATCGCGTTTGACCCGACACTGGTTTATCAATGTCTGCTATGCGGGTTGCGACTGCAGCATCACGAACGTGTTTGGGATGTCCGCAAAGGGCCGTGAAGGGACGGGCCGGTTTCGGATAAGTTCGGGGCAATTGCGGACACGCCCGCCAAGCGCACATCCTCTATTTGTGTAGGCGCGTTCGACTAACTTTCGATCGACATGGCTGTGGGTGCCCACAAAAAAGGCCGCGCCCTAAACCAGTTTCATGCAAGCCCCAACCGCCAAGCATAAAGCGGTTTAGTGGCACCCGAGAAGAATTCCTTCTCGTTGAGGTTATTCCTATCTAGAAAGAACAAGAGAGCCGTCACTACTGCCGGAAGGCCACGCTTGAGCATGAGATCGCCCCCCAATTCTCCCAACATGTAGCCAGGCCATTTCAGGGGCTCTGTGCTGCCTTTGGTGCCAAGTTGACTGAGGAAGGCATTCCGCTCTTGATCATCGAGAAAAATATTGGCAACCAAGCCATTTGAGCCGTCGTCAGGAAATGCGTTCAAGACCAGAGCATGGGGCCTGTCCTGGCCCACACGCTCGAACATAAAATAATGAACAAAAGCGCATATAGACTGAGAAGCCGCAGAAAAGTCAGTAATATCAATATAACCGGAGCGAACATAATCCTCGTTTAGTAAAATCCTGATTCCCTTCGACAACCACTTTTTTCTTTCCGAGAACCATTTGCGCATGTCTTCAAGTTCGACAAGCCGTTTACGTTGGTCTGCCGTCGGAGCATTGCTTGATCGGATGACATCTGCCTCGTTCGCAACGAAGGCTTCAATTTCAAAATTGATTTCGATCGCCACGGTTTCGGCCTGATTAAGAGCAAGGGAAACCTCCCCACATAATGCCCCCAACTCTTCTTCATCCAGGCTAAGGCCATATTTGTTATTCAGCGGAAAGATGAAGGACTGCGAGCACGAGGAAGACACTTTTAACTTTCCTGTCTGTGCAATTTCTACGAGAGCAGCACCGGAAGCGCTGAGCTTGTTGGCTTTGGGTACAATAACTTTGGCGCCCTCCGGCGTTCTGACCAAAGACGCGCTATCCACCGTGGCCCAATAGCATTCAGCTGCGTAGGGGTCGCATAAAACAACGATGACTGGGAGAGAATGACCCTCCCAGTAATTGGCATGTGCCTTTGAACAATAGAGGGCGTAAGCGTCCCCGATATCGTTCTTGAGATAAGTTGGGCCGCACTTAATTTGGATTGCGATCAAGCAACCTGCCGCATGGCGGTTGACTGGACCCTGAACGACAATTTCGACTTGTCCGTCAATCCCGAAATCTCGCTTTTCATTTGGACGGAATATATGGCCTGTCTTGCGGATAGCTTCTGTGACAAGGCTAACTCCGCGCTCCCCCATGTCATCAGTATCTTTTACAACCGGCAGGTCCAAAGCGAATTCCTCACAAATAGATAGGCATCAGCTAGACATTTATCACCTTAATCAAGACGCCCGTGTTTCCAATCGATTTGAAGCGTTTGACCTTGGACTTCGAATCGCAATTCGTGAGCATGCACACAGCCCACGATACAATAAAATCTTTCGCTGATCTTTGACGTGGTCAACCAAATTTCCTGGCCCCAGATGCATGATACAGATCACTGTCCACCTTCGGGCGCCGTCTGCTTTCCCAGCGGACGCTCTGGATGGGCGCACTGCTGACCTTGGTCTGAGAAGCCATGCTGTATTATACAACGGACGACCGGTTCGGGAATGCTGCGATGCGGTGATGACCGTCCTGGCGAATGACGGCTCCGGGCCGTCCCCGATGTATCATCTCGCCGTGCGACAGCTAATACTGCGTTGCCTCTGATGTCGGCACGGATGAATGAAAAGCCCAAAGGGTGGAGCATTCAGGTCAACGGAACTGACTTCTCACTCTCGCGGCAGCGAACGATTTGCATATCATTCGCCCTGCGGGACGACGACGAAAAGGGCCTTCGCAGCAGTCGCTCCAATGTCCGCTGCCTGGAAGCACGTCAAAACCACATGTCCTTTACAGTTCGGCTGTCACGAGGAAGTTCTAGAAAGCTGTCGTGCCCCTCGAAGTGACGGATTGGAATCTCACTGATTGGTGACGGATCAGACATTCGAACATTAACCGCAGACAGTTTGCGGCCGTTTTCGTCCGAGAAACACGCAACGTAGTGCGTCACACACCCGCAATTGGCGCAGAAGTGAAAATGGATATCCCCGCTATCGCGACGCAGATATGTACTTGTTTTCCCGGTAGTTTGAATGTCATAGCCAATGTGCCCGTAGGCCCAAAGGGCACCGTAACGCCGACAGATTGTGCAATTGCAGGCCGTGACCGACTTTGGCACAGCATCGAGAGTCCAGCCAACTTCGCCGCAGTGGCACGTTCCTTTCAGCATGTATCAATCCCCGCTCTCGGAACTGACGGCATCATGACGACCGACCCATGTGCTTTGGCCCAGGTGCGGATCGCCGCTTGGGTCAAGCTACACTTGTGGCCTTCCCTTGGACAACAGATAGCCGATTTACATTCACAGAGATACGCAGCTGGGTCGCAGGACCACTGGGCGGCGATGCGTGACTGGCTGGTTCGGAATGACGTTCCTGCTCCAAAAAATCTGCCGGGGTGGCCAGAAAAGGAATAAGGGCTGGCTGAGGGGGTCGAGGCCAGCCCCTATCTTCGTCACGAGGGGGTAAGTGGTTATTCTGATCCCAATCTATCCAACTCAAGCAAAGCCCGAAATTGGGGGATTCCCGTAACATTTCTAACTTCACCGAAAAAGTTTGTTTCCAATGGGCAAACAGTGAGTTTCAAAACGAGATGTGGACACAATTTTGCCGCAATGCGATCCTCTGTCCGTGGGTGGCGCGTGTTGATTTTAGAGCGTTCCAGTTTTTCCATCTGGATTTGAGGGGGTTGTTGAGTTCGGCGCGTCGCCCCACGAGTACTTCATCGAACCGCCAGAGTATTGAACTGCACTTTCCGAGTGCCGGAGCGCCAACGCACTTTTCATCTCAAGGACGCAATTTGAACACTCTCCGCAAATATCAGTGCGGAGCGGCGCGCCTTGATGGGGATTATGATTTCAATGAGGGGGTACGAGTTCGGCGCGTCGCACCACCACTGCCGGACATACTCGTTGTCCTTTGATTTGTTTAAATACTATCTTTTGATCCAGTTTGCGATTTTGAGAATGGGTGATTAGTGGAAGAGAATGAAGGCGTCTGGTTTAGCCAGGTCATGTATGACACAACGTTGATGAAGCCCATTACCTCCGAGCAGGCTTTAAATGACTTGCCGACCGCAGGTGCAGTTACAGAAAGAAACAAAGCCGGGATAGTCCAATCCCGTGACGCCTTTCCGGATATGATATTTGGGTTGTACCCGTATAAAAAGCTCAAGGCACTTCCCGACATATTCAACGGGCCTGCTGGTCCCGTCATATCTCGCGCGGTAGCGGATGTACTTCGCGAAGCAGAACTGGGAGAAACGAAAATCTATCCTTTGAACGTTTGCCAACACGACCGTGTGACACCAGTTGAAGGTGAGTATTTTACACTTGCCCTTGGCGAACAGAAAACGGCGTTTGTTCCGGATCAGTCGAATATGGTCAAACCTTTGGGGAATAAACCAGATACTTGGATCAAACAGGGTATGAAGCCCAAAGACTTCGACTTTGTTGTTGCAGACATAGCCTTGGAGGGGCCCGATTTGTGGGTTGATCCATGCCTAGCGTGGAGCCTGTTTTTCAGCGGCCGTTTGGTAAAGGCGCTGAAGGCAGCGAAGCTCACACGCCGCTTCGGGCTGAGTAAATGTAAGGTTGTTTCCATTCACTGAAGGGGTACGAATTTGGGGGTGACGCATTATCGATACCGGCCAAATCATGGGAAAATCTGGCTGGTTGTTAGTGTCCTATTGGAGGCGGTTTGAAATCTATTTCGGTGCAGAGTAGTGGCCCGGATTTTTGGCTCATCGCCGGAATACTTCTGGGCGTCATCCTACTGTATTTGACCTTGCGATTGATGCTCCGCGTATTCGGGGCAAACAAAGAGAAAGTCTCGTGCCGCTGGAAGAGAAAAACCACGCAGGACAAGGAAACTCTGCGCGCTTGGAATTGTCGGGCATGCGGTGTTACAGCATATTCTGGAAACGGACGGAAACCCACAGGCTGTCGCAAGTCCGCCAAACCACAGAGCTTATAGTCAGGATGGCACGGACATGAATGTAGATGAACCGAAGCTGGTGATGTCAGACAGGTGCAAGGCTGTGCTTTTAGACGGGTATCGGTTTGAAATCGAAATCTACCGCTTGGACAACCAGGACAAATGGACGTTGGAAGTGGTGGACCATGAAGACGCCAGTTATGTCTGGGACGACAAGTTCAATTCGGACCAAGCGGCCCTTGATACAGCAATTGAGATTTTGAAAAACGAAGGCGCGTTGGGCTTCATGGGGAAAGAGTAGAAACCTTAGGGTAATCTTAGTGTGGCTAGTGCCGAAACCAAACCAGATATCCATTGGATCTTTACACTTCCTGAGTGCTTTTCCTGACTTTCCTGCGCGCCCTCGCTGACCGTTTTCTACACCCCTCAGAGCAATACCGCGCTTCAGTCCTGCGATAGTCGGGCAGGTCATCCCCACACCACCGACAAACCCAAGTGCCTTGCTTCACACAGCGTAGCATCGCCTTTGCCCGCTTTAAAACCGGAAAGCGGTCCATCTCTGCTACCGCGAACCTGTCAGCGCGAAAAGCTGGAAGCCGACATTCAATCCGACCCAGTTACTGTCTCCGCTTTGCATTACCGCGAGGCGCCTAGTACCCGACGACTTCCCCCAACACTTCTCCTGCGGCGCCGTCGGGTGGGCGCGTATCTGCGACCGCGGCAAGCGTCAGCGCCAGATCGACTGTATGCACTCGACGCGAGACCCGCTGTGGCGCGAGGCTGAAACCGGCAAAAGCTATGGGCACGTGGGTGTCATAACGCCAGGGCGAGCCGTGGGTGACTGTGACCGAGAGACCGTCGAAATCGTTGATGAACCAGCCGGGGCTGGTCACCAGATAGATGTCGCCCGAGCGGTCGGGGTTGTAGTTGTTGGCCACGGCGCGCATCAGCGCATTGTCGGGCAGGGCGCCCGTACGAATGCGGGACGAAGGCACAGCGAAGGCGATACCTTCGAAGGCCGACAGTTCTTCGGCGATGGCGGTTTCCAGCGCGACAAGGTCGATGTCGTCGCGACTGTGCACCTCTTCCGAGAGGGTGAGGTAGGGGTGGTCATAGCCCGCTATCAGCGGATCGCTAAGGCCAAAGCGCGCGCGGATGCGATCGGCGGCGGGCTGGGTCGCCCAGTGCTCGGGGTTGACGTAGCCGCCCATCTCTCCCAGCTCGGCCAGGTATCCCGGCGCCTCGGGCGTGCCGTGATCGGCGGACAGCGCGATCAGGGTGTTCTCGAGCCCGATCTCGGCGTCGATAAAGGCGAAGAGATCGGTCAGGGTGCGGTCGAGCCGGAGCAGGTTTTCCTCGGCCTCGAGGCTGGAGGGGCCGAAGCCGTGGCCAATGTAATCGGTCGCCGAGAAGCTGACGGAGAGGTAATCGGTGACATCATCCTGCCCCAGGCCCTCGGCTGTGATCAGGGTCTTGGCGAAATCGGCGGTGATCTCGTCCCCGGCAGGGCTGAAGGTGAGCAGCGTGGGGAAATAGGGATCGTTCTTCCACGAAAGCGGATCGACGATCGAATAGGGGTGCGGGAAGGTGCGCCCGAACCCGGCAAGATCGGTTTCCCAATCCTGATCGTCGCGATCGCCAAAAAGATAGCTATCGATGGGATGGGTCAGCTGCCACGAGGTGCCGAGATAGTTTTGCAGGAAATCCTTAGCGTTCCAATCGGTCACCCAATCCGGGTAGCCGTCGTAATAATAGCTGGAGGTGACGAATTCCCCGGCGGATTTGGAGAACCAGAACGCCTTGCCGGTGTGGCCCGCCATCGAGACGGCACCACGATCCTTGACCGAGACGCCAAAGACCTTGGCGCGGCCCTGGGTGGCGATGGACAGCTCGTCGGAAAAGGTGGTGGTCAGGATGGCGCGGGGCGAACGGCCATCGGAACTGGCGGCAAGCTGGGTGGGGTCGACCTCGGTGTCGGGGTTCACGTCCGCGCCCCGAGTGAGGAGTGGATAGTCGGCGTCCTCGACATTGTAGATAGTGCGCCCCGTGGCGCGGTCGTACCAGAGGTTGCCTACCATGCCATGGGCCGACGGATGCGCGCCGGTGGCCAGCGTGGTATGGCCGACGACGGTTTCGGTATTGGCGTGGGCGTGGTGGGCGTTGTCGTAGTAGACGCCCTGATCCATCAGATAGCGGAATCCGCCCGAGCCAAATTGGTCGTAGTGGCGGAAAGGCAGGTCGCCCCGCAGCTGATCCACAGTGATCTGGAGGATGAGGCGCGGCTTATCCTCGGCTAATGCACTGTTCGCCAAGGAAAACGCCAGGAAGACGGCGCAACTGGTCGTTTGGACAGGTGGCTTTTTCAACATCGAAGGCTCCTTCCTCTCGTCGATCGGCCCACGCGGTGCGCGGGCCGTCGCGTCATCAGTTTAGGGGCAGGACATCCGGGAAGGTCCAGCTGCCATCGAGGATTTCGGCGCGTGGCTGGTAGAGCCGGACCGTGTAGTTCCAGCCCGGCGTAAGAGGGATGCAGTTGATCCGGTCATCCTCGCAGCCACCGAAATGGATGGTGAAGGAACCATCCTCATTCGGGGTGGCCGAGGTGTTGTTATAGCTGTTCCGCCCCAAATCGTTGGGCGCGAGGAAGCCGTCAGCGTCGTAGACGGTGATCGACCAGAACGCGTCCACCGGCACGTCTTGCAGCGTCACGGCATGGGGGGTCGCGCCGTCATTCCTATCGACGGCGTCGACAAAGGCGCTGGCCGTCGTGGCCGGCTGCCCCGCCCAGCCCGCCATCCCGATCAGATGGCCCAGCGGGTCCACCTCGTCGCGGCGGCCAAAGGCGATGCTGGCATCAAGGCCGACGGCAGCGGCGAGGTCACTGACCGCCTTCCGTGCAGCGGCAAGGGCGTCGAGATCCCAGTCCGGAGCCTCGAAGGGGCCGGTTCCGCCGCCTTCGAGGCGAATTCCGTCCTGCACCGCATGGGCGCGCGCCGTATCGTCGGGATCGCCCGCGTCGATGAAGGTGCGGAACAGGAGCATCGCGAAGCGGGTCCCGACCTCGTCCTCGGTCAGCTCGTATGCACCGGGTTCGGCATAGGCAAAGTTGTAGTGGTCCTGGCTGATCACCAGCACCGACTGGAACCGTCCGTCGCCCTCCGGCAGCGTCACCGTCACCGGCTCGGACAGATCGATGAGGGCGGACGAATACAAGGTGTCCTGGTTGGGCCGGATGACTGGCTGCGGCTTGTCGGCGGAGGTTACCTCGCGCTCATGGGCGATCTCGCCGACACCTGTTCCGTTGTTCTTCATAGTGAGCCGGAACATCGTATCGCTCTCGGCGCGCATGAGGTTCCGGATCGTGATATCTTCGGCGATAACTGGTGCGGGTGCGCAGAGGGCAGCGGCAAGGAGAAGGTGTTTCATTTTTCTGTCCTTTCTGTCAGTTCGCGGGCTCGACACCCGGGAAGACCCAGCTTCCATCCAGCACTTCCGGCGCTGCACGATAGAGCCGCACGGTGTATTGCCACCCCTCGACAAGCGGCAGGCAATTCACGCGCCCGTCCTCGCAGCCGCCCAGATGCACGGTCATCGAGCCGTCCTCATTGTACGTCCCGCTGACGGAGTTGATGACATAGGCGTCCATCGCGTTCGGCGCGAAATAACGGTTTGCATCATAGAGGCTGACCGACCAGAAATCCTTGACGGGCACGTCGGCCGGCACTTCGATCTTGTATTTCCCGACCGGCAGGTTCGGCGAGATTCCGAGATAAAGTGCCTCATCCTCGGGCAACCCACCCCAGCCACCGGCCGTCCCAATGAAATGCCGCACTGGATCGACATCCTCCTTCTTGCCGAACATGTGGAAACTGTCCGGAAGGTAGGCGCCGACACCGACGGCGGCCCTTACGAGCCCTAAATAGCCCTCTTCGTCATAGGGCGGGACGATGAAGGGTTTGGACGAGGCAGCGTCGATCGACATCTGGTCCTGGATTGCGTGCACGGCGGCCAGGTCCGCGGAATCGGTCGCATCCAGCAGGACGCGCAGATAGACGGCGACATATGGCGTGTCAAACGTGTCCATATCGAGTGTATAGGCGCCGCCACCGTGCAAGACCTTGTTCAGGTAGTGGTCCTGGTTGATGACCATCGCCGACATGTAGCGGTCGCCGACATCCGGAAGGGTGACCGTCGCGCCCTTGCTGATATTTATGATCGCGGCGCTATAGAGAGTGTCCCGGTTCGCGCTGATGGTGGTCTGAGCATGGACGGGCATCATTTCGCGGAAGTGGTAGAACTTGTTTACCCCTCCAGCGAGGGCAACATATTTGCCGAACTCGATATCTGTCGCGGCACGGATAAAGTTGTCTACCGTGACTGGGATTTCCCTGCTGTCGGCAAGTTGGTCCACTGTGGTGTCGAAGTTTTGGGCATGAGCGGGACCAGAGACGATCGCGGCCAGGAATGCAAGAAACAAAAATATGCGGTTTGCCAACTGTTTACCTTTCATGAGTCGCCCCTCAAGTCTTCGTTTTCCTGGCGTTTTATCATAGTGCGACCGGTCATTTTGTGACAAAGAGACGCTATGAGACAGAAGTTGGTCAACATCATCGAACTGGCGCACGTCGTGGACATTCTTGACAGCTTCGTCCCGAAACACGTCGTCGAGAGTGCGCTCCGAACGGCTGGTCTTGACCGTAAGATGCTGTCAGAAGGAACCGGGTTTGTTTCCTACGCTGCTGAGGCCGTCATTCTGGAGTCCGTCGCCCGCATGATAAGCGATCGCCATCTGGGTGCCAGGGTTGGCTGGGCCTTCGACTACTTGGCCTACGGAGCTTATGCGAACTACGTGCTGGGCGCACCGGATCTGCGATCTGCGCTTGACCGCGGGCGACGCGCGCTGTCGCTGACGCATCCTGGCTCTGAAATCGTGATCCGACAGACTGACACGCACGTTGTCGTCGGACGAGACTCGAAAGGCTTCTCGGTCGTCGGCCACCGACACCTCGACGAAGGGGCGCTGTTCGTTATTTCCAAGTTGGCCAGGCATTTCCTCGGCACGGACTGGCAGCCCGATTGGTTTGAACTTCCCGATGGCAATAGTGACGACAAGTCAAAGCTTGCAGATCTGTTCGGCGCACCTGTTAGGACGGGAGCCCAGTCACCGTCCGTCGCGCTTCGGCTTTGCGACCTTGACACGCGAAACCCGCACCCCTTGCAGTCTCGGAAGACTATTACATTGGGGGACCTGGGTGCGCTCATGGGGGTTGAGCCGGTTCAGTCCATTGAAGGCGCGGTTTTGCAAATCATGCGCGCTCATCTTCCGACAAGTGTGCTTTCCGAGAGCAAAGTTGCGGCCCATCTTGCGATCGGCCCCAGGTCACTTCAGAGGGCCCTTAGGGCGGAAGGGACGGCATACAGGACAATCCGCTCCATGCTCATCGAGGAGCAGGCGCGCGAAATGCTTCAGAAATCGGACATTCCGGTCGAACGGATCGCCGAAATGCTGGGATACAAAGAGCCGAGAAGCTTTCGCCGTGCGTTCAGGGAGTGGACCGGCTCTTCACCAAAGAGCTTCCGGGGAAACCGAAACACAAACACTTGAGTCGTTGCCGCTGATCACATTCGCATATACACGATGGATTTTCTGGAAACCCAAGGCGTCCTGAAGTCTGCCAAAAAATTTTGAATTTCCCAGACCTGCGCTTCGTCCGCTCTGCCGGCATTTGCCGTTCTTGAGAATGTGCGGCCGCAGCGAATGGCAGGTCCGGCGACGCCGCACTGCGGAGACTGCAAGCGGGGAGAAGGGCCGCAAAGGGCCGGAGTGGTGGTCTGAAGACCACCTCCCACTCAGGATCCTGTGCCGCCTCCGATGTCTGGTTCGAGCCCAATTTACCTGATGCTGCGGCTTGCACCAACGACCGCTTCTTATGGGCGGCCAAAAACGTGACAACATCAAAGACAGTTTTGCCAAGGGTTTGTGGCACAAGGTTTTCCAATGATTCTGACGTCAGCAACGGCTGTGACAAAAACGACCGTTTTTGACACGCGGGTTGTAAATTCAAACAACTTTGGGCTGCCAGCACTTCCATCGACGAAGGTCGGCTCGGAACACAAACCGACGGAGCGTCGTTTCCTACGCAGACTTCGCCTTTGCAGACTTATCTTTCGAGCGTGCGTTGGTTCCTGCTAAGGTGCGGGGAAGGAGGGTTTTCTTTATGAGCAGAATTGCTTTTGAAATGCGAGACCAGATGGATGGCATGACGGAAGCCGATTTCGAAGACACCATGGGCTTGAGCAAATCTGCTTTCCGCGACTACCTCAGGATCGCAGCAGACCAAGAGGAAAAGTGCAGGGCTCAAGAGGGCGAAGCAGCCCCAGATTTTTCCGCTCACACTCTTAACGCCGATGGAGGCATCTCTTCCGGACTGCTGAGCCTCTCTGATCTTCGCGGCTCTCCTGTCTCACTGATATTTGGGTGTTACACATGCCCGGTTTTTCGTCGCCAATCAGATAGGATGAAGCAACTGATTGAACAATACAGCGGACGGGTTCAGTTCGTGTTTGTCTATGTGTTGGAGGCGCATCCAACTGATGGTTGGAACACCGAGTCGAATAGAGCCGCCGGAGTGATGTATGCCCAGCCCATCAGTTTGGAGGACCGTGCAAAAGTCGCTAATGATTGGCGAAAGGCATACGGATTCAGAAGTCCGGTCGTGCTTGATTGGCCAGACAACCGAATAAACGCGGATTATGCTGGAGAGCCAGAACGTCTTTACGTCCTGGACGGTGACTGCCTTGTTACGTTCAAGTCGGAACAGGGACCCTACTACGATAGCCATCTCGAAGACTGGGCTGTAGCCCTAGAAAATGTGGTTCGCTGACATCAAGCGAAATCTATGGTTTTCAATATTTGCAGACGACCAGTTTGCCTAAGAACTGGAAGCAGCAGACAAACATGCCGTGCGATGATAACTTCACTGGATGACACAAGAAGACGTTTCCAAGCTTGGCGGCTGCATGTGCGGCGCGGTCAGGTATGAGGTTTCCGCCGAACCATACTATGTGGCCGTTTGCTCCTGCACCTTCTGTCAACGGCTCACTGGCTCAGACTACAATGTCGAGAGCATGTTTCGGGAGCATCAATTCCACCTGACAAAGGGCCAAACCAAGAAGTACACCTACATATCTGACGGTAGTGGACAACCAGTTCACATTCATTTCTGCGAAGACTGCGGGACTTCGATGTTTTTGAGGCCGGACAGGTTTCCAGATTGTGTCGGTATATTCTCTGGATCGTTTGATGACCCAAATTGGTTCCGACGCGACCCAGAAAATGTGGGATACTTTTTTACATCCGAGGCACCCCGAGGAACGATGATACCCGCAGGGTTTGATACTTACTCTGGCCACGCAAAAGCGCTTGATGGTTCCATGAATGAGGCAAAGAGACATCCAGAGCCGTTCATGGTTGGACGGTTCGAAGACTGAGTTGCTCGCATTCTGGTTGCACAACTGAAACCAACCAAAAACGACCGTTTTTGCCGGGGCGGTTTTGTCACGGGGTTATTGTCAACTGCACGCACCGGTCGGGTCGCGCGCACGGCACAGTGCAGTGTGCTTCAGTCCGCAACGAAATATGGTGAGGAATGAACTGTTGGCTCAATCGGTGTGCCATCGTTTTCGGTGGCGTGGCGATCAAAAGTCTTGAAACCTGGTGACAGAATCGTTCCGGGACGGGCCTCGGAAACAAAGATATGCTTGCTGTTCTCCGGGGTTACCGTAATCGATACCGGATCATCCAAAGTTCCTACGTAAATTCCAATGCGGTCGGGCCATCGCTCGAAGGTCAAGGCAAGTTTCGTGCCGCATTTGTCGCAGAAATGGACATTGATATCCTTACCACTGCCTTCAGAAGGGAGCGTGTAGATAGAGGGATTATCGCCCGAAAACGTGAAAGAATCGCGCTCGAAAATCGGTTCAATCATCCTGTCCGAGCCCGTGGCGCGCTGACAAAAGCGACAATAGCAGACCGTAACCCAAAGGGGATCGCTACCGGTGTTGTAACTTACATTGCCGCAGAGACAGCGACCGGAACAACCAGAAGACATGCATCTCTCCTTTGCCGACTGTTTGCTTGATATCAAAGCTTGGTCTGCGGGATTCCGTGCTGTCAATGAATATCCGGTTTTCGGGAATGGCTATTCGTGCCTAAAAGAGTTTGTAACTGCAGCGGATTGGCCAAAACTCGTACGTTTCTGTCACCGGCAAAAACGACCGTTTTTGACAACATTCGATCCAGGCAAAGCAATCCTAAGTTGTTGAGGAGAAGGCATTCAGCTCCTGCAATCTTGCGAGCTCGCAAGCCGCCCGTCCTGCTGTTTGGATGTATTCGGTGTTTCCATGGATCAAAGCAAGGATCATTGATCCTTCAATCAGTGTTACGATGGAACGAGCAGCGCTTCCGGAGTTATCGTGCCCTGCTTTCGTGAGTTGTTCGGCGAGCCACTGTTCAACCAAGACCTTGTGGGAACTGGCCGCCTTGCGGGCCGGATGCCCAGGCCTATCGGCTAGCTCGGATGCAATTCGCGTGAAACCTGATCCAAGAAATGGCTTCTTTTCTGCCCATTCATGGAGGCGTAAAAAGAGGTTTTGTACGAGCTGCACGGGTGTCTGCTCTGCCGATCCCGCCCAGTCCTGAAATTGTCGCAAGAGGTATTCGTGCTGATCGGTTAGAACTTCAGCGACGATGTCGTCTTTGCTCTTGAAATGATAATACACCGTTCGCTTTGTCACGCCTGCCCGTTCCGCGATGGCATCCACGCTGACACGGGTGAACCCCTCTCGCCGAAAGAGCGCATATGCTGATTTGACGATTTTCTCTTTGGTGCTTTCTTGCGTCATCGCTGCCTTCCGCATGTATACTCACTAGTGAGGTGACACACCTTTTGAGGCGAATTAGCACTTGAATCAACGACTTTCTTCAAGGCTTGCGAAAGGAACATTTGCATGAAAGGAGATGCCATAACACCCGAGCCAAGGTTCAGATGGATCGTTGCATTCTCAGCCGCCCTAATTCTGGCAATTGCCATGGGCACCCTTGTGAACGGTATGTCGGCGTTTCTTGTCCCGCTTGAGGACGCGTTTGGTTGGAGTAGAGCCGAGACGGCAGCAATTAACTCCTTCGGGCTGATCGGTATCGCAATAGGCGGTATCCTCATGGGTTTCCTGGCCGACAATCTGGCGACGCGAACCGTGTGCCTGGTCGGAGCCGTGGCGATGTGCTTGGCTCTGCTTGCCTCGGCCTATGCGACCGCGTTGTGGCAGTTTTATACGCTGTTCTTCGTCGCAGGAGCGTTAGGTGGCGGTGCGTTTTTTGCACCAGTCATCGCCTTGGTTGGCGGTTGGTTCAGAACCGGAGCTGGACTGGCGATTGGGATTGCATCGGCAGGCCAGGCAGTGGGCCAAGGTCTCGTTCCCTATGGCTCAGGGTATCTGATCGAAACGGTCGGATGGCAGGGGGCCTTGACGTATCTTGGGATACTCTGCGCCTTGACCCTTGTCCCGTTGTCTTTCGTGATGATTGATCCCCCGAAGCACGGCGATAATGCAGCGTCGCAAGGCCATGATAGCGTGGCTTTGTCGCCTCGCCTTGTTCTTCCGGCCTTGTCCGTTGCGGTGTTGGGGTGTTGTGCTGGAATGGCCGTTCCATTGATCCACCTGGTGCCTCTTATCCAGATTGTGTGCGGTGTGGGTGCCGAAGCGGGCGGACCTTTGCTTCTCATGCTTGTGACCGCCATTGCCGGACGAATTTTCTTCGGGCGGCTTGCCGACACGATTGGGCCTCTTCGTGCTTGGATGCTGGCAACGGCTTGGCAAACCGCCCTGATGCTCGGGTTCATGCTGTTGGGGTCACTTCAGGCTTTTTGGATATTCGCCGTCCTTTATGGATTTGGGTATGGGGGCGTGATGACCGGCGTCTTGGTATCGGTGCGTGTGCTCACGCCCGCGTCACGGCGTGCCTCGGCAACTGGAATTGTGCTTGCCTTTGCCTGGTTAGGACACGCCGCTGGAGGTTGGCAGGGTGGTCTTACCTTCGACATAACAGGTGCCTACTTCTGGGCATTTGCAAACGCGACGGTATTCGGCCTTATCAACCTCGCAATCATCGGGACGATTTACGTTCTTCTGCGTCGGCAAAGGAGGTTGCCAGCTTAGGCTCTCTCTGGGGATAAAAAATCAGATTGAGGTAAAAGACGACCGTTTGTGACCGGCCCCATTCATCCAAAGCCGCCGTTGGCGCAGCCGCAGCGAAAGAGCGATTTGTCCGCAGACTGTGAGTTCGAGCGCGAGCAGATCGTGCACCTGCGGCGAAAGTCCGGTCTGACGGGCCGCAGCGCGGCAAATGCGAGCACCAGCCAACGGCAGGTCTGGGCCGATCTCCTAACAAGTTGTGGAAAGAAATTACGGGATCACCTTAGATCTCAGCGTTATCGCTCAGATTGAACCAAGTTGGCTATGCTAGTTCGCTGATCATCGATTTCAGATGGCGCATGTCGGTACCGCAGCATCCTCCAAATACTTGGATCGACGGATTCTGCCTCGCAATCGCGGCAATCTGTTTACCAAGTTCAGCTGGATCGCCTTCGTCCAGCTCATCTGCTTCGTCAAGTTCCGCATGCGAGCAACTCGAAGCGTTCGCCACAAGGCCTCTCAGCCGGGGGTGGTTGCCAAGCGCTCCGGCGAAATGGGTAGGGTGAGCGCAGTTGACCATAAAAAACAGCGCCGCCGAGTCGGTTGCTGCGTCGATCTGGTCAATTCCGTCCACAAGTTTGGTCCCGTCTGCCAGGCACCCGTCTGTCTCAACAACCAGAGACATGATGATCGGCAGTTCAGCGTCCCGGGCGGCGAGGATGCATCCCGCTGCCTCGCTTGGGCGGTTGAATGTATAAGCGGTGACCAGATCGAGGCTTGTGTCTTTCAGGCTGTGCATTTGAGCGGCGTGGTATTGACGTGCATCTTCGACGGGTACCGGCGGGATGTCGGCGTAAGGATCATGGCGCGGGCCGATGCAGGCCGACACCAGTACATCATCGCGAGCGGCAGCTTGGCGCACGTCTTCCATTAGACTGACCGCATCTTTGTTTACTTCGGCGAGCCGCTCTGCATCGTACCCCAAGGGCGCTGCCCGGTCGGCGTTCGCCATCCATGTGGGCGCATCAAGGATGCATCCGACATTCATTTCACGGGCCAGATCGACAAGAGCCTGCATTTGACCGGCCAGTATCACCCTGGTGCCAGGTTCTTCCAGCAATGGAAACGACGCGAAACCGGGAAGCTCAATTCCATGATTGAAAATCAGGTCGGTGCCAGTGCCGGCGTAAACCAGAAAGGGCTTGTTACCTTCGAGTGGGAGCTGTCGCGCCATTCTGATCCACGCCTATTGCCGTTACCTCTACACAAGAAACCTACTTTGTCTCGGGCCTCCTGTGAACCTTAGGACTGCGACAGGGTGTATTCCGTCACTCTGATCCCCACGCCAGGCCAAACACCAGGTCATGTCTCGGTCGAAATCACCAGTGGCGACCGGCGCGCTCTGATTACAGGTGATGCAATCCATACAACCGCCCAGTGCTGGCATCCCGAGTGGCATTTTATGTTTGATTCCGATGCTGAGATGGCCGTGACATCCCGTCGGAAACTGTTGGAAAGCGCCTCGGAAACGGGATGTATTGTGCTGGGAAACCACTTCGCTTTGCCGTCTATTGGTCGGGTGAAGGCGGACAACGACGCGTTTCGCTGGGAGGACTAGCCCAGGTTGTATTTTGATGTGCGCGGGTCTGTTGTGGGATGGCGGCTGACGTGAAAGTTCGACGCGCCGCGCAGCTTACAGGCAATGATCGGCGAAACTAAATCTCGAACCCATTGGGCTATGTCACATTCCCTTGAATTCTTGTTTCACAAGCTTTCTCTCTTCACCATTTTGTGAAAGCCTGAAGCAGTTATGAGTGACAGAGTGTGCAATTTTCAGAAAACAGTGGTTCTTTCTGAACTCCAATCAGCTCTCTTGGACGGAATTTGTGATCACTGCGAGGTGACAAGTTCGGAACTGGCCAAGAGTGGAGAGGTGCTGGAAATATGTGGACAAGAGTACTGTTTCGATTATGAAACCGGTGTGTCCACGGAGACTGAAATTTTGTTGTGCCCCAGCTGTCACGAGGCAAACCATCTGGACGCGCAGCGACAGCATAACCCTTGCCACATCTCTGCAAGACGCAGCCGGGAAAACATGGGTTAGTCGATGGGTTCAGGAGGCGAAGCTTTGGAACGGTTTTTGCAAGAACCATCGCTGGTCCAATTTCGGTAGTCTGACAGACCAAGCTCGTCCCACATCCAGCCGAAATCATACTCAGCCACCGGAGAGCCGGTCTGGCGCGCGCTGCGGTTTTCGATTGTCTTCAGCCAGTCTATGACTTTCTTCCTGCCCGCCGTGCTGCGAACGGCCTGGCGCGGGGTCTTGCCATCCAGGGCAGGAATCGGCTGGTCAAGCGTATCGCGGTAATGCTGTTCGAGATATTCGTGGGCCATCTGACGGGCAAGGGCACGGGGGATGTCCTCTTCTTCTGCCACTCCGTTACTCGTGCTGTCATCCGCCATCATCTGTTCGGCGGTCTGGATTGATGTCAGCGGAGATTTCACCAGGTCGCCCAGGAGGTCCCGGACCAGGGCTTCGCCGCGTTCAGCGCGCGCTGTAGAGCTCACAGAAAGTGTGAGTGTCCGACCTTTCAGATCTAGGGACCCAAGCACGGAGGCCCCTGACATTGATTTGTCCAACACGAGGCCGG
The DNA here is from genome assembly GCF_056534665.1 of Ruegeria sp. P8. Taxonomy (NCBI): domain Bacteria; kingdom Pseudomonadati; phylum Pseudomonadota; class Alphaproteobacteria; order Rhodobacterales; family Roseobacteraceae; genus Ruegeria; species Ruegeria sp. P8. The sequence goes on from NZ_JBQERC010000006.1 coordinate 84,043, forward strand.
TGCCGTGCTTGGTGCCGGACGGGGTGTCGAGGTCAAGCCAGGTCCAATCCTTCTGGCCTGAGATCACGAGTTCTGCGGACTGTGTTAGCTTTTCAGATACCTGGCTTTGCGTCACTTTGCTGGCGAGGGGGAAGCGCATGTCGTGAAAGAGCAGGTTGTCGCCATCGCTGTTGCTGATTTGTGGTGGTTCCGGATCCAGTAGGTTCGGCAGATGTGCGAAGAGCCAGGCATTGGTGAAGAGGGGTGCGGAACGGTGTAGCTGATCCTGTGTCAGCCTCAGTTCAACGTCGGGGTTCAATTTCAACACGGAGCGGAGCCCGTCTTCAAAAAACGCGACGGTGTCGGGGTCGAATGGGAGCAGCGCCCCCGAGATCACGTTATAATCCCCCTGTGCGACAACCCGAGCTGCGATGCGATCCCATCGCTGCAGCATCTGCGTCGCGCTGTGTTCCCGGACGGTAACCGGCTCTGCGTCCGAAAGCATGTTGCGCAAGACCATGGATCTGCCGGGGTCTACCTCGCTCACCTCATAAAGGCTGACCGACGCGTCCCGCAATCCTTTGATATAGGCGCGGGTCTGCGCACTCTCCTTGGAACCGCTCCCTTTCAGATAAGCATCCGCAGCGTTTTCGGCGTCCGCTCCGAATGTCCTGCCCAGCAAATCTTCCAGGCCACCACCCCACAGGACCATCGGCCAATCCTCGCCCAGCAAGTCGCCCAGATCCTCGAACTCAAGATCGAAGGCCTCGAGCGCTGGCAGAAAATGCTCGTCCAACACATCAGCGAGCCGCTCATGCCAAATCTCGTCACGGGTGATAAACCCGATGAGCCCACCAAGATCGTTCCCCGTTGTCATCTTCAGCTTCTCCCTGTTTGCCGGACAGGGGCGATTTAGCGCAGATTGCAACCGCCAGCCAGCCCACACGCGTATGCAGACCTGCGTTACATGGAGGGACTTGTCATGGCGAATGCTATGTCTTTGGCTCCCGCCCAAAAAGCTCTGTGAAAAGCTTTTCGGAGCGGCGCAGGCCTTCATCGGTCAGTACCACCGATTTTGCCTTTCCAACCGGGTCCAGGATCAATCCGTTACGGTGCAGGCGATCAAGCGCTCCCCAGTCAAAGCCTTAGGGCCGTCCTGAACCCAGCGAATTCGGGGATGTTGCGAGCCGCTTCGACGACGGGTGTGAGCCCAACTAGTGGATTCGTCAGGGCGTTTCCGCCGGTATTCTATGATTGCTAAAAGATGGTGGTGCTGATCGCTGTCGTATTAGATTTTCCGCAAATATGCCCAAGAGACGTATCCCTTAAGCTTGCGCGCGCGCTCCAAAGAGACGCGGCACCAACGGGTGCCACCGGTCTGCTCACAGCCGTGAACTCGTAGTGCGGTTCCATTTGGAAGACCAACGATCACATTGAACCCTGTTCCAGGCCCACTGCGCATTTTTAGCATGTCACCGTCTTCGACGCCAAAAACCTCATATGTTCCGAGTGACGCGGCCGCCGCCGGTTTAACGTCCATGACGACCCCCAGGAACAAAGCCATTAGGGGTAAAAAGATTGCATTGCGCATCGCGATGTCCTGCTTATTGCCTCAACGACAATCGTAGCAACTCGGGTCACCAAGAGGAACAACTCCAAGACAGAAATGTAGGTGATACCAAAGCTTCAAACGCTACATTTCTTCCAAATGGTGGGGAACCCTGGCCCAGTTGGGGGCATCTTTCACAAAAACCTTGCTCGTTGGCTTGAAGTTGTTTGGCTCATCCAATGTCCCAGCCGCAATGCTCGTCAATCCGAAGGCTGTCACGCCCCACAGGCCTGATCCGCAGGTGCCACAAAAATGCTTGATGACAGGTCGACCTTCCTTTGAGGTCTTCTCAAAGGTCCGTGGTTTGCCTTTCAGCAGCTGCAGGTCTTCCGACTTTATCATGTACCCGGCATAACCGTCCGTTCCGGTCATCGATAGGCAATCACTGCAAAAACACATGAGTTGCATTACTGCGCTGCCAGTGACCTGGTATCGAACCTCACCGCAAAAACATCCGCCTTCCAAGATTTCAGCCACGTTGCCTTCATCCTTCTATTTCGTTTTGCAAGATATGAGAAAACCGTACCTACTCTGGCCAGTGGTCACAACGGTTCCAGCAGCGGAATGTGGAATGGTGCCAATATGAGCTCCTGTACCTGGATGGGTACGAGGCAAGCATCAGACAGATTGAGTTGTCGAATGTTTTCATCACGGTTCTGAATCCTTGCCAATTGACTGTTCCAGCAAAGTCATTGGACAGACGAGCTTTATTGATCGACAATCGCGTCATGGAGCTGACAGACACCACACCTGTGCACCTGATCCATGTGGACCCTGAGATCAACATGGCGCGGTTCTATGGCATCGAGTTGCAGCCGACGTTGTTTGGGGAGGTTTCAGTGCTTCGTACCTGGGGGCGTATTGGCACGAACGGGCAAGCCATGATGGTGACGTATGATGACGAAGCCCTGGCTAGTGAAGCGCTCCACAATCTCGAAAAGCAAAAGCTCCGTCGAGGGTATGTTCCGGTCGGTGAGTGACTTCGGGCTGCAGTCTGTTTCTGTGGCAAATCCCGAGCCTTTCGGCTCGTGAGCAGGCTCTAGGTTTCAGCCGACGTATCGGCTTCCACCCAGAACACCCCAGAATGATCTCCCTGTCCCAGTAGCCCCTGACCCGTCTCTTGCGAGCCGGGGCAGGGGCTTTGGGTCATGGTCGGTCCATGCCGTGGTGATCTGCCCATTCGGGTGACGGTCCCTTTTGCGCTCACGCAGGATCAGAGATCCTTTGTCCTTTCCTTGTGGGTCAGGCGGGATTTGGACAAGCCAAACGCTACCTTCCGTAAGGGGGAAGGCGCGGCCTCCCCCCTCGGACAAGACAAATAGACAATACCGTGTCCTCGCGCGCCTGCGCTGCGGGCCGCACCACTCTTGTCGATTGGTCCTGTCTCGCCCCTCTCCGCGTTCGCCACGGGGCAGGTTTTAGAGACGACGCCCTTTCAGGGCTCGGCTCAAAACCAGCACCAAAGGGGATCAACCCCAGAGGTCGCACCACAAAAGGAGAGACGGTTTTGGACATTGAAAAGACAAAAGACATCGACACTGACACCAGCCTGCAGGCGGCAGAGATTGCGACCCAGAATGACCTATTTCGGAAAGCGCTGATCGATCCGACTGCGGCAATCGAGATGCATTCTAAGGGAATTCAGGGTCAGGTATTTGTCACGCCCGGCGTGTCAGGTGAAGGGATGGAGTTCCAGACTGCAGCTTTGGCAGCGGTGGCGTCGGATGACCAGTTTGACGAGGGCAATGACCCCTATGGCGATCACACCTTTGGGGCGGTGACAGTCCGTGACCAGAAGCTGTTCTGGAAGATCGATCTTTACGACACGGACTACACGTATGGGTCCGACCGGCCGTTTGACACGTCAGTGACGCGCCGCGTTCTGACCATCATGTGCCCCAGCGAATACTGATCTCAATCCCAAACCGGAAAGGAGGTGAACACCATGAGCAATGAAATCTTGCAGCAACGTATCGCAGAAGCGTGGGCGCTAATCAGGAAGGGCGACAATTTCCACATCGCGCGCCGCTTCCTGATCCAACACGCAGCCATCTAAACGGCTCCGCTCTACCCCGGAAGGGGTAGGGCACCCTTAACACGATCTCAAACACTCAAACAAGGATTTGCCCCATGAGCAAAGTCGAAACATTCACCGCACCGGAAACCATCGAAACCGTATCCCTGTCCGATCTCTACCTGTCTGACATCAACCCACGACAGGAGGTTGGTGAGGAAGGTATTGCACTTCTGGCCGACAGTTTGGTTATGTGTGGCTTGATCCAGAACCTCAGCGGGTTGCGCGATACCGATGGCAAAGTCGCAATCGTTGCCGGTGGTCGCCGCCTACGGGCTCTGAACATCGCCGTGACTGAGCGCGCTGATCTGGCACAGGTTCCCGTTAAGGTCACGGACAATCCCTTCGTGGCTGAGCAATGGGCCAATGCGGAGAACACCGCCCGTGAAGAACTGGACCCTGTGGACGAGGTCCGTGCTTATGGCAAAATGGCCGAGAAATCTCTGTCTATTGCCAAGATCAGCAATGCGTTTGGCGTGACCGAATCCCATGTGCGCCGCCGCCTCGCGCTTGCCAGTCTGCCCGCCGCCGTTCTGGATGCGCTCAAAGCCGGTGAGATCAGCATGGGGCTGGCCAAGGCCATGACCGTCAGCACCGAAGAAGAGAAAATTCTGGAGGTTCTGGAACGGGCCAAAGAATGTCGGTGGTTCAGTGAGCATGATGTCAAACAGGCACTGACGTCGGAGGCTGTTAGCAGCACTAGCCGCAAGGCCGTATTTGTCGGGCAGAAGGCTTATGTTGAGGCGGGCGGCACCGTCACCGCTGATCTGTTTGCCGATGAAACCCTATTCAATGAAGGCGCGTTACTGGATCGTCTGTTTGCCGAGAAACTGGCGGTAGAAGCGGAAAAACTGCGCGACGCGGAAGGCTGGGACTGGGTGGACACCCATGAGGAAAGCTACATTCCCTATGGGTTCTCGGGTACGAAAGACATGCACCGTTTGGACATGGTGAGCCGGGACTTCACCGAAGGACAGGCCGAACGGTATGACGAACTTGCCGAACTCTATGAGGGTGAGGCTCTGGACGCGGATGGTGAAAAGGAGCTGGCCGCGCTTGAGGACTATACGGCGCCGTTCTATTCTGACGCGCAGCGCAAGCTGTCCGGCGTGTTTGTCTATGTCACCAACAATGGCGAGATCAAAACATCCCCGGCCTATGTCGCGGCGGAACATGTTCAGGCTGCCATTGAGGCTGGTGTTCTGGCCCCGGTCAAAGAACCGGAGATCAAGGAAGAACCAAAACCAGTTTATTCGCAGAAGTTCATCGACGACATGGTGGCGATCCGGCTGGCAGCGGTTCAAACGGCCCTGCTGGACAAGCCTGATTATGTGTTGAGCCTGTTTGCTTTCTTTGCCACCCCGGCCTCCGGTCTGAGCAGCAATCTGTTTGGGTTTGGCTATGGTGGTGCCGAGCGGAACACACCCGAGATCGATGACCAGTTCATCCTCGACCCGCGTCTTGGCGGAGAACGGGATGAAGCGGCACAGGCAGCCTATGACCAGTTCCACGAGATTGCCGCACAAGGCAGCGTGGAAGCGTTCAAAGCGTTTCGCGATCTGGGCAAGAAGACCCGCAATGGTGAGATCACGGGTTTTCTGGCCCGGCGGTTTCTGACCCAACGCCCGGAGTTCATGGCGGAGATCGAGGCTGAGATCGAGGCTGACATGCGCGCGATCTGGACCCCTTCGGCTGAAAACTGCTTCAAGCGTCTGAAAGGCTGGCAGCTGGATGATCTCTACAAAGACCTGCTGGACCTGCACATCGACGCCGACATGTTCAAAGCCTTCGCGAAATCCAAAAAGGGTGCCAAGAACGAGGCGCTGCACAAGCTCTTCAATGATCCAGAGCATCAAAAGGCACTGGGCGTGACCGAGGCACAGAAAGCCCGGATCGATGCATGGGTGCCGGATTGCTTCTGAAACTGGCAGGGCAGGGCGCAACGCGCCCTGCTTTTCAGCAATGATTTTTGATTTTAGTTCAATGGTATAGGTTGTTTTGACTTGAAAGGTTGTAGCCTGTAGGCTACATATAGGTATGATAGAAATTCGTAAGACGGACCTGTTCGACAAGTGGCTCAAGGGCCTGAAGGACCAAAGGGCGAGAGCCAGGATCTTGGTTCGCATCACGCGGTTGAGCCTGGGCAATCCCGGTGATGTGAAACCGGTTGGTGAAGGTGTGAGTGAACTGCGTATCTCCGAAGGGAAGGGGTATCGCGTTTACTATGTGTCGCGCGGTGACGTTTTGATCGTTTTGCTGTGCGGGGGAGACAAGTCATCCCAGCAAGCCGACATCAAAACCGCCAAGGCGATGGCAAGAGAGTTGGAGTGAAAAACATGGGTGTCAAAACAACGAAGTTTGAAGCGGCTGACTATCTGGACAGCCCGGAAGCCATTCAAGCCTATCTTGAAGCGGCTTTTGAAACCAGCGACACGGCGCTGATCGCGTCGGCACTTGGCGATGTTGCCAAGGCCAAAGGTATGTCGAGTGTGGCCGACAAATCTGGTCTGTCTCGGGAAAGCCTCTACCGCGCACTTAGCGAAAATGGCAATCCCGAGTTTGGCACGGTGCTGAAAGTGCTGAGCGCTGTGGGTGTGACGCTCACCCCGAAAATGCACGTGAATTAACCCACTTTAAAGGCTATCCACCATGTCCACCGATGCAGCTCCGTCTACGGTTGAAAAAGCCGCCCGCCGCGTCTGGAAATCCGCGCAGATGTTCGTCGGGTTTCATACAGACCAGAAGGGCAAGCCGCGCACACAGCCGAAGCTCTGGCCGCCAAAAAACGGGAGCGCGTCGATCCATGGTGATCCCAGCGCGCAGGAGGCCATCGTGGTCGTCAAAGCCGCTGATCCGGACGAGGTACAGGACGTGCAGATCAAGCTGCACCCAAACCGCATTGTTGTGCGCCGCGATGCAGATGCCTGGTGGCAGGGTGTCGCTGTAGATGAGCATACCGTGACGGTCCGAATGGCCGACAACACGATCATCGAAATCCGCCATGACGGATCGGTGAAGCGGCGCTCGGCAGAGGACGAAACCCATGTTGAAGCAGATGGCAGCATCTTCAAGTTCACGGAATTTGCCGAGGCGCATATGACGGGTGACGGGGTGGAAATGACCCGCCGCACAGAGGATCGCATTGCCACGATCACAGCTGACGGTGTTGTCGATCGCGCGCGCAAGCGTTAGCCTGTAAAGAATACCTCCAGATTTTCCTTTGGTTAAACTCGTGGCCCGCTTCGGTGGGCCTTTTTCTTGGCGTACTCATCACTGTATCTGCCCGTGCGCCGGTCTCGCCCCGCGACAGCGCTTGAGAGAGTTCTTGCGGATTACCGGGGCGTCCTACCGAACCCGCCAATCCAAATTGAGTCCGGCTGTTTACCTGATCCGCACAAGCACGGACCAGGGCCGGACCGTCCGGTCTTTGGCCTCCGCCAGTTGGATAGGGCGGTTTGCACCGTCCGTCATTCTTCATCCTTTGCGACGACGGTCATACCGACCCAGAAGGGCAACCCCCAACTTAGAACTGAGCGCCGCGCCTGTGTCGGATCGAGGTGATGTTGCCGCCATCAAAGACATCGTTTTGTTCAGATGTTCCGCGCGCAGCGATCCCAGAAAGCCTTGCCTTTCACCAGGTCTGACAGTTTCAAGTACGTTGCCGGAGAAGATCCTCGGCTGCGGTGTTTCTGAAGGGATGAACATAAGCGGGCAGTCGGGGAAGACGCGCGGCGCCCGGGCCGGGCGCCGCGCTTCAACAAGGAATGTCCCCTGCGCCTGCGGCGCATTCCGCGCGGATCAAATTCCCTGCTGACATCCCCTTGATGCCCGCTTTTCCCTTGTTCATCGAAACACGCCATAGCGAGGATCAAACAATGGCAACTCAAACTCTGAAACTGAGCGTCAAGACCGGTGAAAAAGAAGGCAAGACATTCTGGGATCGATGCGGGGTGCTCTTCGTCAATACCGATGAGACCGGCACCATCACCTCGATCCAGGTCAAGCACAGCATGTTCCCTGGCGTTGAGATGGTGGCCTTCCCGAAGCGCACCGATGACGATCCCGTCACCGAATGACGGGAGGGCAGGCCGGCGCAAGCCGCCCTTTCTTCTGCTCCGGCCGCAGGCCGGACCACATATGCGCCACAGGTGGCGCGCGGTCCTAAGACCGGGCAGGGGTGCCGACCTGCCCCAATGCGGCAGCAGACAACCCTGCCACACCCGCCGCGAAAGCGGCGGGACATTGAGCGCGCTGAGGCGCGCGGAAAATGCCATACTGACCTTGAACGTGCCGGTATGTGACGGGCGCTGTTCGGGCAGCTCCCGCTTTGCGTGATTGCCCTGCGCCGGTCCACCGGCACCCACGCCTGCTGGCTGGAAAAGGGGCAGGACCCTTTTCCCGGCGTGGAGATTGCCTCCAAGAGCAAAACTGTTCCGGGGGCAATTTGAGAAAATACGGATTTCTAAAATCACCCCCGGTTTCCTCTTGGAGAGTATGACAGGATAAGGTAGTTGTGTTACAAGTCATAAAAACAACCAGAGGTATACATTGAGCAAGCCCGGCGACACCACTGTCTTTTCCGTTCGATTGCCGTCAGATGCGTTGGTGCGTTTGGAGGAGGCCGTGCAGTCGCTTGGGGCCAAGAGCCGCAACCAGATCATCCAACGACTGATCTATCGTCTGATCGGGTATCTCGATCCTGACCCGGCCGTTGTCGATCTCTGGCAGACGCACTTGCGGCAGGTTCAGGGTGGATACACCAACCTCAATCAGCTCGCAAAATCGGCCAAACGCGGTTCGGTGATCTGGACCGATGACGACCGGCGCGATGTCGAAAACCTCCATCGTGCGATCATCCAGCACCGGCAAGACCTGAAGGCGCTGATCACCGCGGCCCGCCGAAACCGAGAGCCAGACTCCGCCATTCGCCGAATCTTGCGCGACGATGAGAGGACATCTGAAGCATGAACGTCGCGGCTCACAATTTGACGGCAGGGGACTTTCTGGAGCTAGCCTTCCGGGAAGCGCAGAAGGGTATCGATCGGTCCAAGCAGATCAGCCAGCAGCTGCAAACCGCCAAGCGCATGAAGTTCATGATCTCGCGGGCCTCATCCATCAAGGCGCGGCTTGGTGCTGTGGTTGGAAAGCCCGAGGCGGTTGTGAAACACGTCCGCAAAGGTGGGGTGAAAAAAGCGCATGAGCTGCGCCGCCAGATCAATTACCTGACCGTCAGGGCAGAGGGCGTGTTGGACATCCGCGACAATGGTGTGACCCCGCTCGATGCCGATCAGGTGAGTGATCTGATCGAGACCTGGGCCGAGGATTTCAACGGGAAAACCAACTATGGTTATACCCGTCACATGATCGTTTCTTTTCCCGAAGGCACCTATCCGGATGCCGCGCATGAGGCCGGTTTGGACTTCGCGGATCGCCTGTTTGGGAGCGGTGATTTTGGCGATACCTGGGACTATCTGACCGTGTTCCACAACGACACTGACAACCCCCATGTCCACATCGTTGTGAATAACCGAGGCGTGGAACATGGGCAGTGGTTGGCTATGGGTATGAGCAGCGACATGAACATCGACGTTCAGCGCTCTATCCAGGTTGAGGTTGCCGAAGGATACGGAATTGAGCTGACCGCAACGACCCGCCTTGAGCGCGGTTTGCGGCAGGAAGTTGAGACCGACACGTGGAAGGTTCAGGCCGGACTGTCTGTTGTTGAAAGCACTCCGGAGGTTGAAGTTACGGCCCGCGACATGGCCGGTGATGTGATGACACTCTCCATCGCAAGAATGTCGGATCTGTTTGATGAGCGCGCCAACGCTGTCAAAGACCGGATCGAAGAGTTTGCCATCCAACTCGTTGAAAGTGAGGAACCTATGGTATCGAGAATGGAACATCTGCTGGATCAAGCCCATCATTTTGATGATTACGGCGAGCCAGGAGACCCGTCTTATGTGTCGCCCGAAGTCATGAGCAACTTGCGGCGACACATCGAATTAGGCGGTTCTGAGGAAACAATCGCACCCGAGCTGAAGGCTCAGGTTGTTGCCCATATCAGCGACGTTCGGGACAACGAACAGAGCCATCCGTATCTGTCTGCCCTTGCTGATATTGTCGATGACAAGGAGTTCCAGGCGTCCGCTGATTATGCCCCGGCAGCACGCCGGTACGAGGTCTATATACAGGACACCTTGGGCAAGGGGGCCTATGAGGACTTCCAGACTCAGACCAAAGAATTGCTGCAATCCATCGACAAGATGGAAGGGCTGGCCCGTGAGGTTGACGACCCTCATCTGCGTGTCGCTATGGATATTCAAATTGGCGAGTTGAAGGGCGACGTTGCGGACCTGCGCACCAACGATCCGGACCTTCAAGCCTTCATCATCGAGGACCGCCGCTATTCAACGATGATGGGAATGGGCACTGCCGAAATGGATGTCTTGGATTATTCAGAGGCCGGCAAGTGGGCAGCGATCCGCAAAGAAGTCACCGACACGGCCAGCAGCTACGGCCTCGATGGCGAGGCGTTCGTTGCCCGCTTTGGCGATCATCAGAACGTCACCCTGGGTACAACAATGGGATGGCGCAGCGACGACATTTCGACCGCCGCGGCCCACTTCCAGGCGCAAGGATTACCCGACAGCCACGACCGCGCTGAGGCCGTTGTTGACGAGCTGCACCAGCTTGCGTCTTCCAGGATCATCGCAATCTCAGAAGAACTTTCAGACGTTCACGCCCACGCAACGCACCCGCTCTTGCAGGGGCGCGGTGACGATGACGGGCACAGCTTGTAAGGACTTTAACCGGTCTGCCTGATGCGCGCGCCAACGCCCCAGGCAGACCCATCACAGAGTTTTCCATCAACTCGCAAAGGAAAAACTATGGTTTCGCGTACAGACTATCTTTTGAACGAAGTCGAACACTTCGCACCCTATTCCAGATTTGATCAATCCGCCCCGCGTGAAGATCGCGTTTCAGAGCAGATCGACATCATCAGGAAAGAACAGCAGGCGATGGGCTTTGATCGTGCAGCCATCGCCTCAAACAGCTTCGACATCGAGGACCAGGCCAACCGCCGTGTTGACGAACATACTGCGCAACAAGATCTGGTCGAAGAATTCAAAATCGAATTTGAAGCTGCGGAGCGGTCAGGGGAGCCGGTTGATCTGAACGATATGCAGGCTTTGGTTTCTCAGCACATGAGTGATGCTCAGGAATACGATCTGTATCACCCTTACTATTCGTCCCTTGCGGATCTGAGTGGTGACAAGGATTTTCAGGAGTCCGACGACTACCAGTCGCCCGGTGATCGCTATGTTCAGTATATGCAATCCGCTTTGGGGGAGGCCATCTTTGAGAACTACGAGCAGCAGACCAAGGACATCGTGAACTCCATCGAGAACATGGAGGCTCTTGCACGAGAGGTCGAAGATCCACACTTGCGTGCCGCAATGGACGTTCAGATCGGGGAGTTGAAAGGCGATGTTGCCGAACTGCGCCCATATGACACCGACCTGCAGGCATACACTTTGGCTGATGACAGCTACACCACATCCATGAATGCGGCCGAGTTGGACAACCTGGACCCCACGGAAGCCGAAAAATGGCTGGCTGTGCGTGATGACATTGTGGCGACCGCGCACAGCTTCGGTCTCGACGGAAGCAAGTTCCTGGCCCGCTACAACGATCATGACAGCGTTTCAATCGGCACAACGGCGACTTGGAAAGACGCGGACATTTCCACCGCTGCCGCCCATTTCAACAGCCAAGGCGTTCCGGACAGCTACGAGCGCGCGGAGGCCGTTGTTGGTGAGCTGCACCAAGTTTCATCCAGCAAGATTGCCGCCGTGGTGCAAGAGATTGCCCATACCCGCGAACAGGCTACCCACGTCCATGAGTATGATGGACACAGTCTTTAACCACGGAGGACATGATAGATGATTGTTCGCGCCGGTGAATGTGTTGCCGGGAACAGCGAGACCACCGGGTTGGAGTAATGTGGGGTCTGTTCCGATTGGGACGGACTCTTGTCCTTGGACATTCCGGGCATTCGCTGCACCACGTTTGAATAGGCAAGAAGCGGACTTTGCCGACATTGATGTTTAGCCATGTTGCTGACGCAGCATTTGTTTTCTCTTGCAGCACAACCATCGCTGCGTTGCGGCCGCGAGCCGCGGGAGCGGACATTCAGAGTTCGTCGGGCCCCAAAAATCTGTTCCACTACCGAATGACGGAGGGGAGCCCGTAGTTCCAACCCTGTACCTTGCTCGAACAACCGCTAGACGTCGCCACTTCAAGGTTAACGATCGCCATCGGAGCTGAGATCTTTCCCCGTAAGCTCCTGACACAATGACAGCGCAACTTCGGCGAGGGTATCAATCAACTGCTTTTGAATTGGTCGGATACGTCAGGTGTCCGCGACGTAGAACTTCAGAATGTCTGGCGCGACACCCACGCCGTTGACTGGCGTGACGTCTTGAGGGCAGGCGGACATGACGGCGATGACGTCCATATCGGCGCGGAAGGTCACTTGGTCATCCGGTTTTGACACGGGTGCGACGAAACTTGTGCTGCCGTCGGCTTGCACAGGGACGTTCATCCAAAGATTGAAAGGGGCGGGAACAGCTGGCGCTTTGAGGCCAATGGCCATCAGCGCCATCCGCAGATTATCAGCGCAATTGTCGTGGTATTCCGTGCAGCCCAATTGCTGGTACCGGGCATGATCGCAGCAGGCGATTATCGTGTCATGCACACCATCGGATGTGTCTTCCGTGATTGTCATCAAGGGGCGACGCAGGTTGGAGGTCACACTGTCACCTACTTTGGGGAATATCGAGCCTAGGGCTGTGTGCAAATGCTCCATCGAAGAATACTCACCCACATCATCTGCTGCAAAAATCCAGAAATCGCAGACTTGATGGCCGCTGGGGTTCATCACGGTTAGCTGTTGACCTGCGCCGACGCGCACCGCCACGCCGCATCGCGCGTCGATTGTGTAGGTGTGGTTCATTCTGGGTGTGCCGTCAGCGGAAACGGCAATCTCAAGACTGCGGTTGGTACCATCGGGTCGGGAGGGGTCGAACGAGGCCATGGGCACGGGCTTTCGTGGATTATGTCTGGGTAGTTGCATTGTTTGGCGAGGGGCCATTCGCAAAGGAGCATAGACAGTTCTCGGCATATTGGAATGAAGCTTACGTGCTTCTCGTCGGAGACGTGCCGAAGATTAGCTCCGCTTTGACATCGGCTGGTTTTGCAAAGAACCGCAGGCGTTCTCATCGAGATGCATTCATTTCCAAGCTAAATGAACTAATAAGCACAATAAATTTTCTAAATTCCATTGCCGATGATAGCGTCCTCGCAATAACCGGGATTGAGAATTGAGATGGATCGACACGACTTCAAAAAGACCTTTGGCGCAACTGGTCCTGTCATTCTTCCTGTCATTCATGTGCTTGACAGCGAACAGGCCGAGCGGAACATCAAAGCAGCCATTGCTGGCGGGTGTCCGGGGGTTTTTCTGATCAACCACGACTTCGAGAAAGAGAAACTAGTCCCGATCATCAAGGAGATGCGGCAGGCGTTCCCGGACATTTGGCTCGGGGTGAATTTTCTGGCGGTCACCGGCAAGTTTGCCTTCCCAATTCTGGGAGAGATGCAAGCTGAAGGGTGCAAGGTCGATGGTTACTGGGCCGATGACGCACGTATGGATGAACGCCGTGCGGAAGATGATCAGCCCGAAGCAGATGAGATCGCGGCCATCCGCGAAGGAAGCGGTTGGACCGGGCTTTATATCGGCGGCACCGCATTCAAAAAGCAGCGCGACGTTGATCCAGCACAGTATGGCAAAAGCGCGCGCATCGCGACGCACTACATGGACGTCGTTGTGACCTCCGGCGTGGCGACTGGCCACGCAGCCGATGTTGGCAAGATCGACACGTTTCGCGCGCATTGCGGCGACACGGCACTTGGCCTTGCATCCGGCATCACACCTGAAAACGCAGCGCAATATGCAGATGCGGTTGATCTTTTCATGGTCGCGACCGGCATCAATTTTGACGGCGATTTCTACAATATTGATCCTGAGCGCCTGAAGCGGCTCATGGACCTCACACAGACATAAGGGAGAGAAAAGATGGCTCAAGACAAAGGACCCAGAGACGACCGTTGGTACTTCTCGCTGATGGCCCCGAACACCAAAGGCGACAAGTTTGCATGGCTTGACCCGACCTCAATCTACATCAACGGCAAGGCGTATCATGATCTGCTGGATGATCTGGTGGCTGATCTAGATGCCGATGAGATTGACGTCGTCGCGGGCCTTGATGCGATGGGCTTTGTTCTGGCGGCGGGCATCGCGGCCCGTATCGGGAAGGGGTTTCTGCCCATTCGCAAACCCGGAAAGCTCTGTGTGGATACAGACAGCGCGTCTATGACCAACTACTCCGGTCAAACCCAGTCGATGGAAATGCGCACGCCCGCCTTTGCACCCGGAACGCGGGTTTTGCTGGTGGATCAGTGGGTTGAAACCGGCGGCACGATGCATGGTGCTGTCCAGCTGGTTGAACAGCAGAAGGGCAAAGTTGCGGGCATGGTGGCGATTGTCATGGAAGAGAATGACAATACGAAGTCCTATCGCGAAAAGTACAAGGTCGTCACCGCGATCCAGCCCGGCACCGAATGGCAGCGCCAGGCCAATGCGCAGTATCTGGAAAGCTTCAAGACCTACAAACCCGAGATGGCGTTCCCGGTCTAAGGCCTGAACCCGGCGCACATCCAATCAAACTCTGACCAGAGGGGCTCGACAGATGAAATTGATCTGTGGAAACAGTAACCGTCCGCTTGCTGAAGCGATTGCCGCGCATATGCGTGTCCCTCTGGCTGAGTGTAACGTGCGTCGGTTTGCCGACGAAGAAGTCTTTGTCGAGATACAGGAAAACGTGCGCGGCGATGACGTCTATGTCATCCAATCAACGTCCTATCCAGCCAACGACAACCTGATGGAGCTGCTGGTGTTGATCGACGCGCTGCGCCGATCCTCTGCCGGGCGGATCACCGCCGTGATCCCCTATTTCGGCTATGCCCGTCAGGACCGCAAATCAGCCCCGCGCACGCCGATCACGGCAAAGCTTGTGGCGAACATGATCACGCAGGCGGGCGCGCATCGGGTGCTAACTATGGATCTGCATGCAGGGCAAATTCAGGGTTTCTTCGACATTCCCACCGACAATCTTTACGCGGTGCCCGAAATCGTGCGGGATATCGAAAAGCAAAAGGACCGCGACAATGTGATGGTCGTATCCCCGGACGTAGGCGGTGTAGTGCGCGCACGCGCTTTGGCGAAACGTCTCTCGACTGGCCTCGCAATTGTAGACAAGCGCCGCGACAAGCCCGGCTCGTCTGAAGTCATGAACATAATCGGGGACGTCTCTGGCAAGTCCTGCATGTTGGTCGATGACATTATCGACTCTGGCGGTACGCTCTGTAATGCCGCGACGGCGCTGCTCGAAAATGGCGCGGCGGAAGTTTCTGCTTACATCACCCATGGGGTCCTGTCCGGCAAGGCTGTCGACAGGATCAATGCATCTGATCTGACGTCCCTGGTCATCACCGACACAATTTGCGCTACCGAAGCGGTCACCGCATCATCGAAAATTCGCGAGATTTCGATTGCGCCAATGTTCGCCAAGGCGATCACACGGATCGCGAATGGAGAGTCCGTCAGCGTCTTGTTCGAATAGAGGGTGATCATACGATTTGCATAAAGCAACTTTATCGTTGTTCGCTATACATTTTCAGCGCTAATGTTCTCGTATGGGCGCGGTCAACCTTTCAACAGAGCTCCTCAGAGCTTTCATCACTGTCATTGAGGTGGCAAGTTTCACGCGCGCGGCCGAGATACTTGGTCGGACGCAACCTGCCATCAGCCTGCAAGTGAAGCGCTTGGAAGAAGCGGTTGGCTATCCGCTCATTGCGCGGAAGGGCAAAGAGATATCGCTCACGGAGCGGGGGGAGGCTCTGGCCATACATGCGCGCCAGATTCTGCGCCTGAACGATCTGGCAATGGCGGAGTTTGAGCAGCGTGATCCCGCAGCAAGATTGCGGGTGGGGTTGCCTGTGGACTATGCGGTCAACACCCTGCAAGCCTGTTTGACGGACGTTGTCCGACAATTCCCCGATACACAGATCGAAATTCGATGTGATCTGTCCAAGCATCTGCTGGCGGCCATGCGGAGCAACGAAATCGATATCGCCGTGGCATTGTTCGACGGGGACGACCAGCAGTTCCTATTCCGCAACTGGAAAGAACAACCAACCTGGGTTGGCGCCAACGGGTTCGAGATCCCGGAACATGCTGACATCCCCCTTGTCGCGCACCCCTTTGGTTGTGTGTACCGCGACCGTATGGCTACCGCTTTGAAGTTGGTGGGAAAAAGCTGGCGCATCGCTTACTCCAGTCCCGGCATTGGTGGCGTTCAACGCGCGGTCCAGGATGGCCTTGGCCTTTCGTGCCTGACTGCTCCGACGGTCCAAAGCGGCATGCGCACTTTTTCTGAACAAGACGGCCTGCCGGTTCTTGCCCCTTTGCACATCGGGCTTTTCGCACGACAGGCTCAGTTGGGTGCGGGCGGATACGCGGCCATGGATGCCATGATCAACACCTTGGAGCAACGCTCATCGAGCGCTATTGACGCATAACTGCTCATTATGAAGGCATATCAACGATAAATTTCCTAAAAGTCTCATTTTACCATACCATTCTACAAAAATCAGACTGAACACTATGGTTCGGCGAAAAATCAAATGCTCTTTTGCTGGGAAAGAGTGACCAACCGGGAGACACAAATGTACAGACCAACCGTAACTTCATCACTATTGGGCTTGAACCGCCGCCAACTGCTGAAAGCTGGCGGCGCAGCCGTTCTGACAACACCATTTGTCAGCCGCGCCTGGGCGGCAACGACCGAAATCAACATGCTTGCGTGGTACGGCCATGGAGAGGCTGATGTGGTTGCGGAGTATGAGGCTGCAAACAACGTGAAGTTCGTGCCAAAGTATTATGCTGGTGGCGACAACATGCTGGCGCTGATCGCCCAATCCCCTCCGGGCACTTACGATCTGATCCTGTCTGACGCAGAATTCGTGCAGCAGCTGAACGCAGCTGGCTACATCGAAGAAATGAACCCGGCAGATTATCCGCTGGATGACATGCTGCACGAAGACTTCTCGCAGTTCCCCGGCCACTGGGCGGACGGCAAGATGTATTCCATGATCCTGCGCGGGGGGCACTTGGGTGTTTCCTACAACAAGAACTCCGTGACAGCGAAAGAAGCGGAAAGCTATTCCTGCTTCTGGAAGCCGGAGCTTCAGGGCAAAGTGGGCCATTTTGACTGGCACCTGCCGACCCTAGGTCAGATGAGCCTTTATGATGGGAATGGCGCTGACCTTTGGAACCTGAACGACGATCAGTGGTCCAAGGTTCAGGAGACCACCATGAGCCTGCGCTCGCAGGTTGGCGGCTTCTTTGACTATGGCGGCACGTTCAATGGCCTGAAAAACGGCGAGATGCAGGCGATGGTTGGCATCGGTGACTGGATCACCGGCGTTCTAGAAAAAGACGGCGCGCCTGTCGCGTCCGTGATCCCGAAGGAAGGCGGCATTCAGTTCACTGAAAGCTATTCCATCGGCAAGGGCAGCGAAAAGGCCGAAGAGGCCAAGAAGTTCATCCAGTACATGATGTCCCCTGCAGGTCAGGTGAAATCTGCACAGATGGCGGCCTATCCCGGCTTCTGCGTGACCAAGGCTGGCCGCGCCGCCCTGATCGAGGCTGACATGGCGGAAGCCAAGCGGTCGCACCAGGTCGATGGTGATCCGCAAGATCCGATCGCACTGATCAAGGAAGGCCGGGTCCATTACCGCGACATTCCTCAGCAGCAGACGCTGGAGGACTGGAACGACTTCTGGTCCGAGTACAAGAGCGCCTGATCTAGGGCCCAAAGAACCAAAAAAGGGCGGCCAACAGGTCGCCCCCTTTTTCCCTTAAGACGCGAAAGCCCTGCACAGCCCCATGTCTTCCAATCCTGAAAATCGCCCAAGCCTTTATGCGCTGACGTGGCGTTTGCCGATCATCTTCTGGCAGCTGATCTTCTTTGTCGGGCCGGTTCTGTTCATGGTCGCGATGTCGTTCTTCCTGGTGAAGAACTATCGCATGACCGAAGCCTTCGAGTTCGTGAACTGGTCGCGGATGCTGACGCGCGGGTTCTTCTGGGACAGCTATTGGTACACGATAGGCATCGCCACACTGTCCACCGTCTGCGCGATGTGTATCGCCTTTCCGGCAGCCTTTGCATTGGCCTTCCGCGCTTCTGAAAGCACGCGACGCTGGGCGATCTTTCTGCTGATCATTCCGTTTTTCACCAGCTATCTGGTGCGCACATTTTCATGGTTCGTGATTCTGTCCGAAAGTGGCGTGGTAAATGCCGTGCTGGGCTACATCGGCCTTGGCCCCTACACCATGCTGAACACCAACTTCGGCACGCTGGTGGGCTACATGACTCTGACCCTGCCGCTGGTGGTCATACTGCAAACCGTCACGATGGCCAATATCGACAAAAACCTGATTGAGGCGGCGCGCAACCTTGGCTGTTCGCCCCTGCGCACGATCTGGCAGGTGATCATTCCACTGTCCAAGACCGGGCTGATCATCGCGGCGATCTTCTGCTTTATTCTGTCCTTTGGTGACTTTGTGGCACCCTTCTATCTGGGCGGATCGCAGGAACCGACCCTGCCAATCCTGATCCTCGATACCACCAAGTCCGGCCAGCAATGGCCGCGCGCAGCCGTTGTCGCGATCATGATGATGGTTACGCTCTTTGCCATCGCCTTCACCGGCATTGCTTTGGCCTATCGCAAGGGGAAGGGCGCAAAATGAAACAGAGCCGATCCCTCAACTTTATCCTTGGCATCTATGTCGTCCTGATCTTCGCCTTCGTATTTGCGCCCATCATCTTCAGCATGATCTTTTCCTTCAACTCGCAGCGCTTCCCGACGATCCCGTTGGGTGAGTTTTCGACCGAATGGTACGCTAAGGTCCTGGCCGATCCGGACATCTGGAAAGCCGCGCGCAACAGCCTGATCGTCTCCTGCTCAACGGCTGTGATCGCGACATTCCTAGGCTTTTGCACGGCCTATTCCGACTTCCGGTACAACTTCCGATTCAAAGGCCCGTACCTTGCGCTGATCCTGCTGCCGCCCACGATTCCGCTGATCATCATGGCGCTGGCCATGCTTGCGTGGCTGTCCAAGATCGGGATGTCCGGGCAGCTTTATTCGATCATCATTGCGCACAGCGTGCTGACAGCACCTTTTGCCATGGCTGTGATCCGCCTGCGGCTGAACCAAATGGACCCGGACCTCGAATCCGCTGCATGGAACCTGGGCGGATCGGAATGGCAGACCATGCGGCATGTGATCGTGCCGTTCTGCAAGCCTGCCATTTTTTCAAGCCTGTTCCTGACGGCCGCTGTCTCCTTCGACGAATTTGCTGTGTCATGGTTTGTCTCTGGCCTGAATTCTACGTTGCCCGTGGTCGTTCTCGAAATCGTTCAGGGCAATATTGACCCGCAGGTCAACGCCATCGGGACATTCGTCTTCCTCACATCAATGACGCTGGTTGTGCTGGCACAGCTCTTCTTCGCCAGCCGCCAAATCAAGGGCCTGCACGCATGAGCAAACCGCTGGTTGTCTTTGACAAAGTACAAAAGCACTTCGGCAATTTCGTTGCAGTTAAAGAACTGGATTTCGAAATCCGCGAAGGTGAGTTCCTCGCAATCATGGGGCCATCCGGCTGCGGCAAGACCACAACTTTGCGCATGTTGGCTGGCCTCGAAGCGCCGACGCACGGCGAGATTCGCCTAAATGATCGAGTGATGAATGACGTTGCCCCGCACGAGCGCGACACGCCTTTGGTTTGGCAGTCACTCGCGCTCTTCCCATTCCTGACGGCGCGCGAAAACGTCGAATTTGGTCTCAAGATGCGTGGCGTTGACAAGGCGGAACGCAAAGAGCGTGCGATAAAGTGGCTCGACAAAATGGGGATCCTCGAATTTGAGAACCGCCATATTTCGACCTTGTCAGGTGGCCAGAAGCAACGTGTTGCACTGGCTCGTTCGCTGGTGATGGAGCCACAGATCCTGCTCTTGGACGAACCATTGTCAGCTCTGGATGCTCATTTGGTAATTCGCATGCAGGCCGTCCTCACGGACCTTCAGCGCGAGTTGGGGATTACCTTTGTCTACGTGACCCACTCCCAGTCCGAGGCCTTTGCGATGGCCGACCGCGTCATCATCATGGGCAAAGGCGAGATTGGTCAGATCGGCACGCCCAAGGAAATCTACCGCGCCCCTGCAAACCAGTTCGTCGCCGAGTTTGTGGGCCGCAACAATATTCTGGCAGGCAAAGTCAAATCTGTTGACGGCGGTACGGCGCGCATCACAACCACCTCTGGCGAATTCACAGTACCCACGAACGAGGTGCAGCTGGTCGAAGACCACAACGCCAGCTTCGTGATCTCCGCCGATCTGGTGCACATCGCATCAGAAGAACCCGTCGGCGGGAACAAGGCGTATTGCAAGCTGATTTCTGAAGAATTCGTCGGCTCCATGGTCACCCTGTTCCTCGAAGACGCGCAGGGCCATGAATTCAAGGTCCAGATGCAGGAACGCGAACTGTCCAAGTTCGATCTGCACTCTGGTGATGAAATCTGGCTGTCGTGGGACACGCAAAGCGCCCACGTCCTGAACGAAAGCTGACGATGTGATCCGCAACCCCATCCCCTGGCCCAATGGTGCCAAATGCGCCGTGGCAATTACGTTCGACATGGATGCGGACAGCCTGATCCACATCGCCAAGCCCGAAGACAGCCACGACCGGCTCTACCCCATTTCAATGGGCCGCTATGGCCCTCTGGTCGCGCTACCCCGCATCCTCGACACCTACCGGTGTCTGGGCCTGAAGCAATCGTTCTTCATCCCCGGCTGGTGTTTGGAGACCTACCCGGATGTGGCCGAGGCGATCCTGAAAGACGGGCACGAGATCGGCCACCACGGATACTTGCACGAAGACCCTATAAAGACACGCGGGGAGCAGCGCGAGTGGTTCGAGCGCACGCTCGATGCGCATATGCGCATCTGCGGGCAAAAGCCGCGTGGTTACCGTGCACCGGTCTACAACATAACGCAGGAAGTCGTCGATCTGATGATCGAACACGGCATTCGCTATGACAGCTCAATGATGGCCGACGACATTCCGTACCGTTTGGACACGGCCAATGGATCTCTCTACGAAATGCCTGTGCATTGGGGTACCGACGACTGGCCCCCCTTCGCGCATTACGACGAGATTGGGTACATGATGCCAGTTGCAAGCCCGTCGCACGGGCTCAGCGGTTTCTGGGAGGAATTCGAGGCGCAGTATGACGCCGGTGGTTTCTTTATGCTGATCATCCATCCTTTTCTCACAGGGAGATTGGCGCGGTGGAAGCAGGTTGAAGCATGGATTGCCAAAACGCAGGAAACCAAAGACGTCTGGTTTGCCACCCTTGACGAGATTGCCGATCATATGGACCAGTTGCAGGAGAATGGCACCTGGATGCCAAGCGTTGAACGGCTGCCCTACTACGACGGGCCAATCCTGGGGGACAAGACATGAACGCTGACGACACACGCTTGCTGCGCATCGCTTACGACGAGGCCAAAGCCGGGTTTGAAGAAGGCGGGTGCCCGATAGGTTCAGTGCTGGCGCGCGGCGGCGAAGTCGT
The DNA here is from genome assembly GCF_056534665.1 of Ruegeria sp. P8. NCBI lineage: Bacteria > Pseudomonadati > Pseudomonadota > Alphaproteobacteria > Rhodobacterales > Roseobacteraceae > Ruegeria > Ruegeria sp. P8. Next base: position 105,526 of record NZ_JBQERC010000006.1, read on the forward strand.
AGCCCAAGGGCGCAATCAACGTGTCCAAAAAGGCGACCCGATTGCCCATGGCGAGATGGATGCGTTGCGCAAGGCCGGCCGCCAGAAGACCTATCGCGACACGACGCTTTATACGTCGCTCAGCCCGTGCATGATGTGCACCGGGACGATCATTCAATTCGGCATCCCGCGCGTGGTGATCGGCGAAAACACCAACTTCGGCGGGAACGAAGAGTTCCTACGCTCGAAAGGCGTTGAAGTGATAGTCGCAGATGACCCCGATTGCATTGCTCTGATGCAGCGCTTCATCGATGAAAAACCGGAGCTCTGGGCAGAGGACATCGCGGAGTAATCGCGTCCTGTGATCAAAAACGAGAGCATGACTGTAGATCGGCCGGATCTCGTGCCCGCGGGGGCGTTCAGCTATCCGGTCAAGGATCCCAAGGCAACCCGGTGGTTCGGGTTCCTGCTGTTGCCCCAATTCACTTTGCTCGCGTTCAGCGCTGCTCTGGATCCTCTGCGCATCGCCAACCAGCTGTCCCAAAAACCACTCTATGGATGGCTGGCCATCTCAGATGACGGCAGGGCTGTTTCGTCATCCTCCGGCATCGATATTGATGTGCATGGCAGCCTGGACGATCTGAACCCCGATACCTACCTCTTTGTCTGTTCGGGCAACAATAGTATTCAGGCGGCCTCCGACGATGTCTTGGGGGGCATACGCCGCCACGCCCGGTTTGGCGGCAAGCTTGGCGGCATCTGCACCGGTGCTGCGACCCTCGCGCGCGCGGGTTTTCTCAGGGACAAGACTTTCACCCTTCATTGGGAAAACCAGCCCGGATTTGTTGAGGCATTTTCCGATCTGGAGCCCACACCACAGAGGTTCGAAAGGGACGGAAGTCTGCTGACTTGCGGTGGTGGTGTTGCGGCAACTGAAATGATGATTTCGATCATCGCCGAAGACTATGGCGAAGACTTTGCAATCGCCGTTTCGGATATGTGTTTGAACGGCCCCGATGTCGCGACCCGCAGCGAACAGCGCTCCTCAATCGCCAAGGCCATCAGCTCTCGCAATCCTCGTATCCTTGCTGTTCTGCGGGCCATGTATGACAATATCGAGGACCCGCTGACGCTCGATGAACTTGCCACAAGCGCGGGTATTTCGCGCCGTCAGATTGAACGTCAGTTCAGACAATTGCTGAACGAGGCTCCGGCGCAAACCTATCGCAACATCAGATTGGAACGCGCGCGCACATTGCTTACAGAAACCAACCTGAGTGTCATGGAAGTTGCCATGGCGTCAGGGTTCAACTCGAACAACGTATTCTCACGGCATTACAAAGAGCGATACGGCGAAACACCCTATGGGCACCGAGGGCGGCTCAAAACGGTGGGCAACAACAAATAGTGTCGCGCTAGATGTGGAACCTCAACAGGTTGTTCCGATCAAAGTCTAGCCGGCTGATGGGTGGTTTTGATTTTAGCGCCGTGTGTGGGCGGTGCCAATTGTAGAGGTGGGTCCAGACCGGCAGATCGGCGGCGCGGTCGTCTGAGGTCTGATAGACTCGGGCGTAGGCCCATTCACGCAGAGCAGTCTGGATGAACCTCTCGGCTTTTCCGTTGGTTTTGGGCGTGTAGGGTTTGGTGCGGATGTGGCGGATGCCAAGCTCGGCACAGGCGGCCTTGAAAGCATGAGATTTGTAGCACGACCCATTGTCTGTCATCACCCGCGCAACCTTCACCCCGATGGACGCATACCAGGCCACCGCCGCATTCAGGTGCGCCACCGCGCTCACCGCCTTTTCGTCGGGATGGACCTGGGTGAAGGCCAGGCGCGAGGCGTCATCGACACAGACATGCACATGTTCCCAGCCGATCCCTCGGCTGTTCGACTGGCCTGTCCTGTCGCCCGTGATGCGGTGCCCGGCGCGCTCAAACTTGCCAAGACGCTTGATATCGAGGTGGATCATGTCGCCGGGATGATCGCGTTCATACCGGCGTACAGGCTCGGCAGGCTCCAGATCGCGTAGCCGCGAAAGGCCCGCCCTGCGCAGAACCCGGCTGACCGTCGCCGCCGAAACGCCGGTCCTTGCCGCAATATGTGCCCCGGTAAGACGCTGACGGCGCAAGGCGATGATCCGGTCTGCCACGTCATCAGGCGTAGGATTGCGCAGAGAATAAGGGCGTGAACTGCGATCCTGCAAACCTTCGCGCCCCTCCTGTTCATACCGCCGCCACCACTTCGTGGCCGTCTTGGCAGAGCAGCCGCAGATCGCCCCAGCCTGCGCAAAACTCATCCCGCATGCAATCATCCCCACTAGCCGCTCTCGACCCAATGGCGTCAGTCTGGCATTCTTGTGCACGTTCATTCGATCCCTCCGAACAAGGTTGGTGCTTGGTAACTCCAACCAACTCGGTCTGGATCGAATGGACAACCTGCTGAAAGCTCACAGCTAGAGCCGGTATGAGCAGCTGTAGCCGCTCATACCTTGGATCAGGACTGTTTACCCGACGACGTTGTGCTCCGGTCCGTAGGGGAAACCGGTGATGTTCTCGTTACCGTCTTCGGTGATGACCAGAATGTCATGCTCGCGGTAGCCGCCTGCGCCGGGCTGGCCATCAGGAATCGTCAGCATTGGCTCCATCGAGATCACCATCCCCGGTTCAAGCACAGTGTCGATATCTTCCCGCAGCTCAAGCCCTGCCTCACGGCCATAGTAATGCGACAGAACGCCAAAGGAATGGCCATATCCAAAGGTCCGGTACTGCAGCATGTCGCGCTCCGCAAAGAAGTCGTTGATCTTGTGCGTGACCTCGGCGCAGGACACACCCGGCTTGAGCAAGCTCATTCCGTATTCATGGGCAGCGACATTCGCTCCCCAGACCTTGAGGCTGGCCGGATCCACCTCCTCGACGAAAAGTGTGCGCTCGAGCGCCGTGTAGTAGCCCGAGATCATCGGGAAGGTATTGAGGCTGAGGATGTCACCGCGCTCTAGTTTGCGGCAGGTCACAGGGTTGTGCGCGCCATCGGTGTTAATGCCAGACTGGAACCAGACCCATGTGTCGCGGATTTCAGAATCTGGGAACCGTTTGGAAATCTCCAATTCCATCGCATCGCGTCCGGCCATGGCAACGTCGATCTCGCGCGCTCCGGTTTTGATCGCGTCCTTGATGGCATATCCACCAACGTCCGCTGTCGCGGCACCTGCTCGGATCAGTTCGATCTCTGCCTCAGATTTGTGCATGCGCAACCGCATGGTTGTCGGCGCGATGTCTTTCTTGACAGAGGGTGCCAGGAATTCATCCATCAAGCCCAGTTGTGTATAGGAAATGTGATCCCCTTCGAATCCGACTACCTTACCGGACCCCGTCACAGACTGGATCGCACGCCAATAGTTGTTCCGCTGCCAATCAGTGTAGGTGATGTTGTCACCATAGCCACGACGCCAGGGCTGTGCCGCGTCGATGCCTGCGCTGAACGTGACGGTTTCGGTCGCTGTGACCACCTGAGCGTAAGGCCGACCAAACGCACAATACAAAAAGCCCGAGTAGTAGGAGACGTTGTGCATTGAGGTTAACACGCAGGCATCAATGCCCTCATCGGCCATGACCGCACGCAGCTTGGTCAAGCGTGCTTCATATTCGGCGTCGGCAAAAGGCAGCACCTTTTCGCCTTGGTGAAAACGGTAAAAATCTGGGCGCTGTCCTGCAACGCCAAACTCGGATATTCCGGACATCGGTATACTCCTGTTCAGGCCGAGTGTGACGAGGAGGAGCGTGCTTCATACCGGTTGCACCTTCCCTCACCACAAGAGCGGCAAAGCAAGATCCCGGCGTTCAGGATGGTTGGATAGGGATGCTCTAATCGGAATTCGGTTAGTGACGACGCCATCGTCAATCCCATGGTGCACTAATAGACAAAAAGCATCGCCCAATCAAGAATGTTCACCGCCGAACTTCTGAAAAGACGCAAGCTGTTAGCTGACTTTGGACGCGTCCTCTTGCACGCTCACCCTGACGACGACGGGAACGTCCCACAACCCTGCGGATTCGACCAAACCCAGATTTTGCAGCCGCAGGGAACAGCCGCAATGCCCGCTTCGACCGCAGCATCCGTGACTATGGGTTCGCATTTCGTTTTCGACGTCGCGTGATCTCAGATCTCTTATGATCTGGCGAACGGTAAGCACCGTTCGCCAACATTGCTTAGATATCGATGCGCTCCGCAATACTCAGAGCATCTTCCAACTCAACGCCTAAATATCGCACCGTACTGTCAACTTTTGTGTGACCAAGCAGAAGCTGCACCGCGCGAAGGTTGCCAGTCTTGCGATATATCTCGGCAGCTTTGGTCCGACGGAGCGAATGAGTGCCGTAACCGCTGGGTTCCAGTCCAATTGCAGTCACCCAATCACGAACAAGTCGAGCATATTGCCGCGCGGAGATGTGAGGTCGGTCATGAAATCGGCTGGGAAACACGAAAAGGCGGCCGATCATTTCAGGCGATCTAACCCAAGCAGTAACCGTTTCTCTCGTGTTTTCAGTCAGTTCAAACCGAACCGGCTGATTGGTTTTGCTTTGGATCACCGACACTCGTTCGCGAACGCGATCATCTCTGACCAAATCGGTCACGGCGAGTTTGACTAAGTCGCACCCTCGCAACTTGCTATCAATCGCGACGTTGAACAGCGCGAGGTCGCGAAGGTAGCCTGCAATCTCGAGCCGAGCGCGGATTGCCCAAACTTGTTTGGGAAACAGCGGCCGTTTCTGGCCGATTATCCGCCCTTTGTTCCAAGCTTTGCGTTTTGGGGTGACTGCGGGAAGTTGGACTCGTGGCATAACATGCCCTCCAATCCTCCCTCCAAACCCAGACGTCAGCGCCGCGCTGACGTCTGGAGCATAGCATCGGGTCGACACGCTGTAGCCCATCGATGGTGTTTAGCTTTTTTGCCTTGGTTTTTTGACGTGGGAAGCTCCGCGACCTGATCCTTGAATGCCACACCAAAGCTCCAGATTGCGCGAATGGCTGCTTCTTACACCGTGTTGCAGCATCAAAACCTTCGCCAATGCAGCACAATCCGTGCTGCGAGCGCACGCAGCACAAAATAAGGACTTCCGGTGTGGGCTCTCTCCTGCCGTTCTCTGCATATTGAAGTAAGGTCCGGTTCGGCCGCGTCCTGTTACCCCCGTCAAGTGAAGGCGCTACTTTCAGCCCGTTTGGCTTTCATTTTCTCCATCGCCATATCTTTCGCTGACCGACTTTTCCGCTTTGCGACCGTGCGCTGCGCATCAAATGCCGCCTGAAGTTCCTGGTCTTTTTCAGAAACCTCTTTCACCGGGGCAGGGGCCGGTTTCGCATCAGCCACTGCCTTTGCCGTATCCTTGGCCTGCTCTTCAGCAAGATCCAGGTGTGTCCCTTTGATCTTTGGCGTGTCGCCACCAAGGAACTGCATGAAATAAGGATCTTCGAAATATCGAATCTTGTTCGCAATCACGGGCATCTTGCCTTCGCGGATCAGCACAACCTCGTTTTCCGGCAGACGACCAACGTGCTCTGGCCGGAGCAGCCGAATGCCTTCTTCACGCTCTGATATGCTGCCCATTTCCATCTTGCCGAGTGCTCGAGACTTCGACTTGCTTATGACCGTTTTGTCCCCGATGGACCTGGACACATGTTCGCGTACTTCGGAATCCTCTGAGGCGGCAAACATCTGGGTTCCAGCGTTTGCCAGCATCGCCCGCACACCCTCGTGCCCATAAATGTCCTGTAGGCGCGACAGTGTTTGCGAAATCACCACGAGCCTGCCCCCGAACGATCGCATGGTGTCATAGGCTTCAACAACGCGCTCAAGATGGCCGAGGCGTTGGAACTCATCGAGCAGCATCAAAACCTTGAACGGCTCATCTTCGCCCGGCTCAACAGTTTCGATGGTGTTCACCAGATCGAGGAAGAACAGGCGAATGAGCGTCCGGAACTCTTTGACCTTTTTCCCTGGCACGGAAAAGTAGATCGAGCTGGGGCGCCGACGCAGATCTTCAAAGTTGATGTCATTGCCCTGCGTGGCTCTTGCTACCGACGGGTTGCGCCAGAGCTGCAGGCCGGAGTTCAACATAACCGAAATCGTTGACCGCAGGATTTTGGATTCTTCGGCTGCAAGATTCAGAAACTCATCTGCAGCTCGCGCATATCCAACTTCTTCAGCCATTTTCTCATAGTCCTTTTGCTTGGTCGTTTTGACCAGGCGCAGGACTTCGGAAATGTATGGCCGCTTTCTTTTGATCGCCAGCATCGCCATTGCGCAGAACATGCCTTCAACACCACCCATAAAGCCCTGCGCGGACGAGCTGGGCGTGTCGAACATCTGAGTTGCAACCTGAATCACTTCTTCCCATCGCCGGTCCAGATTGTCGGCACGTGCTGCGCGGCGCAGAGGGTTGTAGCTGTGGCTTTTGTCGGGGTTCTCGGGGTCGAACATAAAAACCTCATCGCCCATTGCTGCCCGACGCGCGCCGGTTGTCTGGAAAATCTCGCCCTTGATGTCCAGGACGACGCAAGACCCATTGAAACGCAGGACATTCGGGATCACAAAGCCGCTGGTTTTGCCCGAACCAGACGGGGCAATGAACATCGCGTGCGGCTTTTGGACACCGGGGCCGGGCTTATAGTAGATCGCGTTTTTGTCCTTTGGCTCACCAAATTTGGCAAACACGATTTCACTATCCAATTTGTCTTTGAGCTTCAGAACCGACGCATAGCCTTCCTGGACGAGCTGAGGGGCCTTTGCAAAGGTCGCATCACCGTATTTCGTTGAGGGACCACGCAGCGCAGCCGCCACAAATGCAAAGGTCAAAACACCCACTGCGACCACCGCCACCAGACCCATGATCTGCTGCGTCTCTGCAGGCTGTGCCATGAACTTCTCTGGGATCGCCCAGATGTCCAGCCCGCGAAAGCCTCTGGTGTTGATGTATTCGAGAGCCAGCCCGACCACCAACACCGCGCAAGCCGAGGTAGCGATAAAGCCCATAGTACCGGCTATCGCGACCTTCTTGCCTTTGGGTAGATCCTGAAACTCAGCCATCGGTCAGCTCGCGTTTGAAGAAGCACACGATGCCAAACTCGGCAGGTACGACGCCGACCATTTCCCAACCGTCTTGCCCGAGCTTCGCAAACTTCTCGCCTGCATTTTCCTCTACCCGCATCAAGACATTACGATACTCAAATTTTTTCATTCTATTTCTCCTTCAGATAAGTTGATCAGCGGTCATCAGGGGTGGGAAGATCACTCCGTTGACCTTCCGTTCGTCACCGATTTTCTTCATGTGAACGATCATGTGAATGGTGGCCCGGATGTCATCGACCACTTCTGACTTTTGAACGGTCGGAGATCCGCGACGCACCATCTTGCTCATACGTCCAATGGCATCTACTGGTGAGTTGGCGTGCATGGTACAAACAGAACCATCGTGGCCGGTGTTCACCAGTTCCAGGAACATATTTGCGTCGTCGCCCCGAATTTCACCGCAGACGAGGCGGTCAGGCCGTAACCTCAGCGCCGATTCCAGCAGCTTTGTTGGTGATCGAGGGCCATCTTCTTCGGAACGGTCAGCAAGTAGATCGACAGAATTGGGTTGCTCGATGTCCAGCTCGGCCACTTCTTCAATCGTCACGATCCGTTCGCCAGGATCGACGCGCTTCAGCATTGCATTGAGAACAGTGGTTTTGCCAGACGAGGTGCCCCCGGCAATGATCACGTTCCATTTGCTTAGCATCGCAAGGTCGGCCAGCTCGTCAAAGTTCATTGTTCCGGCAGCGAGAGCAGCCCGAGCCTTTTCAAGCGCGCTGTGATCGTTGCTTTCCGCCAACGCCGCCTCTTTGCAGGCGAAGCTGAACGCGCCCAGATCGACGGTTTTCACGCGGAGCAGGCGGATCGCCACGGACCCCACGCCGGTTGTTGCTGGCGGAATCACTACCTGCACCCGCGCTTTACCCTGCTGTGTCGGCACGTTGGCCGTCGCAATCGGCTTCTTTTCTCCGAATGTCACATCGCTGAAACCGGCCACGCAGCGCCCGATGTTTTCTACATCATCTCTGTTTAGAGAGATGTCTGTCCTGGTCATGTGCGTTGTGCCCATTTCTTCGACCCAGACCGATCCGTCAGGATTCACAGAAATTTCGCTCAGGCTTTCATCGTGCAACAGATGCTCGATCTTGCCTGTATAGTATTCCAGAAGGCTATTACCGTTCCGCCCGCTCATGTTCTTGTCCTTGGTAGAGCACTTTTTGGAACACTGGAGGTTGCCTTCGCTGCCTCTCGGCTTTGCCTCGAACGCGAACGCACCCACATGAGATTCATTGATTCCAAAAAGTGCTGAATTGGCGTCAAAAAAGGCCGCTACCGCACTCGATCATGCTGGCAGCGGCCGGAAAGACCGCTGAAGCGGTCGGCTCATTGGCTCGCGCTCAGAAGCTATCGAACACAACGTCGCGCTGCAGGATCGCGTTGATACGACTGCCCTGATCGACAAAGATTGTCGGAGTGATGCGCAGGTATTCATCAAGCGCCGCTGCCGTGGCGTTCTGCAGGTTTGAACCCACTTGCGTTGCCAGATCAGTGCGAACCGAGTTGTTGCTATCGTTGTCAGACACCAACGCCACCGGCGCAATGCCGATGATGGACAACAGCGCAGCAGTTCCGAACCGCTTCCCAAAGTGTGTGTTCACCCTGCCGGTCGCACCTGTCCGGCCCTGACCGTCCGTACCAGCCGATCCGATCTGAGCGGACAGGCCGTCAGGCGTGATGACACGGCTCCAAACGATCATGATGCGCGTTTGCGCCAATGTCGTATCCGCTCGATACTCGCCATAGAGCTTCGATCCGCGCGGCAGAAGCAAACGCGTGCCGTCCATCGAGTAGACGCCACGTGTGATCGTCGCCACGACGCTACCGGGCAGTTCCGAGCTGACCGCGCCACCGAACACAGCCGACAAAACCGTGCCTTGCGTTAAGGTGCGCGACGGATCGTCAATGATCGAGGCACCGACGATGGGGGGATATTCTTCGACCAGATTGTTCTGCCATGTCGTGTTTTGGTTTTCCTGATAGCCGCGCTGTTCTTCAGGCAGGCGGGTGTCGTCTGGCTGGACTTGAACCGGCTGCGGCGCAGCAGGGAAGGGTTGGAAAATGACTGGCTGCGATCCACCATTGATCGGCTGGTAGTTTTGACCGGGTGCTTCCTGTGCCATCGCGCTTGACGCCAACGTGACCAGGGCGAGGGTGATTGCTGTTCTGTTCATCGTCAGCTCCATTAGTTTCTGCCGTATGGGTTTTCATCGAACACGATGCCGTCTGACTGGTTTTGGCGCTCGCGCATCCGCTTGAGTTCTTCAAGCCTGCGCCGCTCATCATCAGTCAGACCCGTAGTCTGTAAGTGGCTTACGCTGGCAAGTGCCCGGGCCTCTGCATCAGCAACCGCCTGGACAAGCTCAGTCTGAAACTTTTTCTCGCGTTCATCATATCTGACCTGAAGGCGTTCGTTGGTCAGGTTCAGCGTTGCGATTTCACCGTCTTTTTCGGACAGCGAAACTTTGGCGTCCGTCAGCTCATCTTGCAGATCGGAAATCCGACCGTTCTGTTGCTCGATAGTTTTCAAGGCTTGTTTCAGACCTTCGGAATCGACCTGTGGCACGGCTGCTGGTGTCGCTACCGCTATTGTCTCAGGCAAGGCTTCGGGTTCCGGTTCATCGACCTCTGGCCCTCGTGCCGTCAAAAGCCCATAACGCTCACCACCACTCTGTTGCAGAGCGTCAACGCGAACGCCTGTGTTTGAGCTTTTGTTTTCATCGCCCAATACGAACCAAGCGAAACCCACGAAAAACGCCCCACCTACGGCAACGACAAAGAGCTTCTTAGGGTCGAACTTCTTTCGGACACGTTGCGACGGCTGTTCAGCCGCCGCCCGTGCCGCAATTGTTTGATCGCGGTTCATTATTTGCTGCCCCCCGGTTTAACTGTCTGTGAAGTAACGGGCCGACCGCTCACGCTTGCCTGCTGAAACTCGTCGCCATCGTTTCGAACACAGATCGAAGTGTCCTCGATGCGCAGTGTCCAAAGATCGGAAAGGCCCTGCACCTGGATAATGCCGCGCTCTTTGACTGTGGTGTTCACCATCAGCTCACGTCCATCCGGCAGGACACGGAAGATACCCGGCAGCTCCGCATCTTGTGGGATCTGCATATAGGTGTGAACGCCATCGTCCCAAACGGCGGTAGGCGCAAACTCCGCTTTGCCCGAGCGCGAGTAGTTTTGGTTGACGAAGCGGCCTGTTGGTTTCGGCTCGCTACGTGCCACCGTGCCACGGCGCGTTGTGGTCCCGCCGCTGTTGTTCTTGTTATAGAACGTGACCCGGAACGGTACTCGTTTACGTTCGGCGGCGCTCTCGGCCGGAACCAGATAGAAGTTGTATGTCCCGCGATTGGTCAGCACGGTCAGGTTCGAATCCGAGTTCAGGATTTCCGGCTTGAACGCAATAACACGACCTTCCTGCAGGCGGGTGATCTGAAAACTTTCCGTGTCGCCCGCACCAATGCTGCGGACGGTTTCGCCCTGCGGAAAGTGAACATAGGTAATCAGGCGTTCACCTACAGTGATGCGGTACACCTGGTTCTCGACGTAATGGAAATGCGTGATGCGATGATCCGCATTCTTTCCGTCTGGCGTCGGTGTGATTTCAGCGAGCAGAGGCGTAGAGAATGCCAAAACTGCTGCGGCGGTGGCGGTGAGTGTTTTGAAAGAACGCTGCATCAGACCTTCCCTATGGCGTCTACGCGGTAGTTGGTGACGACGAAGCCGAACGGATTTTCCAGAAGCTCATCCATCGACGTCACGATTTTTTCCTCAAACCCGTAGGTCACAGTGACCACGTAGCGGGCTGAGGCCGTTGCTTGGTTTGGCACGATCAGGGACTTGCGGATCTCGACCTGCACCGTCTCATCGTTGACCGGCGAGACGCCCAGAATTTCGGTCTGCACCTTTGTCTTGGGCGTATAGATTTCGTCAGGATGGTTGTCGTTCGAACCGTCCCACAGTTCGCGGTAGGACGTTTCGGCCAGCTCATCAGAACGACGCAGCACCGATTTCAGGCGCTCGTTGTTGTCCTGGACATCATAGGTTTCCCGGTCGCGCACATAATTTGCGACTTCACGGAAGGCCATCGCCTCAGAAGGTTCCAGTTCTTCGACTTTTTCAGTCAGCAGGACCGGCAGTTTCGTGTCCGGATCAATGGAGAATGGCACCGCGCGGATTTCCTTCAGGGGAAGGAGCATCGCCCAGCCAATCATAGAGGCCACGCCCATTGCCATGCCGACCATGCCGAATACCTGCCATTTGAAGGCATCGCGGCGTGCGCCCAGAAAGAGTTCTTTTTCGTGATCTGTCACGTGTGACATTTGCTCTGTACCTCGATTTATGAAGATTTATTGGCGCGAGCTTGTCGAATGCTCTGCCGGTAACGGTCAGCGGCGTAGCTCTGACGAGCTGCCCCATCCTGATTTCGGGCTCTGTGCGCTATGTCCCGACGCGCTTGCATTGCGCGAGACGCGCTGTCACGAACGCCAGTCCCGTCACGTGCTGCGGAAGCCATAGCAGCGGCAGTTTTCCCACCGGCTACTGCACCCCTTGCGCCGTCGCTTGCAGTGCCCAATGCACTTCTTGCGGCTGCTGCAGCACCAGTTGCCACGGCAAGACCCGAGGATGCCGAAACGATTGCACCCGACATCCCGCCCGCGAGCGACGGGATCTGCGTGAGCATCACGATTGAAACAATGCAGATCGCCAAAAACCGGCCACTGGCCTCCATATTGTTCACATCCTCAACAGCGGTCAGTTCGGAGCTGAAAAGGGCCTGAATAAGAGAAACGATGCCTGTCAGAACGACGATGACCATGATCAGGCCAACAGTCGTTTTCGCCCAGGCTGCGAAGATATTGGCTGTTGCCGAGCTGAGCAGCGTTGCGATGAAAACAGGCGCTAGACCCAGCAGGACCGCTAGACCGCCTTTTGCGATCAGCGCCATGCCGGTGCCAAAAGCAACGATGACAGCCCCAACAACCCAGAGAATAGCCCCGGTGATGCTCAGACCCCAGGTTGCGTTTTCAATAGCCTGCTGGCCCATCAAGAAACACTGAAGCGCAATGTCATCGAGTGCTTCCCAGACATTTGTTGTGCCGGTCAGTTCTCCGGCAATCGTGTCTGGGAGGCTCGAAATGCCCTGATAAATGGGTTGAAAGAAGCTCCAGCTAGAAGCCATACCAATGATGATCGTCGCCCGAATGATCCAGCCGACATAGCCACCAAACCCGATTTCTCGGATTTGAAGCACACCGTTGATCAGCATTGCCACGAAGATCAGCGCGGCTATTGCCCAGAGGGCGGATGCTAGATCCGCCGCCAGGCTGTTGTATGCTTGCTGCGAGAAGTTATTTAGCGCAGCCTCAATCGAGCTGACGAAATCTTGGATCACGGCCCACAAGCCTCCTCAATTGCAGGGCGCAGAGCTTCCAGACGGGTCCGTTGCTCTTTTTTCAGCGCGGCAAGATTGTCGGACGGTTGGGTCCAAAACTCGTCTTGGTCAGCTCCGACCTTTTGGGCGGCGTCCTCACGGCTTAAACCGCCCAGCGGACATTCGGTGCTGAAGGTCTCGCCAGATTTGCGCAGAATGCATTGCTCGATGGTGGCCTCGTGCGCAGCGATGACCTGTTCATTCAGGATCACCACCGACCAGTTGGTCACAAGAGGCTGCTTGTCTGCGGATTGGCCCGCTTCGGCCATGCGCGCTTGATCGTTTTTGACGAATTGACGACCGTACTCACGCGCACCCGAGTACCCAAGGCACTTACGATATTCACCGAACGGCATATCGACCTTGGGTGATGGGCGCAGCTTCACCTGTGCCGATGCAGCCCCCGACATAACGGCGGCGGCTGCAATGGTCAGGATGAGAGTTGAGCGGAGTTTCATTGTGAGGTTCCTCGTACATAGTTGCTGAGTGTCGAAAGATCGGCAGCGGTTGCAGCCAGATCCGTGCCCGACGCCAGAGCATTAGCCGAGGTTGCGCGTAAGATTTCAATTTCAACCTGAAGGAGTTTAAGGAGAACCGCCGTGTTGTAGTCGATTGCATCCTTCAGATCTTCTTGCTGACCGATTTCACCGCGCAGCTTTTCTGCATCTTCGGAGAGCTGACCGGCCATGTCATAGCCATTCTCACCCAAGGCCGATGCCATCAAGCCAGCGCCACCTCGCTCCGAGAGAATGCGCCGGGCTGGCACGTCTGACGTACTGAATTCTTTAAGGATTCCATTGTTCAGCCCCAGGCTGATTGATCGGCGTTCCATCGCGAGTCCGGCGACGCCTGGAAGATCGCCAATCGTATCTTCGGTCGCGTTCAAGGCGTATCCAAGCGTGTCAGCTGCCGTTGCCAGTTTCAGAAAGCTGCGGCTGTTGAACTGGTCCAGATCCGTCAGACCACTGATGGTTTTGAGGGAGTTTTCGAGCAGTGCCCTCTGCTGCTCGAGCTTCTCATATTGTTGCATCAGCTGTTCGTATTGGCGGACCATTTCCGCGACTTCGCGGGCCGAATTGGCTGCGTCCTGTGCAATGGCCGTGGCGTCGATGGTCGGAACACCTTGGGCTGCCGTCATAACTGGCAGGGCGGCCAGAACCGAAACAGCAATGGTTGTGCGGAATTTCTTTGAAATATCCATCAGACAAACTCCAAGTTTTCAGGGGAGGTCATGCGCTCAAAGTCACAGGCGCATTTGCTGCGATAGCCCGAATAGGTGCTGGTGCAGGCCGAGACAGCGGCCAGAACTACAAGGGTGATGACAAGGCGGGCTTTCATGTGATTTCCTTCCAGAAGTTGGGGTTTTTTCGCCAGTCAGGATCAGGGAACGATTTTCCGTCTGATCCGCTCAGAACACGAAGAAGCGGGCCGAGCGCGCCGACATCGACATCGAGCCAAACACTCTCATCACCTTTCTTCATGAGCATTACGCGGTCGCCAAAATGCGCCCTCAGCGCGCCCAGCTCTGAATCGTTCAAGCCGATTGCCCGGTAGTCTGCTTCATTGCCGGATCGAGAGGGGAACAAGAGTTGCGTGCTGGTGTTTTCCAGGATCGACTTACTTGCCGCTGACGACAGGAGGTGATCGGGGATCTGCGTCATCATCATCATCATGACGTTCAGCTTCCGATACGTGGTGTAGGCATTTATGAGGATGCCAGCGCCATAAGGGTTGCCAGCAATTACCCATGCTTCATCAATCACAAAGACAGTGGGTATCTTGGTGGCGCAGCGGCGTTCAATCTGGCGCATGACGTAGCTGATCCATGCCAGCCGCACCAATTCGTCATCCAGAACCTCAGAAATATCGAACACAAGATGACGGTCGCCAGCAGCAAACGGATCTGAGCCACCCTCGCCAAACATCCAGGACAAGCGGCCTTCGCCCGCCCATTCACTTGCACGCTTGTACAGGTTCTTGTCATCGTCAAAGGCTCTGAACCGTTCCACCAGTGAATCGAAGTTCTGAAGCGCAGGCGGCAAAGTGGCATTGGCTTGGCAAGCCCTTGTGATTTCATCCTTCTGATCGGTGGTCAGTGGTTCGTCATAGCTCAACAGGGCAATGACCCAATTGGCGAGCCAGCTTTGCCCAGCCTCATCCGTCTCGGTCTGAAAAGGGTTCATGCCGGTTGGCTCACCAACTCGGACGCGGATGTACTGCGCACCGAGCGCCCGCATTGGAGCCTCCATTGCCCGGTCTTTGTCAAAAGCGATGATCCGCGCGCCCTGTGCAACCGCCATTGTTGCCAGCAGCATCGCGATCACAGTTTTACCCGAGCCGTTCGGTCCAAGAACGATCGTATGCCCGGAGGGCAGGTTTTCAGGGTCGTTACTGGTCTTGGGAAGGTGCAGCGAAACATCGTAGCTGTCCCCGTGTGTCGTCGGGAAAGTCGCCAATGGCCCCGGCCAAGGTAGCTTTTCCGCATCCAACCCTTTGGGGCGCATGTGGAACGCAACCATATCCGCAAAGTTCTGGTCCGTGATCAGTTCTTCACGGGCGCGGAACGCGAAATTGCCGGGGTGCTGTGCGAAGTACACGGCACGGGCCGACATCGCTTCGCGCTTCACCGTGCCACCCGAAATCTGGATTTCACCGATGATGTGTTTTTCGGCGGTTTTCAGATCTTCCTCGTTCCCAAACACGCAGATCGACAGGTGGTGCTTGCCGAGTGACATGGTGCCGGAGGCAATGCCGTCCGCCAGAATGGACAAATCCTCTTCAAGCGACTTTGCCTTGTCGCCTGCCGAGCGCATTTGTCCCGACTTGCGGCGTTCCATTTCCTGCGCCTGGGCGCGGCTGATCGGCAGGAAGGATTGCGAAATCACGACATCAACCGGCAGGTCTAGCCCGTCGAAAATGCCGGGGAACGAAGCCATCGGGTAATTCTTCAGGGAATAGACACGGATGGAGCGTTCCTGATCGTCGCCCGTGACCAGTTTGCCGCGCTTGCCCTGAAACAGCACATCCTCTTGCGGCATGTTGAAGGCGATGGGTTCTGCAATGTTCGTGTGAATGATCGGCTGATACCGACCGTTCAACAGCATTCCATAATAGCCGAGCCAACGCCCCTCGCTGAGCTTCAGCCGGCGCATACGGGCCTCGCCCAGCGTGCCCGCCAGTGTTGTGAACACACCGTCGAGCTGTTCCATCATTTCGCGGCGTTCCTCGTCTATCGTTCCAGACGACATGCCGAACATCTGTTTTGCCCGCTCATCCTGCCGCTTTTGCAGAATGGCGCTGATGATGATCTTGCGTTCTTTCAGCTCTGCATCGACGGACGCTGAGCGCATGGCCTGCGCCACTGCACCGGCAAAGCCGGTTGGATCTGTGATGACATGACCAGTCTCAGCTGGGACGGTCAGTCGATGAACATAAAAGGCCACCTCATTGGGTGTCGTGCGCAATACACGCTCAAACCGTTCGGCCAGGAACTCGAACTCGTTTTCGTCCAGCGTGTTTGCGTTGATTCCGGTGATTTCTGCAGCGGCGATGAGGCCACCGTTGCGTGTAGAAATGACCTCATCGTCCACGACATAGCCATACGGCAACATCTGAAAGAGGCTCATTTCATGCTTGTGCCAGCTCGGCTCGATCAACGAGCGGGCAAGGGTCCACATGCCTCGGGCAGCAGGCTTAGGCACTATAGTAATCTCCCCCATGGTGCTGGCGGTTTTTGGTGCGCGGAGTTTTGGAAAGGGTTACGGACAGGACGCGGAAGAAAGCCGGTTCCCATTCGTAAAAGAGGCGAAGCCCGGTGTAGAAAACAAAACCCGCAATGATTGCTGACGCTATCCCGAACATGAAGAACGAAAGCATGGTCATCCCGAGAATCACCAGCAGATAGATCACGGGTAGGCCGCCCCATTCTGCGGGGCGGCTCAGGCCGCGAAAGACCGTATTGCGGCGCGGCATCAATCAGGCTCCGATGAATGTATCAGCCAGGCCGATAACAGCGCCAACGACGATAGCGATTACCGGGCCTTTCAACGAACCCCAGCCGAACACATAGGCGAGACAGCCCCAGATGAAGCCGACAGCGGCAAGGCTGACGCCAACAACCTTCGAGTCGGCCAGCGTTTCGTTGATGAAATCGCCAATGGCATCTTGCAACCAGCCAGCGGAGGCGGGCGCTGCGGTGATGATGAACGTAGTGATCGCGAAAAACGCCATCTGCTGGTAGAAGTGGGTTCTTTTCATGAGGAAGTGCTCACTTTGCTGAGAATGGTCCGCACGTAGTTGCGGGTTTCGGTGAAGGGGGGGACGCCGCCATATTCGACGACGCGGTGAGGCCCGGCGTTGTAGGCGGCAAGCGCCAGCTTCCAGGTTCCGAACTCGCGATACTGCGCCGCCAAATAGCGGGCACCACCGTCGAGATTTTCTGCAGGGTTCTTTGGGTTCACGCCCAGGTCTTTCGCCGTTCCCGGCATGAGCTGTGCAAAGCCATAGGCACCTTTGGGTGACAGAGCGTCAGCCCGATACCGGCTTTCCTGCCAGACCAGCGCCATGAACAACTCGGCCGGAATGTCATGACGTTCCGCCGCTGCGTGGATTTCTTTGACGATCCGCTCCTGCGACCAGCCGCCCGAGGATCTGCGAGGCCGCGGTGCCTTGCCCGCAATCTCGATCTTTTCCTGTGGCTTGGCCTTCGGCGCTTCCGGTTTTTCGTCAAGCGTGTACTCACGCATCCGGATTGGCCGAACGACGCCATTGACGATTTCTGCCCGCGCACCGTTCAGAAACACGCTGCCATCCGGCTCGTATTCGATGACCTGGGCGCTTGCGCCGGTCGCCACAAATGCCGTGGAGACGAGCAGAAGGGGCCGCATTGCTGCGATCATTCGGATTTCTCCTTTGCTTGAGTTGGCGAGGAATTGGAGGGGTTCTGTTCGTCGCCGGTCGCGGCCACGTACTCATCAGTCCAGGACGGCGGAATGCTGACAGCATCCACCAACCAGCCTGCGAGACTTGCGTATTCTTCGCCACCAAGGGCCGAAGTCTTGCGAGCGATAGAGCGCGACAGAAACGAAGCTGCTACGCCGTGCTGCAGCAACAGCGAAATCAGAACGCACAGATCATGCAGATGGTATTCGAGGTCGCTGCCAGAGCGAAAACCGCCGCTATAGAACACTTCACGGGGTTTGATTGGCGACGCCGGATCATACCCGATGGTGACAAAGGCAGTGTGCCCTTGCGGAGTTTCAACGCGGCGTGTTTCAGCCAGCCGACGATCAGGAAGAACTTTGCGCGCAGGCTTGTTCATGACAAAGCTCCCTGCGCATCAAGTTCCGCTTGTCGGATTTGCATTGCGAAATCCACTTCAAGGCGCAGCTCAACGACCACTTCAAGCGGCATAACGATGTCCAGCCAGACACCCTCACGGATCAGGTGAACGTGATAGGTGGCGTTTGGGTAAACGAACCAAAGGGCTTCATGCCGGTTCAGAACGTCGCGCGCGGTGTCGGCGTCGATTGTGCCTGACAGGTCGCAACCGAATTTCAGGGTTGCGTATGAGTTGGCATAGTTTGCTCGGCTGCTGCTTTGGATGAGCGCAGCGGCCTTTTCCGGTGAAGCAAAGCGGAACAGCTCTTTCGGACCCAACGCCTTGTTAACGTCTGCGTGCAACTTCAAGGCTTTGTAGAGCCGATTTGCACGGACATACTCAAGATCATTGAGGACATGGAACATTTCGAGCGCGATTCCGAAAGCCGTGGCGCGGGCATCGCTTTCCAGCCAGTATTCGCGCATTCCGCGCTTGATGGTTGACCGTTCTCCGGCAAGGTGGCGGATTACGGTGAGAATGTCCTTACGGGCTTGCTCGAAGCTCTGGGCGGCAGGCACCCAGCGCCGATCAATCTTGCTTTCGATAGTGTCGAAGGCCACTGTGATCACCTTTCCGCCTTTCAAAAAATAGGTCAGTAGTTTTTACATAATTACTATTATGAGGTTGAGGTTCCGATCATCTGAGCAGCAGGAAATTGGATGCCGGGACACAGCACTGAGCCCTTCGCGGGCTTCGTAGAAAGCCAGCATTCAGCTTGGATCAATCAGCCGGAAGGTCTGACCAAAGTGTCGGGGATGTCCTGTTCGGCGCTGTCGCTGGTCAGTGCTGCGCCGTCGCAAGCGCAGACACGTTGTTCAGGGTCGCACCCATTGACTCTGGCGCGGTGCTGTCCGATCTAAGATCGGCATCTAGGGTTACTGTTTTTACCATAGTACAGTTCTCTCTTGATGTTTGAGGAATGCCCGGATGGATTTGGGGCGTTTCTTGTCCTGTCGGTTGTTGGCGCAATCGACAGGACCGCTCACTGCTCGGTGGTTTTGTTCTGTTGTCACTAAATCGTTGTTTGATCCTTTCCTTCAGCCGCACCAGGACCGGCGTTTGCCGCCATAGTATGGGCGCGCGAGACCCTCGGAAATCAGAATGGCCCCGACCTCCTGCCCAGCGACACGCCCAACCGCTAGGAAGCGGTCATGCACGTCCAGATCTGGTTGGATGACCAGCTCTATCTGGTCCGCCGACTGGATGAGCTCTGTCAGCCTTGCTTTCGCTTTCAATCCCAGAGTTTTTTCCGCACGGCATTGCGGCCGATAGGTCTCCGGCGCATCAAACCCAACAAGCCGATATCGGTGTTCGCCATGATCGAGCGTATCGCCGTCAACGGCAGTCACTTCGGACGCGCTAAGGGTCTTTGTTTGTTTTGATGGTTCAATCCAGACCGCAACAAAGAACAAAGACGCGAGTGTAGCGCTGAGAAACAAGAGCCGTTTCATGTGCCCTGCCCCAGTAATTTGATGAGCCAGGTTCTCGAACGTGCCAGATCAGGTTTTGGATTTCGCGTCCAGAGCCTGCGCCGCTTCCAGACCCTCTGGAGTGATCGACTCGATTGTGTAGTCCGATTTGACGCAAAGAATGCGCCCGTCGCCAAATTCCTGGTGATGCTTAAAAAGCCCCGGCCAAAGATCGAACTCTCTGGGCTCAGCGCCCGCGCGAGAGATCTTCGACTTGCACAAGGCCCCGACATAGTTCGGAGAGCTATAAATGCAGTGGTACTTTGGTCGTCCAAGGGAAGCGAGTCCGATAAATTCGTAGCGGCATGTAAAGGGAACCTGATCTTCTTTCAGGCCCCGGACCATCTCGATGGTTACCACAGTGTATTGTCTCTTGTTGTCCGCCATGACGACCCCCTATGGGCCGTCTTCTACATCCAAAAGTTGTGGACTAAAACACAATCTACGTCAATATAAGAAAGTCAGCCGATTTACGATATTGGATTGTCAGAAATATATTGGCCGGATATTGCTTAAGCGATTCGCAAGCAGGAGAGACCATCTTGAAACACTCAAAATCCAGGAATAGAACTCGCGCGAAGGTCCTTGCAGTTGCACTCGCTGCACTGCCGGCCACGCAGGCCAGTGCCTATCCAATTGACTGTGCCATATTCCTTTGCCTCGCCGGAGGTTGGCCAAGTTCGGCTGATTGCGTCGCAGCCAAGGCGGAGTTCATTCGGCGCATCACGCCCTACCCGGTCGAACCTCCGCTTCAACTCTGGCGCTGTCCGATGAATACGTCACACAGCCCCTCGGACTTGGGTCCTATGGAACGGTTGGAAGCCATCAAGCGCACCAGTGCTAGCCCAGTTCCAGAACTTCCATCGGATGACACCGCTAAGCCATTACTGGTAGACGCATCGATCTCGATAGAAGAGATCCAGTCACATCACGGCCAATACGGTGACGGTTTCCAAGCCACCCCGATCAGCGTCGATCTTTCCTCTTCCGATTTCGACGTTGTGAGGTCCATCAGGGTTTGGGATGTGCGCCACTACAGCTATCGCCGTCGGTCGCGAGAGGACGACTGCGAGCGTTCGCTTGATCTGGTCGTTGGCAGCTATGACGACAACGTAAGCTTTCAATGGTCCGATCACGCCCCCGCGCCAATCCCAGCCTGGCTGCCCCTTGGCAATCGTTGTGAACCTCCCAGCTTCTTCCGCGGCGTTGGTGTTGAGTGGACCGACATTTTCGGGTTCAGCGATTACGAGCTCATCCGATACTGACATTGTTTGTCTAGTGGGTGAATGCGTTGCCCCTGCTGATGCCAATAAGCTTGCCAGCCGGATTGGCACCGAGGTCGTCTGGGCCAGAGGAACACCCTAGTCCCAAAAACAAAAAACCCCCGCAAGGCGGGGCCTCAGCGGGGATCTTCCTAAGTCACGTTTGATCACCTGATTTATAGGAAACTCCCAATTTACTGACAAGGATAAACGCATCTGTGCGAACGGTTTTTCTGTGTCTTTTCGCTGAGGTTCAACCCGCTTTGCTTCCCCGATGAGAAGTAGAACATGAGACCGTTGAACCATTCCGAATTCCATGCCCCGCAAAGACGCGATGCCAATACTGACCTTTTCCAAGGGAAGCCAAAACAATGAGCTTTCGGCAGATCGCATCCACACATCACCACGAAAACATACCTTTTCACAACGGCCTTCCCGAGGGTTGGAACCGAGACAGGTTTCGACAGCTCTGTGTGTGCTATGCGCAAATCAGGGGCGCTTCGGCCCAGTGTATTCGCACCTTTGAGATCATCATCGACATGATCTCGCCATGCGTGTTTCGAGACCCGTCTCAGGAACCCTTTTGCTACGCGCGCCAGGAAACACTGATTGCCGGGCGTGGCGTGACAGATCGGACAATCCACAATCACGAACGAGAACTGGAATTGATTGGCCTGCTCCAACGCAGGCTTGGTGCAAATGGGGCGCGCTGTAAGCGCAAGGGGCTCGGCCTCTTTCTGACCCCTGCTCTGAACCTCATTTCAGAGATGCGCGACGCAGACGAGCAAAGCAAAGCCGAGAAGAAAGAACATGACGAGCTGCGCGGGGATCGATCACGGCTGTATCGATATGTGAAACACAGCCTGGCCGTGCTTGCCTCACTCCCCTGCCCTCCTGAAGGTTTCGACGCGAAGATGGACGCGTTTCGGTCCTGGCCGCGCGCAGACAAGCTGAAATACATGTCGCTGGAGGCGCTCAAGCTACACGTTCAAGCGGCTCATGACCTTTGGAAATGGATCGAAGATCATGTCGCAAAACCCGGTGAAATTTCGGGTGAACCCGAAGCCCGTTTCGGGTCCCATATACAAGACCAAATTGAAGAAACAATTCTGTCCTGTAACGCCGATGGCGAGAGTTCAATGTCCTCGGCAAAAGCCTCGGAACCAGATTGTTCCGGCTTCGGGCCTGACGGCCCTCCGAATTGCTTAGAAAGCAATCATCCGACAGATACGGCATCACGCAAGGCCCAAAAACTACCGCGGGTGAACAATCGCATCCTTTATGAACTGGCCTCACCCGAGTTGCGCATGCATATCGATATCGCCGGTGGTGGAGATCAGAATTCCAAGCCAAGCCTCTTTGCGATTGAGACCGGTGTTTGGTCCCGACTTTCGGAGATTGGCACCAATGTCTCCGCCTGGCACGCGGCGATTGATCGGTTGACCATCATGGGAGCGATCCTGGCTGGAGTAATCACGGATGCGAGGCTGAGTGATCCGCGGTTGCCGCCCGTGGTTAATTCGGGTGGATACCTTCGCGGCATGGTGCAAGCTGAAGAACGGGGTAAATTGAACCTGATTTCCAGTTTCATGGGGCTTTTGGCGCGTAGAGCCCGAGAGGAGGAAGACGGGCTTCCGCAAGACCACTAGAGCGGGTTTTAGCTGTGTCGGATTATGCCCGCCAGCTGCTCAAATTGACGTGTCTCATCGGCAGGATATCGCTCTGTTTCCGCCTCCAGAACAGAACCGTATTCAAATCTGTGATTGGCTACGGGAATTCCCGAGTAGTTTGTTCAGCTTTAGGTTGCTAATCGGCCCCAACGGCAACGCGGAACAGAAAGACAGCTTATGAAAATCGCGGATATTGGCAATTCTGAACTGGATTTCAGGCAAACAGGCGAAGCGCGCCTCCAGGAGATTTGCTCCAGGTTTGGACTGGAAAATGCGTCCTACGCCCATATCGACAAGTATCACAACGTTGTCCACGGCTGCACCACGTTCCCGGCCGAATGGGTCAGGCATTACGTCGACAACGATCTGGTTCTGGCCGATCCCCTCATTCGCTTTGGCGCTGCAATGATTGCACCAATTGATTGGGCTGTGTTTGATGACCAGCGTGAACATGCACCGCTATTCGAGGCTGCAAGGGAATTTGGTGTGGGTCAGAACGGCCTTTCCATTCCGGCTATCAATCCGTTTGGTGAGCGTGGTGTTTTTACGGTTACGTCCAATCTGCCGCGGTCTGAGTGGGACGCCTTGGTCGCTACAATGCTCCCTGCCCTTCGCCATGAGGCACAGGTCCTGCATCTGCTTGCGCTAGATGTCATTGAAACCGTATTCAACTTTCCCTCGGATTCCCTGTCTGGCGATGAACTGGATGTGTTGAAGATGCTCGCGTCGGGTTTGATACCGTCTGTCATTGCCAGGCAGACGGGGCATTCTTCGCGAATGGTAGAGGCACTGACTGCTTCGATCACCACCAAGCTCAAAAGCCGGACGATTGAACAGGCAGTGGCGCGGGCAGTCAGTACTGGATTTCTTAAGTGGAGCGATTTCTTTGCCGACCCTGTGGCCGAACTGGTCAATATGGAAAGTCAGCGACTATGCGGTGGGATCGTCCGTTGGGGTGGCAGGTCTCACGAGTTTATCGCTTTTGAAGACGGCAGACTGGTTCGGAACGCTGATAGCTTTCAGCCGGTCCAGATCACGGATCTCGTGAGAGAGTTTAACTTGAGTGCAAACGAGGTGGTCGAGGAACTTGCGCGTAACATTGATCAAAGATTGCGGATTAGGTATCTCTGAATTCGGCTAAAACGCACTGCTTTGTCTTTGAAAAGACCGCAGGCGCAAGTTTCACGTAATTTCGCTTACGCCGCTGTGCCACCGTAGTAGAGCCCACTCTAACTCTGGTTTCTAAATCTCCTATTCTGCTGAAAACGCGTCACGTTCAAAGCTTGGCTACAGAGCCCTTAGACGCGAGGGCAGCAGATGCTGTCACCTTCGTTCGAACAGCCAAAAATTGGAGATTGAGGCCTTATCTCTGCAATGCCCTGGTATACTGGAGGATCTTGCCCAGCGTGGTTTCACAGGAGGTGCTGACCCGTTCGCCGAAACAGCGAGTCTGGCGTTGGCCGTGAAAGCTCCAGTAATAGCTTCTGACGCCGTCAACGTAGCGCTAAGGCAAATCCGCAATCGTTGTCTATTTGGAACCTGTCCCTCTATGAATAGATTTCAATTGGCGTTCCGTCTTTGACCATAGCGTAGATCTCTTCAATCTCCTGATCTGTGACAGCGACGCACCCTGCGGTCCAGTCACGCTTGTTCGTGGGATCAATTCCAGGGCGAGGGCCGCCATGGATAAAAATATCACCGCCCGGAGAACGACCCCGAGCTCGGGCAAACGCAGAATCCGCCTCGTTCGGATAAGAGATTCCGATTGAAAGATGGAAAAGGCTTTCGGGATTGCGACGGTCAATTACATAGGAGCCTTCAGGTGTTCGCCCGTCTCCTTCGAATTGCTTGTGACCTTCGGGGGCAAATCCGAGTCCAATCGGAAAAGTCCGCAAGACACGCTCACTACCATCGAGGATAAGTAGGCGCTGCCCTTTGTATAGCCGAAGCCGAGTCACAACCGGCCCATTGTAAGTACGGAACTTGTTTGCACAGCCAGACAAAAAGGCGGCTATGAAGCCAGAGAGAAACAAACGTCTTTTCATAGGAACTGCCCGGCTCATTTTGATTTTTTCAAAAGAATATCACTAAAGGCCAGTTGAACAAAGGTGTATTGGATCTCACTAGGACAGGAACCGAAAACCAAGTGATCAGTTGTGGCCACCTCGTCAGCAGTGCAATGAGTGACACTTTGATTTCGACATTTGTTATTCTTACGCAACCTTTCAGTTTTCGCCTATTCAGTATCGAGATCGCTGCTGTAGTCAGGTTTTTTGCCGCTGGAAATCTTGACGCCGATTATTAAGCGAGCCAGACCGTCTACCGAATTGGATTCTTGTTCTAAGGGTTCGTTCACTACGCTGCACCTGTATCGATTTTCAGGTACCACGTAGTTTCGCGCCGGGCCACCCACCCTCAGATAGCGTCACTGTCTAGCTGCAACTTAGGACAATCTCTGTCTATCTGAAATTAGATCTACCAAATTTCGCAAACATATTTGAGGCTCTATTTGTTTCTACTTTGCTTCATCGGCCCGCCCAACGAACCGTTCAAACACTGCAAGAGTTTCGTCACTTACATGATGCTCAATACCTTCAGCGTCATGCTCTGCCACTTCCGGTGAAACGCCCAAGGCGATCAGGAACTCCACGACAATCCGGTGACGCCTTCTACAAGCTTCCGCCAATTGACGCCCGGCATCGGTCAACTGAAGTGAGCGGTAAGGTATTTGCTCAATGAAACCCTCTCGTTTCAAACGAGTCAAATTTTTGGAAACCGTAGGTTGGGTCACGCCCAATCGCTCGGCTATTTCGACCGGGCGCGCTGCACCATTCTGATGGATCAGCTCCGCGATAAGTTCAACGTAGTCTTCAACCATTTCGCTTTGGTGAGCCTGTCGCACAGCCTCAAACCCGCTCGCCTGGGTATCAATACTACGATCTGAATTTACCGGTTTTGTTTCGGTCATCGGCTCATGATTACGTCGCTGGTCTAGTCTCCAGTGTATGCACCTGAAAGCCGAGCTTGACAATGAGCATGCCTTCATCCTTAAATTAGACAAGGCTAACTTAAATAGACAGTGCTATGAAACATCTGATAGCGTCCACACTTCTTTGCGCACTGCCAGTGATCGCGGATGCCACGGCGATTGAAGAATCTCCTTGGGCCCCGCGCGCTGCCGCGTATCGACTGACCTTGTTCATGGGAAATCTAACCCCGGTTCCCTGGGATGAAATTGAGAGGAGTTGGACTTCGCCCGCACCTGGCAGTGACATTCAGGTCGCTCCCCTATCACGCGTCTCCGACAACGAAGCGCTTGCGATCAACCAAGCTATGCAAGCCGAAGATCGGCAGGCGCTGTTCGAAGCAAGCA
Organism: Ruegeria sp. P8; assembly: GCF_056534665.1. Taxonomy (NCBI): domain Bacteria; kingdom Pseudomonadati; phylum Pseudomonadota; class Alphaproteobacteria; order Rhodobacterales; family Roseobacteraceae; genus Ruegeria; species Ruegeria sp. P8. The sequence continues at coordinate 131,220 of NZ_JBQERC010000006.1, forward strand.
CAACTGCCATTGCGGAGGGAATCCTGCGCCATCTGGATGTCGCAAAGACCGCGCTGGGTCAGCCTGAGGCGGCCCGCGAGGTCGCGCAAGCGGCTGCTCTGTTCCGCGCATTCGAAGATGGTATCAAGGCTGCGGACACGTCGGCGGCTCGCGACCTGGGCCGGGCATGGCTGGTTCTGAACTCCACCCTTGGCAGCGCAGGAGTACTGGGCAACGGCGCCCAAACGGTGGATGCCGACCAATTTGCAGAAGCTCAGGCCATTGTCGCTGCCTATATTCGTGCCAACTATCTGCCATCCGAGTATGCCCAACGCGACAAGTTAACACCGCTGCCTGAAACAGTTGTGCTTTCCGGCGAACAAATCACAATGCCCGCCACGCTGCCGCCAGGGTCAAACATCGGAGATCAGGCGCAGCTGCCGCGGCTGGTTCTTCAGTTTGAGGAGGCGGGTGAGGATGAAGCTAATCTACCGCTGGTGGCCTACGGTGACATGCTGTTCGACAGCCCCGAAATCTTCGGCGGCCCGGCGCGTGAGTTGGGCATCGCCTGCTCGACCTGCCACAACCGCTCCGACGTGAACCGGGATTTCTTCATTCCGGGCCTTTCATCCCATCCGGGTGGGATGGATGTGGACGGATCGTTTTTCAATCCAATGTTCAATGACCGGACCGATGATCACTTGGACACGCCTTCTATGCGTGGCATCCGCTTTACCGCACCTTATGGCCGCGACGGGCGCGAACCCAGCCTGCGCCGGTTCATCCGAAATGTGATTGTGACCGAATTCGCGGGAAAGGAACCAACGCCGTTCCAACTGGACGCGCTGGAAGCCTATGTCAAACAGTTCGACTTTCTTCCCAACCCAAAGATCGACCGGTCCGGCAAGCTGACCGATCTGGCGTCAGATGCCGCCAAGCGCGGGGAGTTGCTGTTCAACACCAAATTTGCCGGACTTGGTGACAAATCCTGCGCTTCGTGTCACACGCCTGACCGTCAGTTCCGCGATGGTCTGACCTACGACATCGGCAGCGCTGAACCACCATTCCCCGGCGGCACGGCTTCTGCGTTCGAAACCCCGACGCTGCGCAACGTCAATTTCACTGCACCTTACATGCATGACGGATCGCTGCCGACGCTGGCCAGCGTTGTTGACTGGTTCAATGATACCAAAAATTTGGGTTTGGACGAAGCACAGCGCGCAGATCTGACGGCCTACGTCGAAGCTGTTGGAGACGGTGAAGACCCCTATCAAGTATTCGAAGGTCGCAACAGCGTATTCCGCTTGTCCTGGGAAGAGCTGACGACATTCGCCAGTACGCTCGATACCCTGCTGCCGATGCAGGATGCCGAAAACATAGCGGTTCTGATCGACACGGTAGCTCCTGATCTGGCCGCGGATGCCAGTGTCATGGTCAATCAGAACGCCAAGCCCGAAATCTACGAATTCGCCGCGATCCTGCGAGCGGTTGGCGATGCCAGCGCCGAAGGAAACTGGACCGAAGCCATCCGCCAGTGGGAACTGTTCAAGTCCATGCAGGCCGAAATTGACGAGAGGATGTTCTGATGTTGTCGCGCCGCAATTTTCTGGTCGCTGCAGCCGCATCTGCAGCCATGCCCGTAATGGCTGCAACTGACCAGGGGCTGAAGCTGGCCTTCATCCCGCAGGAGAACCCCGAAAAGCTGTTGGGTGACATCAACGTCATCACCGGCTGGCTTTCAGAGCAGATGGGCGTCCCGGTCACGGGGTTTGTCACGTTCGACCACGCTGCTGCCGTTGAGGCGCTGCGCAACGGTGATGCCGATATCTCGTTCATGGGAGCGTTGCCCTTTGTGTTGGCCGAAGACCAGATCGGCGCCGTACCGCTATTGTCCGAGGTTTATCGCGGGCAACCCAGCTATTCGGGCCGGGTCTTCGTGCGGCGTGACAGCGGAATCGAAGCGCTGGCCGATCTCCGGGGACGTGACATCGCCTTTTCCGATCCGGTCTCGGAATCCGGTTACATCTATCCGCTTGATCTGTTTGTGCGCGCCGGGCTGTTCGCGGGCACGGGCGATGCCGACAGCTTTTTCGGGCAGAAATTCTTTGCTGGCGGATATCAGCAAGCGATGCAGGCCATGGCCAACGGACTGGTCGATGCGGCAGGCGCAAGCCAGTATGCCGATCTCTATCTGACCCCGGATCAGCAGGCCGAGGTCAAGGTGCTGGCGGAATCAGAACAAATTCCCAGCCACGCAATCATTGCCCGCCCTGATCTGGACGCCGGGCTGCAGGCAAAGTTCATTGAAACCATGCTGCGCCTCAACGAGAGTGAGAACCGTCATCTGTTGGCCTACCTCTATGGCCCGGATGGCTATCTTCCTGCTGATCCATCGGTTTACGAGGGCGTGCGCGAGACTGCGCGGCGGTATGGGTTTCTGAAATGAATCCTGTAGTTTCACTCAACGCGATATCGCAACACTTTGCCAGTGCAGCGGCGCTTACAGAAGTTTCACTATCAGTGCAGCCCGGTGAAAGCGTCGCGCTACTCGGTCCTTCGGGTGCGGGCAAATCAACGATGCTGGCTTTGTTGGACGGTCGTTTGCGTGGTTGGCACGGCGAAGCCCAGGTGCTTGGCAAGCCACTTTTGGCAACTGGGGTTCCATCCCGCGAGGACCGTGCCAATACCGGCTTTATCTTTCAGGAATTCGCACTGGTTGATCGGCAGAGTGTTTATCAGAATGTAATGAACGGTCGGATGGGCCGGATGAATATCTGGTCTTCGCTTTGGGGGCGGTTCCGGGAAGAGGACCACATGTGCGTGACACGGGCGCTTCAGGATACGGGGCTGTCAGACCTGGCAAGCCGCCGTGCCGATCAGTTGTCGGGTGGGCAACGGCAGCGCGTTGCGATTGCCAGATGTCTGGCACAAGAACCCGAGTTGATCCTTGCGGATGAGCCCGTCAGCAATTTGGACCCTGCTCACGCCGAACGAATTCTGAGCCTGATCACAAGCTCTGCACGTAGCCGTGGTATCGGCGTCATTTTCAGCTCGCATCAGCCGGATCTGTCGCGCCGCTTTGCCGAGCGCATCATAGGCCTGCGAGATGGCGTGGTATTGTTCGACAAACCGTCGGCTCAATTTACCAGCGGGGACATCGACGAGCTGTATCACGGCGCCAGTGTCACATCGGGGCTGCGTGTAGTCAGTTGATGGGCCGATCTGTCATTTGGGTCATGCTGGCTCTGGCGATCCTGTGGTCGCTGACCAGCGGGGATATGGGATTGGGCAAGCTGCCAGGCGCAGGGCCCCGTCTGGCAGAGTTTATGGGGCGCATGATCCCACCTGACCTGTCCGTTTGGCGCGAGGTTCTGACAGGGCTGGCGGAGACACTGAGGATCGCCATTCTGGGAACATTGTTCGCTGTAATCCTGTCCTCGGGACTGGCCCTTCTGGCCTCTGAAACTATGGTGTCACCAACAATTTGGCGCCCCGTCCGCGCCTTGCTGGCGGTTATCCGGTCGATCCCGCTGATCCTGGTCGCCATGCTAATGGTGGGCGCTGTTGGGTTGGGACCACTTCCCGGTATTCTGGCAATCACATTTCACGCGACTGGCATGTTGGCAAAGTTCTATGCGGAAGCCATCGACAACGTTGCTACCGCTCCTGTGGCGGCGCTTGAAAGCGCGGGAGCCAACAGAATTCAACAGTTGCGTTGGGCGATCTGGCCGCAGATGGCGCCTGTGATCATGCGCGATACCGTATTTCGGTTTGAACTAAATCTGCGCGAAAGCCTGATACTGGGCATTGTCGGTGCCGGTGGCATCGGGCTGTATGTGCAAACCTATGTACGGTCGTTTCAGTATGAAAAGGCTGCGACCGTGACGTTGGCAATCATTGTTCTGGTTTTATTGTCAGAGGCGCTGAATACGGCCTTGCAAAAACGGTTCAACTAAGCCGGAATCTCCCAATTCTCCAAGGAAAAGGCTCGTGTCTTTCCTTTCTTCCATCGCGGTTGAAGGTTGGATGCTTCGCTTGAAACCGGGCCGGTGTAGTCTGCTACACACCCCCTCACGCTGGTTTGTTAAGGCCTCAAGCTTGCTAGATTGAAAGTCGCCTGCGTTGAGGAAAATTCTTGGTGCCAATCTAGCGTTCAAACGGATTCACCGCTGTTTCCATGGGAATGTGTTGCCGAAACATTTGCTACCAGCCTGCCAGTGCGTAGTGCTCTGACACGTGCGTTCATCCAATGCCTCACGACGACTCGGTACATCAGTTCACGGAAAAAGCCAAAGTTCTGCCTGTGACGGACATAGAAGGAGTCAGGGGAGTCAAAGACCCCAAAATCCTGCACGATGCCGTTTCTTTGAATGTATGTGTCACGGCCTTCCCATTCGACCTGGGGATCGCTCAGGCAATCCGTCCCCACACCATACCCACACAGGCTTTCTGTTTTGGGAAATGTCTGCTGCAACACGCGTAAGAAAAGCTCATCCAGAATAAAGCCTTCCAGCTTTAGCCACGTACCCTCTGCTTCGACTTCGACCCATGAATGCACAATCTCCATCGGCGCCATCGGATAGAAAAGCTCGGGAACCACACCCCTCTGCAATTCTTTGTGGATCGTAAAGCCATGCAAACGGCATCGGATACCGCTGCCGCGAAACAGTGCCATCAGAAGAGTGCCCTTGGTATTGCATTGCCCATAGCCATTGGCGAGTACCTCTGACGCCGGGATATCGTCTGCACGGTTGTAACCAAAGGCAATCTCGTTACGCACGAAATCATAAATAGCGCCAATTCGATCCAATACAGGCAGATCGGGCCAGCTCCGTTCCGTTATGAGCCCCAAAATTGCGGGTGTTTCAAAATCAAGCAGAGGTGTGGCGGTTAGCAACGGGTCTCGGTTCAGCATTTGGTCTCTCGTCGAATCAACTCAGAAAGACTTTTAACTGCTATAGTGACTATAGCTTCAAGAGGCTAATTCCAGTTCGCAATAACGCTGCCCGGGGTTACGCGCCGATTTCTTCGTGATCAGTAAGACATTCGGAATGATCGCGCAGAACTTCGAGAACACGACAGTCCGAGGTGTTGCCGCCACTGCATTCATGCACCATGCGCTCCAGCTCGGTCCGCAACGCTTCCAGCCGCGCCATTCTTTGCTCAATCTGTTTGAGTTGCCGGCGCGCGATACTGTCGGCTTCATGACATGGGCGATCCGGATCGTCGGACAAATCAAGCAGTTCGCGTATCGCCTCAAGCGAAAACCCCAATTGGCGGGAATGACGGATGAATGCAAGGCGATCCAGTTCGGCATGGCCGTAACGCCTCTGGCCACCTTCGGTGCGCCCCGGTTCCGGCATAAGTCCGATCTGCTCGTAGTAGCGGATCGTCTGAACCTTGGTTCCGGTCTTTTTTCCGAGCGTTCCGATCGTCAGCATCTGGGTCTCCTTGCAAAGTTACAGCTTATGTAGGTTCGCGTCGACACCGCACAATAGTACCTTCCAGCCGGTGGACCTGTGACACCCAGCCGCAGGCTCAAAAACCCCTTTGAACCTCTAGCAGGTAGAGGGTGTACATGCCGTTCTGAACCAAGAATCACAGGCGGACGGCTAACTTTGAAACTGACCGTGTTTCAGAAAATCTTATGGGTAATGGCTGGTGTCGCAACGGCGGCATTTGCCTATCTGATGCTGTGGTCAGAATATAGACCTGCGCGGATTGAGGAGGGGTCTGTCCCGTTCGAAGCCAGGTTCGAACTGACAGATCACTCTGGTGTTGTCCGTACTCAGAACGACTTTGCGGGCAAATGGATGTTGGTGTTTTTTGGGTTCACCAACTGCCCGGACGTATGCCCTACAACACTGTCTGAGGTAGCAGCAGTGCAGGAAGGGCTGGGCGACCAATCAAACCAAGTGCAACCTATCTTCATTTCAATTGACCCCGAACGCGACACTCCGGCCGTCCTGGCCGAGTATGTGCCACTTTTCGATGCGGGGATCATTGGGCTTACAGGCACGCCAGAACAGATTGCGCAAACGTCCAAGACCTTTCCGATATTCTACGAACGGATCGAACAAACCCCTGCGCCGGATGGATATACGATGGGGCATACCTCTCATCTGTTTCTGTTCAACAAGGACGCTGGATTCGTCCAGTCCTGGTCCTATGGCACGCCTGCCGAAGAAATTCTTGCGGATCTGAAACAGAGACTCTGAGCACCATGTCCCGGTTTTCTAAAGATACACTTCTCGGCCTGGCCTGGGCGATTGCCTTGGTTGCTTCTCTTTCTGTTCTGTTCATTGGAGAGATCCTGGGGCAGACGCCCTGTGTGCTGTGCTGGTTCCAGCGCGCGTTCATGTTCCCATTGGCGATCGTACTGGGGCTTGGCCTGTGGTGGCAGGACCAGAACGTGGGCCGATACGGGATAGCACTGGCATTGGGGGGCGCCGTTGTCGCCTTGTGGCACATGGGCCTGTATGCTGGTCTGATCCCGGAAAAAATCCAACCATGCTCGGCAAGTGGTCCGTCCTGCACCGACGCAAATCAATCTGTTTTGGGCATCCCGATTCCGCTGATGGCGCTCGTTTCATTCGCGCTGATCGGCGTTCTGTGCGCCCTTTCACTCAAGGAGAAACAAGTATGAACAGACGTGGCATGATCTTGTCCGTTCTCGCGCTCGGTGGGGCCGGATTCGGGGCCGCCGCCTGGTACGTGAACCGAACGACTGCTTCAGGCAACACCGAGCCTGTCGCACCCGAAATCGCCGAAACACTTATCCGTTCCTACTCGCCTGTTCTCGGCCCTAAAGACGCACCGGTTACAATTGTCGAATTTTTCGATCCGGCTTGTGAAGCCTGCCGTGCCTTTCATCCGGTCGTGAAGGACATAATGGCTCAGCATGGAGACGCCGTGCGTGTTGTGATCCGGTACACCCCTTTCCATGGCGAAGGCTCAGAGGAGGCGATCCGCGTGCTTGAAGCGGCACGCATGCAGGGGGTCTTTGAACCGGTCCTGGAAGCCGTGCTGCGAGAGCAGCCCAAATGGGCCGCGCATGGTGCGCCTGAGCCTGGTCTTATTATTCGAATTGCAGCAGCGGCGGGACTGGATGCCGAGGCAGCGCAGGCACAAATGCTTGCGCCCCAGACAGTTGGTGTTCTCAATCAGGATCGCGCTGATGTCGAAGCGGCCGGTATAAGGCAAACTCCGACATTCTTCGTCAATGGCAAATCTCTGGATCCGTTTGGTGAGGCTGAATTGAGGCGCCTGGTCGCTGCAGAAGTTGCAGCACTGCAAAGCTGAGCAGTAGCGAGAGGTACTATGAGACTCACTGCAAAAAATACTCTTCTGGCAGGTGTACTGAGTGCATTCGGTCTGACGGCCATTCTCTCGGCACCGGTTCTGGCAGGGGGCAACGATGTTGTCGTTGAAGATGCCTGGTCGCGCGCTTCTATTGGCTCCAACCGACCTGGGGTCGCTTACATGACGATCCGCAACACCGGCAATGAGGCCGTCACGCTGACGTCTATCCGCACCGATCTTGCGAGGATGCCCGAGATCCATCAGACATCGACCAATGCAGAGGGCGTCAGTTCCATGGCACCCGCTGGCGAGCTGGAAATTGCGCCGGGTGGTTTCGTAGCGCTTGAGCCGGGCGGGCTCCACGCAATGCTCATGCGGCTGCAACGCCCTATGATCGAAGGCGAGCGCTTTACGCTGACTCTTATCTTTGCTGATGGCGCAGAAAAGACCGTCAACGTGCCGATATTTGGCATCGCGGCGCGAGGCCCCGAGAGCTGATGCAGCGGCGACGCGTTCTCACATTCGGGTCTGCTGGACTTGGAGCAATCGGCCTGACGCTCTTTGCCGGATGGTGGCAAGTGGATGGGCCGGGAGCGGCTCAATCCGATCGCCTTCGCCCCCTTGCGTTGTCGGACATGAACTTTCGCATGGTTGATCACGAAGGGATCACCGTCACCCCGCAATCGCTGGTCGGACGTGCAACAATGGTGTTCTTCGGCTTTACCTACTGCCCGGATGTTTGCCCGACGACTCTTTCGGATATTTCCCTCTGGCTGGATGATCTGGGCAATGACGCGGACGAGTTGAACGTCGTGTTTATAACCGTAGACTCTGAAAGGGACACGGTCGATGCCATGGCCGATTATGTCAGCTACTTTCATCCGGCTATTCGCGGTTGGGTCGGCGTTTCGGACCAAATCGCGCAAGCCGCAGACGACTTTCGCGCCAATTATGAAAAAGTTCCACTGGAAGATGGCGACTACACAATGAACCACACCGCAAGTGTTTTTCTGTTTAACCCCACAGGCGAATTTGTCAGCACCATCGACTATCATGAGCAGAGAGAGTTCGCTGTACCCAAGATCCGCCGCGCTTTGAAAAGTGGAGCGGATACAACATCATGAACGCACGGTTTCTAGCAACCTCGGCGATCGCGATCAGCAGCGTCTCGATTGCTTCGATCATGTTCATTGCCTCGAACAGGTCTGAAATGACGGCGCCTGCGCCCACGGTCTTTCAGCTGCCCAAACTTCCTGCGGAACCGCAGATCACATCGGCTCCGTTGCTGAATGTACCATCGGCAGAACTCGCTCCAAGCCCCGTTTCGTTTCGACCTGCTCAGCCGGAACCCATTCAGGCAGAGGAACCTTTGCCACCTGTTGAACCACCTTCACGAACATGGACGCGCGAGCTTGCAGTGGGTGACACACTCGACAGTATGCTGTCTGACGCGGGGATCGACGCAACCGATCGCGCCGAAATCGCACTTGCACTTGGCGCTGAATACGACTTGCGGCGCTTGCGGCCGGGTCACTCGATAACAGTCGTTGCAACGGCAGCGGATCAACTGTGGAGTGTGGAGCTCGCCGTGGAAGATGGCGTGAGAATTGAAGTGACACTTAGCGAGACGTTGTCCACGCGCGTGGTCTCACCGGAACCCGACACTGTCATTCTGGCCCGCAAAACAGAGATCGAAACTTCGATTTCAAATGCGCTGAGTAGCGCAAAGATCCCGGTTCGTTTTGCGGTGGATCTCGCTCAGATGCTGAGCGGGACAGTGGATTTTCGGAGGGACCTGACAGGTGGTGAAGCTCTCCGTCTTCTCTGGCGCGAAAAGAGCATCGATGGCGAGAGGGTGGGCCAGTCCGAGCTCATTTTTGCGGCGCTGGAAGTTGATGATCGGCTTTACGAAATAGCATGGCCAGACGACGACAACGGTCGCGCCACGATCTATGTTGATGGTGAACTTCTTCGTGTCTTTGCCCAACCCGTCGAAGGCGCGCGCCTGAGTTCAGTCTTTGGTCGGCGAAAACACCCGGTCTACGGCAATGTGCGGATGCATACAGGTGTCGATTTTGCTGCTGCACGCGGCACGCCGGTACATGCGACAGCTCCGGGCCGGGTATCCTATGTTGGTTGGCGCGGGGGGTATGGGCGTGTGGTGGAAATCGCTCATGGATCGGATACGGTCACGCGATATACGCATCTTAGCGCAACCGCCGATGGTCTGGCCAAAGGTCAGCGCGTGGAGGCTGGCGAGATGGTTGGCCGTGTCGGGTCGAGCGGCACCGCGACCGGCCCCAATCTTCATTATGAAGTATTGGTTGACGGGCGCCCAACGGACCCGCTTTCTGACGACCGACTTGCTGCCGCTGCGAACAACGAGGTTGAAAGCGAAGCAGCGCGAAAACGCTTAAGAAATGCTCGGGCACAGCTTGAGGAACAGCTGGGCAATACCGTCGCCAAAAAAAGCGAATCTAGTTCGTGAGAGTTTCTTAAAACGGCTTCAGGTGCGCGGCTATCAGTTAGCGGGTATGCGCACCTGAAGCGAACTGCACTGCAGAAGAACCAAATCAGAGGATGTAAGATGATGGCAATCGCGGGGGCCTTGGTTGGCGCCGTTTGGGGTGGGGTCCTGGCAAAGCGCCGGAATGGCAACAGCCTTGATATTCTTCAATACGCTACAGGATATGCCATCGCTTTTGGCCTGGTGGCGTTCTTTCTTTCGATCGCAGTTGTGCGCCTGATGTAACGCGCCAGTAAGCGAGGCGAAAGCCGGACACCTTGAAGTCCGGCTTCCACTCTTATGTGGTCGCAGCGCCTGTTCCGTGCGAGCCAAGGGTATTTGCCGCAGTCTGGGCGGTGTGATCTTCCGGAGCTTTCAGAAGCCGTAAGGCATTGGCCACGACCAGCAAGGACACTCCGACATCCGCGGCGATTGCACCCCACATGGATGCCAGCCCAAAACCCGTCAGAGTCACAAACAATGCTTTGGTCGCAAGTGAGAAGCCGATGTTCTGACGGATGATCGACATGGTTCGACGTGAATGGTCGATCAGCCAGGGTACTTTACCGATGTCGTCGGTCATTAGAGCAATATCTGCGGTCTCAATAGCAGCGTCGGACCCAACTGCACCCATCGCGACCGCATAATGTGCCCGAGCCATCGCAGGTGCATCGTTGACGCCATCGCCGATCATCGCAACCATCTCGTGTTGCTCTGCCAGTTCTTCGATCGCAGCGACCTTGTCTTCCGGCAGAAGCTGGGCCCGGACTTCGTCGATGCCGACTTCGGCTGCTACCGCTCTCGCGGTTTGTTCGTTGTCACCTGTCAGCATGATGATTGACTTCACGCCCTGCGCGTGAAGCCGGGCAACGATGTTCTTGGCTTCGGGGCGAATGCGGTCCCGCAGCTCAAGCAAACCGGTGACTCCGTTCTCATCCCCGACAACCACAAGTGTGCTTCCCGCGCTCTCGATCTGGTTGCTCAATTCGGCAGGAATGGACGCGCCAAAGCCCTTCTCTACAGCGAAGCGGTCAGAGCCAAGCCAGATATTTCCGCGCTCGGTGCGGCCCTCAAGACCCCGACCGGGAACGGTTCGGATATCTTCAGCCGCAGATATCGAAATGTCGGTCTGTTCTGCCCTGGTGAGAATGGCGCGGGCCAACGGGTGTGAAGATCGAACCTCAAGGCTGGCAGCGCTTGCCAACAGTTCCCGCTCGGATGCGCCGCCCAGCGGATAGACATTGGCCACTTCAGGCTCGCCCATGGTGATCGTGCCGGTCTTGTCCATGGCCAGTGCGGTAGTGCGCCCGGGGGCTTCGATATATGCACCGCCCTTAATCAGAACCCCGGCCCGGGCCGAAGCGGTCAAAGCCGCAACGATTGAAACCGGCGTGGAAATGACGAGTGCACAGGGGCAGGCGATAACCAGAAGAACAAGTGCATTGTAAAACCAAAAGCCCCACGATGCGCCAAATGCAAGCGGTGGGATCAGGGCGATGGCCACTGCAACGACCATAACGATGGGCGTATAGATCCGCGCAAATTTTGTTACCCACTGCTCAACCGGCGCACGGCGCGCATGAGCATCACCGACCATCCGGATGATCTTGGCAAGCACGGTATCGGACGCTGTTTTCGTCGCACGTATTTTGAGGGTGCCTTCACCATTGATTGTGCCGGCGTAGACCTCATCACCCAGCTCTTTGGGGATCAGTGCGCTTTCACCTGTGATTGGAGCCTGGTCAACGGCACCGGCCCCTTCGATGACTTCCCCGTCAAGTGGAATGCGATCCCCACCCCGAACGATGAAGCTGTCGCCGACAAAGACATCCGCCGCCGGGACCGTTGCCTCTGAGCCGTCAGCACGAACCAGCCGAACCGTCGGGGGGGCCAGATCAAGCAGCGCGGATACTGCGTTGCGAGCCCGTCCGACACTCCAGCTTTCCAGATAAAGAGAGAGCGAAAAGAAAAATGCTACAGTTGCCGCTTCAAAAAACTCACCCAGACCGATGGCACCAGCGACGGCAACAACCATCAAAAGGTTCATATCCGGCGAAAGGCGCTGCGCCGAAGACCAGGCCTTGGGGGCCACCAGCCAGACGCCAAACAAGATCGCGACCGCGAACAAAGTGGCCTCGGGCAAAGGCATCGGAACCTCACCATGTCCCGAAAACAGTCCAAGCGCTCCGCCCATGCCTGTTTCGAAGATGTGCCAGCCAAAGCCTGCCGCCCAAAAACCTCCGCTGAGTGTGGTGAACCGTCGCTGACGCGCAATATGCGCCGCCTGATCCAGGGCGGCATTTCCGTCATCCCAAGGTTTGGCGTTCATACCGGTGCAGGCAACCAGCAGCATGACGTCTTCGTCAGAAAGCTTGGCAGCACTTTCAAGAAGCGTCATTCGACTGTTGATGACATCAAAAGCGAGATGCTCTTCACCACCAACTTTCGGGCCGATAACCCGGTTCAGGATCACAACCTCTTCGGCGCAATCGAGGCCAGAGACCTGAAAGCTTCTACCGCCGTCAGGAATTGGACCGGCGGGGGCGATGGCGCCACACCCGCCACTACTGCATGCGTGGTGACCATGTTTGTTTTCGTGGCCATGGTCGTGGCTATGGGTATCGGATGACATGATCGGACCTCAAGAATCTCTATGGTCCTTTGTAAGTAGTTCCTACAGTAACTAGAGCTTCAATACCTTTCTGAATTTTTTAGCATCCGGGTTCCTTGCGCGTGATACCGACACTCCATTCCTTCTTGCGGGCTGGTCGCGTGGATGCAATCTAGTCGCAGAGGACGCAAAAAATTCTGGAACAGGTCAATGCAGAAACGGATCGCAATTACCATCACGTTAGTCTCGATTACTGCCGGTTGCTCAGCCCAGTTCACTGGGGCCAAAAGCAAAGCACTTGAACCAGGCAACGTGCCAGATTCAGTCGTTGCGCTGGCAGGGCCGGGGCAGGATCTGGCCACGGCACGCCTTTTGCCAGAAGACAATTGCTTCTGGTATGAGCACAGCGGACCTGTCGAGACGACATTGGTACCATTGCGCGCGACGAATGGCGCTCCGATCTGCGCCGCGCGAGACGCCTGATAAAAAAGAGGGCGACGACGTCCACCTACGCTGCCCAAAATTTATGAGCGGGCTGTGACGCTATCTTCGGCCGAGTATAAATATGCGGTCGAGCCGATTCTTACATGTGGGTAGAGATCATTGATATGGGCCATGATCATTCTAACACATCCAGAACTTGCGCGACCACCGATGCTTCTAGGCTGAGGCGTGCCGTGAATTCTGAGATATGTATCTCGATTTCCAACGTATAGATAAAGGGCTCGAGAGCCGAGAGCATTACTTGGCCCGGGTTCCATACCATCCCGAAATTCCGCGTATTCGGGGTTGCGCTCGATCATTGAAGCCGTTGGCGTCCAATGTGGCCACTCGACCTTGCGCCGGATAGCATAGGTTCCGGGCTCGTAAAGGTTCCCTCGCGCGATCGCAACGCCATAGCGCATTGCGGTCCCGCCTTCCTCGATATGGTAAAGATAGCGCGCGACCGCATCGACATGGATGTCACCAGGAACCAAACCATCATTTGCTACGACACGTCGTGGTAAAAAACGGTCATGAACGCCCCATGGATTTGAGGTCGCTGGATCGTAATCAAATGGCGTGACCTGGCTGTCCCAATAGGTCTTTTGCGACGAGGTTGGCCATGTTTTGGCGATCAATGGACTGGCCGCAGACGCGGAAAACAGCGCAGTGGTTGATTGAATGAAATAGCGCCTTGTCAGCATAGATCTCAGCCTGGTTCACAAGTTCAATGTATTTGCATCGCATTTTCACGATCAAATTCGAGTCTTAAAGCCTCTAGCAGCTAGAGCTTCAAGAGGTTTCAGGTAACGCTTAGTTTATCCAGTCGATCAGGTGCGCGGTGGCGTGAACTCTGATTTGATCGAGTTTGCTTTGGACTGGGTCAAAAAAGCAATGGAAAGAACCGAAATGCCCATTGTAGTTGCTTCATGTTTTCGGTTTCCGACGATGCAAGCCAAAGGAACAAGACGGGAATTCGGCGCGGCTTTGCAACAGCTTATCTGTCCTTGGATACAGAGCGGCAAAAACCCGCGCGCACGCTGTACTTGCCGCTTAGACCCGCTGAATCCGCGTAGTTGTCTTCTCAGCCAGGAATGTCAATCAGGAGTCATCGCCGTCAGGCTGCACGGTCACTTTGGCCTCCACGGGCACACCCTCAACCATCAGAGGGCTGTGGCTGTTGCCATTGAGAGAAACTTTTACTTCAACATCGCCATCGGGGAGCGACGGAAGGTGTAACCAATTGGCATAAAGGCGGCCCAGCTTTTCGCCGTTGATATAAACATGCGCGTGACCTTCGCCTGGAACGTCAGCCGTGGAGGCATTTTCCGGAGCAAAGCGAAAGTTCTGCGGTGTCACACGCAGATTCCAGCCCGCCATAGGATCCTTAATCATCTGGATCGCCACACTGGGGGCGTCGCTGTCGGCAGGCAGATTAGTGGCAGCGGAGTGGTCGTGCGCTGCCATCTCCATGTTGCCGCCGTGTTGGGCCGGGTCAGTATGGTCATGGCTCTCAAAGGTGCTACCGCTGCTGGCGGCAATCACAAAGCCAGCACCGCCGCCAAAGACAAGTCCGATGGCAAAGAGAGCAAGAGAACGGGACATCTTGTCATCCTCAATAAAAAAAACCCGCCGGTGTAACCAGCGGGGTAGCAATGGAGGAGCGCGATCAGACTGCAGCGCCTGCGCGCTTGCCTTCTGTCTGCCAGAAGTGGCCGGTGAAACTGCCTAAGAGTGCCCAGGCGGCCATGCCGATGCCGAAGGCCCGGGCAGCAAAAAGCGCCCCGATCTCGGTCGGAACCGGCCCAGAGAAACTCTCAGGCTCAGGGGCCCCGATAATATGCGGTACCATTAGCAGCACGGCCGCAATCAGGTAGCTTACCAGGTTACCTCCAAAGGCAATCAGCCACATGGCTACGCCGGCTGCGGCAACGGTGACCGTCCACCAGATCTGACGCACTCCCACATCTGCTGCCGCTACGCCGGGAACTTCTGGAGCCAGTGACAAGCCAGGAGCAAAGTGGAAGGCGACAAAGCCCGCAAGACCCCAAAGCAGGCCGGTGCGGCCGTTGATCTCATGCCCCTGACGTTCGGCTACTGACATCAGCGCCGCCAGGACTAGCGCATAGCCGGTGTAGGTAAGCATGGTGAAGATAATGCTGAGACCATCGCGCATCGGCTCGGCGAACATGCCGGGCAGGTCGGGATGCGCAGTTACGGGATCAGCGCCAAAATGCACCAGGTCGCCGCCCTCATAGAGCTCGGCGTGAAGTAGCACTGGCTGCACGAAATACAACTGCAGAAGGGCGGCAATCAGCCCCGCTGCTGCACCAGCGAACAAGCCGCTGGTCAGAATACGACTGAACATTGTTTTAGTGGCAGGGGAAGCCAGTTGCGTGGCGCACATCATGAGCCGCGTCATGCAGGCCAGAAGCCTGAACATGGCCAGTCACGGTAATGATCCCTAGACCCAGAACCACGGCGAATACTGCAGGCAGAAAGGATGCGCCAGCGGCGGATGCCTTGATCGTTTTTGTCGTCATTTTAATCCTCCTCGCCGTCACACCCGACGGCATATGTTGTGTCCATCCTACGGCCGGTCTCCTGACTCGCAGGTCACAGCAGACTTCCCCCTTCCCAGCGCCATTACGCCAGTGGTATTGGAAGGCCGCTCGCCGCTCACAGTCGCGGGGGCGGTCAAGGCTTCAGTGCGGTAGTTTGGTGCACCGTCCTCATTCCCGTTTCAGTCCCAGTGCGTAGGCACCTTTGGACACCGTAGAAGCCTTTATTGTTCCATAGTGCTTTGTTCCGTCAAGTACGAAAGCGACATCATAGTATTCTGCAGCGGTCAATCTTAGGTAATGGCAGGCTTGGTTTAGATTTTAGCCGTTCAGTGCAGAAGGCTAAGTCGAAAAACACAAACTGTAAGCTGAAAACTCGACACCGGAGCTTTGGTCGGCAAGTTGCATGTTGGCTATCTTTTTTGTGCCGGTATACGTGCAATCGCCTTGAAACGTAGCTTACCTAGCTTCCTGGCGTCAGCGAAGTCGCCGTCAGTACTGTCCTCATACATCCGCATGAAGATCATTATGTCCGGAAGATCGACAACCGTAACCTCACCGAAAAGATAGGCGGTCTTGCCGCTTTGTCGCACCGCCAACGTCTGTGGTCGGTGACAACCGGACATGCAATC